>CAZEEJ010000104.1:0-10510 GCA_964511155.1 uncultured Planctomycetales bacterium | reverse complement strand
ACCATTGGAGCCGGCGTCTGCGATCCGCCGCCGGCCCCCCATGATCCGGACCCGGCGGATGAGGCCACGCAAGTGCCGCTCGACGTCGATCTCTGCTGGGACGGCGGCGAGATCGTGCCCGCCTACGCTCGCCCGAAGCTCATTTACGGCAGCGACGATCGTCTCGATGAGTACGAGGTGATCGATCAGGCGGTCCGGGCGGTGGGGGATTCCACCGTGGCTTTGGTCTCGACGGGAGATCTGGCCGACAACGGGAATGGGACGTACTCTCTGCCGAGTGCGACGTTTGCGGCGTACTACCAGGGGACGTACGGTCGGCCGTTGTGTGCGGATGAGCGGTTCCGGGATCAACCCAACCCGGCTTTCTGCTCGGGTTTCCTGGTCGCGCCGGATGTGATGGCGACCGCGGGGCATTGCATCAGGACCGGCTCCGAGTGTGCGGGAACGGCGTTTGTATTCGGCTTCGTCATGCAGGATGCCACGACGCCTGTGCTCACGGTGCCCGCCTCCGACGTGTACTTCTGCGACGAGATTATCGGGCGTGAGGAAGCCAACGCGGATTGGGGCCTGATTCGGCTGGATCGGCCCGTGACGGGACATGAACCGGTGCCTGTCCGGATGCAGGGAACCGTCTCCGCGGGGGAGCAACTCGTGGTGGTCGGTCACCCGGTCGGCCTGCCGCGCAAGTACGCGGGTGGCGCGACGGTTCGCGATAACGGCCCGGCCGAATACTTCCAGGCAAACCTGGATACCTACGGCGGCAACTCCGGGTCCGCGGTGTTCAACCTCAACACCCTGCAGGTCGAGGGCATTCTGGTCCGCGGCAACACCGATTTCGCTCAGGACGGGGCCTGCGATCGCTCGAACGTCTGCCCGGACACCGGTTGTCCAAACTGGGAGGACGTCACACGGGCGACCGCTTTCAGCAGTTTGATCCCCGCGTTCGACGTGTACTTCGGGGAATGCGGCCCGAACATGGTGCTCCAGGGTACGACCACGAACTTGTGCTGGCCGGTGACGTCGCTGGCCGCCGGGACAACCTATTGCTGGCAGGTGGTGGCCCGGAATCATTGCCCCGACGGGGAGACCGCCGGGCCGGTCTGGCAGTTCACGACCCAGGGCGGCGAGGTCTTCTTGACCGAAGCGGTTTCGCGCAAGAGCCACGGGCTGGTGGATGAGTTCGACATCGACTTGCCGATCGACAGCTACGCCAACGCGGGCATCGAGTCGCGGGCCGGCGGGCCGACGCGGGTGCTGCTGACTCTCAGCGGGCCGGCGGCCGGCGCCGATGTGCAGGCCTCGGCGGGCAGTGTGGACGCGGTGGTGGTCAACGGCTCGGAGGTCGCCGCGGAGCTCAGCGGCGTGCCGAATGCCAGTTGCCTGACGCTTACCGTCTCAGGCGTCCCCGGATTGCAGGGCGCCACCTCGGTGCACGTCCGCGTATTGGCCGGTGATGTGAACGCTGACGGTACGGTCAACGTCCTCGATCTGGTGCAGGTCCGCAATCAGTTGAACTTGGCGGCGAGCGCTTCCAACTTTCGGGCGGACGTGACGGCCGACGGCACGATCAACGTGCTCGACTTGGTGCAGGTCCGCAATCGCCTGAACACCGCGGTGGCGTGCCCGTGAGGTTTGGCTGTGCGGTCACGGCCGCGGATCACCGCCGCAGCCTGGCCTGACGCAGATCGATTGGGTGACGCGAAGACGCCGGGACGCGAGGAGGAAGGCGCTGATGCCTGAGGTTCTCTTCGCGGCTTGGCGTTTTTGCGTTTGCCAGCTTGACTCCCTGTAACTGCCGTTTGTCCCCATCATCGGCACCCCTCGTCTTGGCCTCCCTTTGCGCTCTTCTGTTGCCCGCCTTGCGTCGCGTTCGATACCACTCGGTGCGACATTTGTAGATATCGCGAGACGTTTCTACGCATCCTGTAGCACCGATTGGTTCAGTCATGGGTCGCTCCAGCGCGGCGAAGCCGCAACCGGTTGCCTCAGTTCTGGAAACTGGCTTTGACATGGGGCGGGGTCGCGGTTAGACTGCACATGCAAAAGTTCTCATGTCCCTGGCAGGCAGGGGAGGGAAGGGCCCGTGCCTGTCGCCCGCGGAACGGGGGCTGGAGGGTCCGGTTCCGACGGGTGGGGACGTTCGTCGCGGAGTTTTGCGCCGATCAATCACGAGCATCGCCGGCCGATTCGGTCGGGATGTTCGAGTTGTTTGGTTACGTGAGCGGTAAGGGTGGACCATCGCCTGGAGTGGATGGATTCTCAAAGAGTCTTATAGAGGAAGGAGACGGTGTCATGCGTGTTCATGTCGGTTTGTGTTCGGGGGTTCGTGGGCGGGGGCTCGTGATGCTGGTTGCCGGTCTGGCGGTCGCGATAGCGGCCGGCCACCTGTCGGCGGCCACTTACGGTCCGCTGAACGTCTCAGTGAACCGGATGATCAATACCTCGTACCCCGACAGCAACGATGAATACCTGCGGGTGGGTAATTTCATCAGTGAGACGGACCGGGCGCGGTCGCTGTTCCAGTTCAACATGACCACGGCCCCGGCCCAGAGCTTGATCACCAATTGCAGGTTCCGGGCCTTTCACATTGGGCCGCCGCGTGGGGGTACGGGCACGTACTCGTGTATCGACTCGGCCTGCTATCAGGCCACGGTGCGTTGCTACGCGCTGAACCAGTCGTGGAACGGGAACGTGACCTGGAACACGCGGGACGGCAGTGCCGGCTGGAGCAGCGGCGGCGGCGCTTTGGGCGGGCAGTTAGGGCCGGCCTACAACTGGCACGGGGCCTGCGAGCAGTGGTTCGAGTGGAACTTCACCACGCGCCCGACCAACGGCGTGCTCCTCAAGGCGGACCAGGAAGGCACCGGGTGCAGCGGCGCGCCCACACGCCGTAAGGGCGTCGGTTATCCGTTGCACTTCCCCGACGTGCAGGCCACCCTGCAGATCGACTACAACCCGCCGACCGGGCATCCCAACGTCATCCGCAACTGGGCGGTCATCGGCTTCTATAACGAGGCGGATCCGCCCACGCGGCTGACCAAGGACTTCTTCGATCCGACCAACACCGACCCGCGGGTCAGTGAGTCGCAGATGGCCGCCCGACTTGGAGCCACCTACAACGGCAAGACGTGGCAGAGCCTGAGCTCCGGAGCGGATATCGTGGACGCCTTGGCGGCGTTCCCGGGGGCGACCGACGGCACCTCCTACGGCTTCACCTACGTCAAGTACGACGGGGCGGGCGACAAGACCAACTGCTACCTGGGCATCGGGTCGGACGACGGTGTCCGGGTGTGGCTTAACGGGGCGCTGGTGCACTCGAACGACGTGGACCGTGGTACCGCTGCGGATACCGATTTTGTCGGGCCGGTGACCCTCAAGCAGGGGTGGAACCGGCTGATGGTCAAGGCGGATCAGGGCGTCGGCGGCCACGGCTGGTACTGCCGGCTGGCGAACGCCGACCGCACGTACGTCGGCAACTGCTCGTACTTCAGCACCGATGCGACGCCGCCGACCGCGCCGACCTCGGTAACCGAGCAGGGCGGTGCGCAGGACGGCGTGCCCCAGGGCACGGTCGGGGCTCCCAGCTTCACCTGGTCGGGCTCGACCGACCCGCAGGGCAGCGGCGAGGGCGTGTCCGGGCTGATCGGGTACTACGTCTACTTCGGAAACGACCCGGACGGCACCTCGACGACCTTCCAGACGGGCACGACCTTCGCTCCGGGCGCCCAGGTCGACGGAACGTACTACCTGCGTCTCAAGCCGACCGATGCGGCCCTCAACGGAGTGTGGAGCACGGCGTTCACGTTCATCTATCTGACCGACAACTGCCCGGACGACCCGAACAAGACGGAGCCGGGGATTTGTGGTTGCGGTGTGCCCGATGATGACACCGATGAGGACGGTACGGCGGATTGCCTCGACGGCTGTCCGGCGGATCCGGATAAGACTGAGCCGGGCGTGTGTGGCTGCGGCGTGGCCGATGATGATATCGATGAGGATGGCACACCCGACTGCGTAGACGGCTGCCCCGCGGATCCGGACAAGACCGAGCCGGGACAGTGTGGATGCGGCGAGCCGGACACCGATACCGACGAGGACGGTACCGCGGACTGCGTCGATGGCTGCCCGGCGGATCCGGACAAGACCGAGCCGGGACAGTGCGGATGCGGCGAGCCGGATACCGATACCGACGAGGACGGCACCGCGGATTGCGTGGACGGCTGCCCCGCGGACCCGGACAAGACCGAGCCCGGTGTGTGCGGGTGCGGTGTATCGGATGATGATACCGATGAGGACGGTACGCCCGATTGCAACGACGGTTGCCCGGCCGACCCGGACAAGACCGAGCCCGGCGTGTGCGGGTGCGGTGTGCCGGATGATGACACCGATGAGGACGGCACGCCGGACTGCAACGACGGTTGCCCGGCCGACCCGGACAAGACCGCGCCCGGTGTGTGCGGGTGCGGCGTGGCGGACACGGATACCGATGAGGACGGCACTCCCGACTGCAACGACGGTTGCCCGGCCGATCCGGACAAGACCGAGCCCGGTGTGTGCGGGTGCGGTGTGGCGGACACGGACACCGACGAGGACGGTACGCCCGACTGTAACGACGGCTGCCCGGCCGATCCGGACAAGACCGCGCCGGGGCAGTGCGGATGCGGTGTGGCCGATACCGACACCGACGAGGATGGTACGGCCGACTGCAACGACGGCTGCCCGGAAGATCCCGACAAGACCGAGCCCGGACAGTGCGGTTGCGGCGTGGCCGATACGGACACCGACGAAGACGGCGTTGCCGATTGCGTGGACAACTGCCCGGAGGTCTCGAACGCGGACCAGACGGACACGGACGGCAACAGCGTCGGGGATGCCTGCGAGCTGCCGTCGATCCTGGCAGCGGTGTCGAGGAAGACACACGGGCTCGAAGGGGCGTTCGATCTGGATGTGCTGCCCGGCACGGTGGTGGAACCGCGTCAGTCCGGCCCGACTCTGCTGGTCGTGACGCTCAATGAGCTGATCGACGACAGTGGCCTGGACAACGACGACGTCGGCGTATCCAGTGGCTCCGTGTCCGGCCTGACGGCCGCGGGGAACGTGCTGGAGGTCTCGCTGACCGGCGTGACCAACGCCTCGACGCTCATCGTGGACTTCACCGGGATCGCCGACCTGGACGGCAATGGGGTGACGGACACCGTGTGTCTGGGTGCTCTGGTCGGCGACGTGACCGGTGATGGTTCGGTCAACGTTCTCGATCTGGTGCAGGTCCGCAACCAGTTGAACCTGGCGGCGACCGGTTCGAACTTCCGGGCGGATGTGACGGCCGACGGCACGGTGAACGTCCTGGATCTGGTGGCCGTGCGCAACAACCTGAACACCACACGGAGTGGTTCGTGCCCGTAACGCCTGTGCGTGCAGGCGGCGCGTTTGCCGCTGCTCCATGAGCAGTGCGGATCGCGTGTAAGGGGCCGGTGATCGTTCGTAGCGGCCGCCTCCCCCCTGGCGGCCGACATTGGGTGGCCCATCCTCGCTCAGCGAGGGTGGGCCACTCGCCTTTCCGGTGGCCCATCCTTGCGTAGCAAGGGTGGGCTCGCGATGATCGTGTGTGTAAGCGTCCCGTGTGCCACTGCTGTTTGAGCAGTGCGCCTGCGGATCCAGCAGGCATCGCCTGTTCGCCGGTCGCCACAGGGGGCGACCGCTACGGTCGCGACGGGGGGCGGCCGCTACGAAGCAGCGCTGTCAACTGAGTCGCTGTCGGGCGATTCTGACCGCCTCTTTTGAGGAATCGCATCCCATCCACTTCCGGCCCAGCTTGGCGGCTACCGCCAGCGTCGTGCCGCTGCCACAGAAGAAGTCCGCGACCACGTCGCCCGGGTCGGTGCTGGCTTGCAGGATGCGCTCCAGCAGGGCCTCGGGCTTCTGGGTCGGGTAGCCCACGCGTTCGCGCGAGACGGTCGACAGGAAAGGGATCTCCCAGACGTCGGTCATCGTCGGCCCATCGGGATGAAAGTACAGCCGACCGGATCGGGTATTCTTGTACGGCCGGCCGTGCTCGTCATGGTTCAATCCGTCGGTGCGGAAAGCCCCGCCCCGCTGCACGTGGAACTTCTGCCGGCCACATCGGCGGGCGTAGACGAGCAGGGTGTCGTGCTTGCGGGCAAACCACCGGCGGCTGAGGCCCCCCGTGCGGTACGACCAGATGATCTCGTTGAGCAGGTTGTCGTAACCGAAGACCTCGTCGAGCATCACCTTGGCGTAGTGGACCGCGTGCCAGTCGAGATGGAGGTAGAGCGTACCGGTGGGCTTGAGCAGGCGGCGCATCTCCTCGACCCTCGGCCGCAGGAAGGCCAGGTAGCTATCGAGGCCGCCCTGCCAGGAATCGGCAAAGCCCACCCCGCCCGAGGGCTCCGTGAAGAGCAGGAGTTGGTGGTCGCGGGACGGGGCAACGGGTGTCCGCGTTGTCGGGGCGGTTTTACGCCGAGCCCGGGGTCTGGCGGAAGGGGTGTTGAAGGTCTTTCC
The DNA here is from genome assembly GCA_964511155.1 of uncultured Planctomycetales bacterium. GTDB lineage: Bacteria > Planctomycetota > Phycisphaerae > UBA1845 > PWPN01 > JAAYDF01. The sequence continues at coordinate 3,991 of CAZEEJ010000104.1, read as the reverse complement.
GGTGAAGAAGGGCGGGTCGGCGTAGATGAGATCCAACTGCTCGTCCGCCAGGCCACGCATGAATTCGAGGTTATCTCCCTCGATTACCTGACCGAGCAGCGGGTCAATGGATTGCGACGCCGGCGCCACCGCCTGCACATCGCCGCGCGAGCCGGAGGCAGACACACCTGGAACTGGTGACGGAATCTCGGCCATGTCGGCACGATACCCGCACGCGGCCTCCCCCCGCAACGCTGGGGGCGCAGGGACGCTTGCACATGATTCGCACCGCTCACAGCGCAGTGACACACGGGTGGGTTACACGTGATCCGCACCGCTCACAGAGCAGTGGCATACGGGAGGGTTACAGGCGATCCGCAGAGCGCAGTGGTATACGGAGCCAGGCCCCATCGTGCCGTTCATCGGCCATCGAGTTCGACGTCCGGCGGCTGGGCGTTCTGCATGAGGCGGCGGGCAATCTCGTCCTTGGCGTCGACCCGCGTGGCCTGGGCGAGCACCCGGTGGGCTTCGCCCCGTTGGCCGGTGTAGTACAGCACATAGCCCAGCATGAACAGCCGGTCCGGATCTTGCGGGGAGAGGGCCAGCGCCTTGCGCAAGTCGTCGAGCTGCCGGTCAAAATCGGCCGGATCGCCGTAGTCGTTGCGAATGTCGTAGCTCAGGTAGGTGATCCGCGGCTGGAGCTGGAAGGCCCGCCGCAGGAACTGGACACCGTCGCGATACCGGCCGACGGCGAACAGGGCGTGCCCGGCGTAGATCCGGGCGGCGGCGTCGCCGTGGTCGGCCTCGGTCGCAAGCCGGAAGGCATCGACCGCCGCAGGGTAGTCACCTTGTTGGAAGAGGGCCAGTCCGCGGTCGAGTTGGATACTCGCGTGGGCCAGCACCCGCTGGACGCGCTCGTCGCTGGTCGCTTCGAACCGCCCGCGGTCGTAGCCCTTGAGGAAGCCGAAGCGGAAGAACTCGTCGTCGCCGCCATAGCCATAGCCGTGGCCATAGCTCCCCGCGTCGCTGTACCGGCGATACATCCCGTATCCGTGCCGCGAGGGCTGGCCACCGAAGTAGCGGTAATCGGCCCAGTCGCGCTGGTGCCTGGGCAGGCGTGCACGGCTGCGATAATGCGGAACGTGGTAGATGGGGCTGCTGGGGGGCACGACCGGTTCGATGAGTATGCGGCGGTCACCGTCAGGGGGCAGGTCGGCGGTTTCCTCGGTGTCAGCGCGGCGGGCACGTGGTGGGATCGCCGAGGCCGGTTGAGGTGCCGCCGGGCGAGGCAACACGTACATCGGCCGGAGGCCGTCTCCATCAGTCACCAGGGCTTGCTCGGTTGCGGGTTGGGTCATGGTGGCCGAGGCAGGACCGGGTTCGCCCCGGGCCGGCTGGACCAACGGAATCAGTCCGCAGCAGGCCGAGACAACGGCCAGTCGCGCCGGAATGGGCAGTCCGCGGATGGACATGGGACGCCTCCGTTCTGTCGGCGATGAGTTCACGCGGCCACGTCTATTATGGTCCTGCCCGGTCGCCTTGACAAGGCGCCGCGGGGCAGGATTGTCGAGGCAGCGAACAGCGAGGCAGCAGGCGGCGAGCAGCGAGACAGCAAGCAGTGAGGTATTGAGGCAGTGAGGTAGTGTGGGGTGAGTGCGCCGTAGATACAGGAGTAAGTGCATCCTTCGCGAACAAAAGCCGCGACCGGCTTGCCTCTTCGCGACAGGAACAACGGCTTCCGGCCCCCGAGCCCGGAAACCTTCACGCGTTCGGCACTGCTCGAAGAGCGGTGGCACACGGCAGCGCACACGCGTCCGGCGGCCGGCTCAGGCCTCGGCGCGGTCAGGCGCCGGCTTGTACACCCGCTTGAGGGGTTTGATCACCAGGCCGTTGCGGATGGCCTTGGCGCTGGCCCGGACGCGGGTCACCTTGCCCTCGATCACCGCGCGGACCTTCTGGATGTTGGCCTTGAACTTGCGCTTGGTACGGCCGGTGACCTTGCGGCCGACGCCGCCCAGGTACTTGGCCTTACCACGGCGGGCGTAGCTGCGGCCCGCCTTGGTCCTCTTGCCGGTGAAATGACAAACGCGCGACATCAGAACACCTCGATCCTCGTCATGCCGGCTTGCAGGTCCGGTGTCGGCGCTGCCAGCCAAAGTCCGATTGAGCCCCACATTGTACCGGGCCGCCGGGAGAATGCAAATCCCGCGGGAGGCGGTTTTCGGGGCCTTGCAGCCTGCCCGCGGGAGCCGTTCGGCCGGGTTACGATGGAGCTCGCTGGGCGGGTGGCCCATCCTTGCGCAGCAAGGGTGGGCTCGCGATGATCGAAGGCGTGGCATGGTTGCCCTGCCAGGAGACATTTCCGCGTCCGCATCATCGTGAGCCCACCCATCGCGTCGCGATGGATGGGCCACCCGCCCAAGCTGTCACGGCCCTCCGGGGCTTTGCGGCCCGCCCGGGGCCCAGCCGGCCGGGTTGCGATGGGGTTCGTTGCCCGGTAGCCTGATGGCCAGGTGGGAGACCCTCATGCGACCGCTGACGTTTGACCCTCACTCGGACCGGATCAGGCAGGCCCAACGCCGCCTGCTGGCTGCCTATGAGCGTCAGGATCCCCCGGAGGTCCCCGTGGTCGAGCCGGCCGTTGGGACGCCCCTCACGACCACGCAGGAGACGCTCGGGAACCTGGACCTGATGCTGGACCACGCTGTCCGGTGGGCCAATAACCTGGCCGCCACGGACAACGACTGGTCGCCGGTCATCCTGGGCTACTGCTCCGTGGTCATGGTGCCGGAGGCCTTCGGCTGTGAGGTCGTGTTCATACCGGGAGCCAGCCCCTGGGCCAGGCACGCCCTGCACGACATATCCGGCGTCTATGACCTCCGGCCGGTCAAGCCCCGCGAGGCTCCCGTCATCCGCCGCCAGTTCGAGTGGATGGAGTACGCCCAGCGGCGTCTCGGGACCGAGGTGCCCATGTGGACGCTGGATATCCAGAGCCCGTTCAGCGTGGCCGCCCAGATCGTCAATCCCGAGGAGCTGCTCACCGCCTGCATCACCCAGCCCAAGGCGGTGCACCACCTGTGCCGCATGGTCACCGATTACACGCTGGACCTGATGCGGGAGCTGCTGGGCGTCATTGAGCATCCGGGCTTTCCCGGGGCCAACTTCCCCAGCGTGAGTGAGAACGTCGGGTTGTGCGTGGCGGACGACACCCCGCTCATCATGCTGAGCCCGGCCATGTATCGCGAGTTTGCCCTGCCGTACAACAGCGAGCTGGGAGCGGCGTTCGGCGGGCTGCACATTCACTCGTGCGGCAACTACGCCCATAATCTCGACAACCTGCTGGAGGTCACCGGCGTCCGTTCCATCCAGGTTCATGCCGGCCCGGGCGAGTTTCCGTTGCCCGAGTCCGCCGAGGAGGATTGCCCGTTCAACCGTGCCCGCCGCCGGGTGACGCTATTCGTGGACACCAACGACGTGACCCGCGGGGACCGCTACCGGGGCCGCTACCGCGAGCACTATGCCGAGTATGTGGTGCCCCGGCTGGCGGCCGGCGGCTGGCAGGGCTGTATCCTGCAGAGCTGCGGTTGCCCCGCCGACGCGGACCTCGATGCGATCCAGGCGGCATTGACGTGGACCCGCGACCAGGCGGCGAGCACCCCAACCGCATCCTGAACCCGTGTGAGCGCCACGCCAGAATCCCGAGCCAACCGCTCCTGGTGGCTTGCCTCTTCGCGGGAAGAGCGTACAACTTGTTCCAATCTGAGCCCTGCGAGGGTTGCGAAATGGAGAATAGAGCATCCTGACAACGGAGGAATCCATGAGCGAGCGAACGCGAGTCACGAGTCGGGTAGGGTTGGTGCTGCTGCTGGCGGTCGGGCTGGTGCAGACGTTGGGTTGCGGTGCCGCGGCAGGACCGCGCACCGCCGGCAGAACGGACGTCGAGCGCGAGCAGCTCATCAAGCCCGGCACCTTCGGCGACAACGCGGCCGCCGACCGCCGACGCGGCTTTTTC
>CAZEEJ010000103.1:0-19031 GCA_964511155.1 uncultured Planctomycetales bacterium | reverse complement strand
TGGCTTCCACTTCCATCTTGAAGCCGTTGGAGATCATCTTGCGGATTTCTTTCTCCCACGGCTTCTTGCCCTTGAACCAGGGGTAGGCGAGGATCTGCTTGGCCCGCTTGACGTCGTTGTCGTCGAGGCCGATCTTGACGTCGTCGCTCAGGCCGCAGCGTTCATAGTCGAAACTGGAGACGCCGATGAACTGGGCCTTCGGGACGGCCATGCGCCGGCTCTCGTAGGCCAGGTTGATCGAGCCCTGCTTGATGACCGAGTAGATGTAGTACCCCCAGGGATCGTTGTCGAGCAGGCAGAAGACGGGCAGCTTGAGCTCGTCGTGCATGCGGCGAAGGAGGCGTCTCATGCCGCGGGCGGGTTGGCCCTGGCCGTGCGTGAGGATGCACTGGTGCTTGTCGTGAAAAGCGTCCTCGTGAAACCGCCGCCAGATGGTGGCCTTTTCGACGTGCAAGATGAACTTGGCGGAGCACTTCTTGAACTGGACGACCTCCGGCTCGACGATGCTGGGCACGGTGTAACCGCCCGAACCCATGCGCATGCAGTCGAGGACGTCGCCCTTGTCGACCAGGGTAATCGGGCCGGCCAAGTTGCCACGCTGGTCGGCATAGACGTGCAGCTCCTCGCGGAGAGCGTCCAGGGTGACCTCGAGGTCCTCGATGATCGGGTCGGATTCGACCTGGTCGTTGAAGGTTTTCTCGCGGGTGCCGGCCACGTCGTGCTTGGAGAGGTAGTAGAGTTGCCGGATGGAGGCGGTCTTGCCGGCGTCGATGAGCTGCTTGCACTGGGCGGCGATGAGCGTGGTCTGCATGAACTTGCGGGCCATGCTCAGGTCGAAGAACTGCCGGGTCTGCCGGGCCGGCCCCATCTCGATGATGGCTTTCTTGGGATCGAAGCGCACGTTGGACAGAGCCCGCGTGGGGACCTCCAGCCGTGGGCTCTGTTTGGCAGCCGCCGTGGTCACGACCATGTCGGCCAGCTTCTCGATCTTGCCGGCGGTCGCCTTGGCCTTGGGTGATGACTTCACCGCCGCAGCCGGCTTTCCCGCTCCGACAGCTACGGCTTTCGATGTACTTGCCTTCTTCCTGGCCACTCAGATACTCCCACTAGCCGGTTGGGTCCGGCTCACTCCGAATGATCTCCTCCAGCCGCTCGCGCAAATCGGCTGGAACGCGGTCGATGACTTCCGGGGTCAACAGGCCGACGTGCAGCAAATCGATGACATGGGCACGGTCGCGGGCCCGGTTGGACTGGAGCTTCATGACCAGCAGTTCAGAAAGCCCCACCGCCGGCACGCCCTCCGGACTTTCCCTGGTGTTCCTGATGGAAGGTACGGGATGTCTATTATCCGGTCGGACTTTCTCGCCCGCAAAAAGGACGTGAACCGCCCGGCTGGGCAGCGGATCGTCCTTTTCCAGAAACATTGTCACCCCGCCAACCTCTGCAAGCTCAAAACCGGCAGCCTGCATGGCGGCTTGCGCGCGAGGTAAGTCACTACGTTCCAAAAGGATGTCCACGTCCTTCGTCGTTCGACTTGCCCCCTCGTCCACGCTTTCGACCCAAATAGCCACCGCGTTACCGCCGATGACCGCAAACTTTACGCCGGCCGCCTTGAGGGCTTGGCTGGTGAGAAGCATCCGCTCATGGACCTTTTCCACGGACCGCGCCACCCTTCTCAACAAGTCAACCGGGATGTTGACAACGCCTGTATTGGTGTTGAGGGACGACTTAATCATGTCAGCACCCGATACCTGCCAGCCACATCAGCCATCCGGATTGGCGCGGATTTCTTCCAGCCTCGGCCGCAGTTCCGGCGGGATCTGCTCGGCGACTTCGTCGTCGATCAGGCCGACGCGGATCATGTCGGCGATATGCACCTGGTCGATCCGGCGGAACGCGATCAGCTTGAGGATCAGCAGCTCGCGCAACTGGATGGCATCGACGCCTTCCGGACTGCGGAGCCCCTTGACGACCGGTGGAGCGGCGTAGACGTCGTGTTGCTTGATTCTTTCGCCCGCGAAGATGACGTGCACGCCCCGGCTGGGCATGGGGTCGTCACGGTCGAGGAACACCGTCACCCCGCTGACTTCGTCGAGATCGAAGCCGGCCGCGGACATGGCCTTCACCGCCCGGTCCAGGTCACTGCGAGCCAGAAGAATGTCCACGTCCTTGGTATTGCGAATGGCCCCCTCGTCCCGACTGCCGACCCACACGGCAACCGCGTTGCCCCCGATCACCACGTAAGGGACACCGGCACTCTCCAAGGCCCGACAGGTCCTGAGCAATCGTTCGCGAACCTTCTCAACGGCGCGTTCTGCTCGCATGATCCACTCCATGGGGATTCGCACGGCAGTCACAGGAATCTGAACGTCAGGAATACTCATTATGTCAACGTCACAGCCATAAAGCCTTTTGCAGGTCAAGGGCCTATCCAATTATAGCTTCCCGCGCCGTGCGGCCGCAATGCGGCGATGTTCGGGTTCACGGGTCACGGGGTCAGACTGAAGGATTCCTCGGGCGCGGCGGAGCGGTCGATCACGACGGTGTTGTCGCCGAACTCGCTGTCGGCAGGCTGGGATTTGATCGGCCGACCGTGGTCGTCGAGGGCTTCGTCGGCTCGGAAGGTCACCTTCTGGGCCATGGCCATCAGGTCGCGGGTCAGCCGCTCGCTGTCGATCGGTTTGATGGTGGCGCAGGCGTTAACCACTTCCTTGATGTAGCGTTCGAACACACCGCGGCGTTCGCCCTCATACTTCTGTTTGCGGCGGCGGTTGAGGTAGGCGGAGAGTTTGCGCCCGCACTCCTGGAGGGCGAGCTTGATTTCCTGGCGGATCTCGTCGTAGTCGGCGATGGCCTCCTTGGATTCGGAGGTGAAAGGCACCCAGACGCTGGCCATGTGCACCATGACGACCAGCGGGGCCTGGGGAACCGCCCCGCTGCTTTGCGACAGGCCGTAGCGGCGCCAGTCGAGGTCCAGGATGGTCTTGAAGATGCAGCAGGCGGACTGCTGGTAAAGCAGGGGCACGCGGTTGGCGAAGCGAATGACGCGGGCGGAGGCCACGGCACGGGCGGCGTTGCCGTTGATTTTGCCCTTACGGCGCCGGCCGTTCTCGGCAGGTTCGGGAGCTTCCGGGCCGGTGTCCTCCCGCGGGTCGGGCCCCAGGTCACCGCCGAAGCCCAGCCCGACCTCGATTTGGAACGGGTTGCCGCGATACACGCTCGGCGGGCGGGTCGCGGCGGTGAAGAACTCCGCCCGGACGCCCTTGAGTAGGCCGGTCAGGATCTGCTCCGCCCCGATCGGTGAGAGGCAGTTGGTGGGCGGGGCCATCAACTTGGTATTCTGGATGGCCTCGTAGAGCTTCTCCGCCTCCTGGCGGGCGATCCGCTTGGGCTGGGCCCGCGGATTGAGCCGGGCGGTCTTGCAGATCTCCTCGGCGACCTTGGGGCCGACGCGGCAGAACTCGCTCTGGAGAAAACCGCTGAGCCAATGCGAGCGCGTCTCGTGCAGCATCTTGATGAGCATGCCGAGCTCGACGCCGTAGGGGTGCGGGCGAATCTCACTGGTCTGGACGGGCATGACCTCGGTGCCGCGATCGAAGACCACGCGCTCGCCGACGGGCGGGGCATAGGCGATGCGGGCGTGCGGGTTGGCGATGGCGGTCTGTTCGAGGTACTCATCGACCGACTGGCGGCCTTTGTTGTACGAGCCGACCAGCTCGATCTCGACCTGGGTGCCGTGCGGCCAGGCGACGTCGGCGACTTCCTCCTTGACGATGTTGGGGGCGTTCTTCTTGGTGTCGATCTGGATTTCGTAGTAGTGGGCCTGCTTCTTGGCCGAAGTCCGCGAGGTGATCTTGATGCTCTTTCCGGTGGTGAGCAGGCCGTACATGCCGGCGGCCGAGATGCCGATGCCCTGCTGGCCGCGGGACATCTTCAGCCGGTGGAACTTCGACCCGTACAGCAACTTGCCGAAGATGTTGGGGATCTGCTGCTTGACGATGCCGGGGCCGTTGTCGCGGACGATGACGCGGAAACGGTCCTCGCCGACCTGCTGGAGGGTGATGTCGAGGTCGGGGGTGTAGCCGGCCTCCTCGCAAGCGTCCATCGCGTTATCGACCGCCTCCTTGACGGTCATGAGCAGGGCCTTGCGCTTGTTGTCGAAGCCGAGCAGGTGCCGGTTCTTGGCGAAGAACTCGGACACCGAGATGTCGCGCTGCTGGGCGGCCATGGACTCGGCGGTGGCCCGGGGCGCGGCCGACCGGCTCTTGCGCGGAGCGGCGGGCTCCGGCGGCGGCTCCGCTTCGGCTGGGGGTACCGGCTTGGAAACGGCCTGGGGCGCTGGCTTGCGCTCCGGCGGCCGGTTGGCGATGGGCTTGGTACTCGGCCGACTCTTGGCAGAGGGGGATTTGCCCCCGGTGACGGCGACCGCGGTGCCGAAGGGCAGCGACAGTTGTTTGCCGCTGGACGATGTTTCTGTCATAGTGGATCTACCGTCCCTGGTTCATAGAACAGGCCATCCTGGTCAGGCGTTGCCCCCCATGATAATCGCTTGCCCGGCGAGTGCAACGCCAAGTCAGTCAAGCCGACGATGATAGATCGGCCGTTTGACGGATTCGGCAACAGGCGGGTATGACAGAGGCGGGAGGTCGCCCTGCCCACGGCCGGGCGGGAGCACCGCCGGTGATCCACGGGAGGTGTCTCGTCACCCACGCAAAAGGAGAGCTCATGCGACCGGATCGAAGGACGTGTTTCGCGTTGTGCCTGGGATGGCTGCTGACCACGGGGCTGGGGGCCGCGCTGGCCCAGGCCGCGGACGACAAGGTCATCTCGTGGCAGGATGCCCGGGATCACGTCGGCGAGGACGTGGCGGTCATCGGCCGGGTGGTTCGGGCCAACCGCACGCAGACCGGGGTCGTCTTCCTGAACTTCGCCCAGGACTACCGGGGCACGCTGTCGATACACATCCCCGCGCAGGCGGCGAGCAAGTTCCCCTCCCCGCCGCAGGAGCTCTACCGCGGCAAGATGATCCGGGTCCGCGGCAAGCTGATTCTCTTCAAAGGCGACCCCAGCCTGACGCTGACCGAGCCGGGGAGCATCAGCGTCTTGCCGGACGATACCCCCCTGCCCGGCCGGGCGCCACCGAGCACGGCGCCGGCGGAGCCCTGGCTGGACGCTGAAGATGAACTGGGTCTCAACATCCGGCCGAGCGAATACCTGCCCGCAATCGCGGCGGCCCACGTCGCCGACTTCATCGACCAGGAGGTGATCATCGTCGGGCGAATCGTCAAAGGATTCCGGCTGCCGACCGGCCACGTCGTCATGGACTTCGACCAGCCCGAGAACCGGCCGCTCAAGCTGTTCATCCGGGCGAGCTACGTGGACAGCTTCCCGGAATCGCCTCTGGATCTCTACCGGAACAAGATGGTGCGATTACGGGGAGCGCCGTACGCGTTCGACGGCCGGCCGAACATCTCGATCAACGGCCCGGCCCAGGTGACCATCCTGCCCGACGACGTCTCACCGCCCGCCGCGCCACGCATCCCGGTGGACTTGCGGCCGACCATGACCGAAGTGCCGGGGGCGGAGATCACCATCGCGAGCTTCAACGTCGAGAACCTCTTCGACAGCCACGACGACCCCTACCGCGCCGAGAGCGCCGCGGACGCGAAGTCGCGGGATGCCCTGAAGCGGGTGGCGGGCATGATCCGGCAGCTCAATGCCGACGTACTCGCCCTGGTGGAAGTGGAGAACCGCGGGATCCTCGACGCGTTCTGCAAAGCATTCCTGCCGGACATGGGCTATGAGCCGGTGCTCTTCGAGGGCAACGACCAGCGAGGAATCGACGTGGCGGTGCTGTCACGGCTGCCGGTCGGTCCGGTGACTTCGCATCGGCACCTGCGTTTCGAGGACGGGGCCGGCCACTTGACTCGGTTCCGGCGTGATCTGCTGCAAGTCCGCATCGAGCCGCAAGGCGGGACGCCGTTCGACGTCTTGGTCGTGCACTTCAAGAGCAAGGGCGGGCAGGCGGAGGGCGGTGCGGACACCCGGCTCGGCGAAGCCCGCCAGGTGCGGGCCATGCTGGACCGAATGCTGGAGCGCGACCCGTACGCCCACTTCGTGGTGTGCGGCGACTTCAACGACACGATCGACAGCCAGCCGTTGAAGGCGATCCTCGGTTCCGGGCCGCTGGCCCTGCATCATTTCGTCGAGGAAGTGCCGTCGGCCGAACGGATCACCTACAACCAGGAGCCCTACCTCTCGATGATCGACTTCATCCTGGCCTCGCCGGCCATGGCGGAACGCCGCGTCCCGAAGTCCTACCGCATCCCGCAAGGCAGCCCTGAGACCACCGGCTCGGACCACAATCCCGTGGTCGTGAAGTTCAGGACGAAGTGAGGAGGGGGAAGGCACAAAGGCAGAAGGCACAGAGGCACAAAGGCTTAGTGGCACAGAGGCAGAAGGGACAAAGGCACAGAGGCGCAGAGGCACGATTCCCGGTCCGGAGCGTGCACGCAGTCGTGCGAAGCCGCAAGCGGCCGCGGGCTCCCGACCCCCGTCCGCGACTCCGACCTCCGACCCCTGATCCCCGACCCCCGATCTGAAATCTGCGATCTCGAATCTGCGATCTTCGACCACCCCGACCCCCGACCTCCGATCTCCGATCCCCGATCACACACGGGGGTCAGCGGAGTTCGACGCCGGTTGAGCCTTTGCGGATGCGGCCGATCACGAGGGCGTCGAGTCGGCGACGGCGGAAGTGGCCAATGATGGTGTTGGCGAATGCGGGACGGGCCACAAGGACGTACCCGATGCCCATGTTGAAGACACGGAACATCTCGTCGCGCTTGACACCGAGCGATTGCAGGAAGCGGAAGATCGGCGGTACGACCCAGGTGCGGGTATCGAGGACGGCGGAGAGGCCGGCCGGGAGGATACGCACCAGGTTTCCGGGCAGGCCGCCGCCGGTGATGTGGGCCATGCCGCGGATGATTTTCTTGACCCGGTAGCGGTGCAGCAGGCTGAGCACGGGGCGCACGTAGATGCGGGTCGGCTTGAGCAGCTCGTCCCCGATCGGGCTGCCGATCAGGGGGACAACAGAGGCAAGCTTGAGTTTCGCTTCCTGAAACACCAGCTTGCGGGCGAGGCTCAGGCCGTTGGAGTGGATGCCGCTGGCGGGCAGGCCGATCACCACGTCGCCGGGGGCGATGTCCGAGCCGTCGATGACCCGCTTGCGCTCGACGACGCCGACCGCGAAACCGGCCAGGTCGAAGTCGCCCTTGGCGTACAGGTCGGGCATCTCGGCCGTCTCGCCGCCCAACAGGGCGCACTCGGCCTCGCGGCAACCGGCGGCAATGCTCTCCACGATGGCGGCGACCCAGGGGGGATCGAGCCGGTGCACGGCCACGTAGTCGAGGAAGAAGAGCGGCTCGGCGCCGCAGGTGAGCATGTCGTTGACGCTCATGGCCACGAGATCGAGGCCGATGCTGTCGAACTGCCCCGCTTCACGGGCCAGCAGGATCTTGGTGCCGACGCCGTCGGTGCAGCCGACGAGGACCGGCTCCTTGTAGTTTCTGCGGAAGAGATCCTCGCGATAATCGAGACGGAACATGCCGGCAAAGCCGCCGTGCCGCCCGACGACGCGCGGGCCGTAGGTGCGCCGGACGACGGGCTTGATCAGCTCGATCAGCTTGTCGTTGGCGGTGATGTCAACGCCGGCGTCCTTGTAGGTGAGTGTACGTCGCTTGCTCATGGTGAGCGATACTGTAACGCGATCCGACCGGCGGTCAACCGTGGAGAATAGAGGATGAGGAATGGAGAATTGAGAAAAAGCCGGCTCCCGCACCTCTCGCCCCACCTGACCAGGGGTGAGATTCGCTGACAACCACGGGAGGCGCGGTTTCTCACTTCTGACTTCTCACCTCCCCCGTGTCAATGCAGTGCGGGGGTTCAGAGCAGCTCCTGGAGAGCTTCCTTGAGCTTACGCAGGGCCTCGCGTTCGAGTTGGCGCACGCGCTCGCGGGTCAAGCCGACCTCGACGCCGATCTGCTTGAGGGTCATGGGCGTTTTCTTGTCCAGGCCATAGCGCAACTTGAGGATGGTGGCCTCGCGTTCGTCGATGCGACTGAGAAGCCGCTCGATGACCTCGGCGTCGGCGTTGCTGAAGGCGGCGATTTCCGGGGCCGGCGTGCGGTGGTCGGCCAGCAACTCGCCGAGGCCGAAAGACCCGTCCGGGCTGCCCGACTGCGTAGGGGCGTTGAAGGCCTTGACCGCCCGGCGGATGATGCGGACCTTGCGTTCGGAGAGCTTCATGTGGTCGGCCATCTCGGTCAACGTGGGTTGCCGGTTGAGCTCGTGTTCGAGCTGGGCCTGGGCCCGCTTCCAGTCGGCGATCATGGCGACCATGTAGGCGGGGATATGGACCGGCTGGACCGCGTTGATGAGAGCCCGTTTGATGGCCTGCTTGATCCACCACGAGGCGTAGGTGCTGAACCGCGTCTCCATGGCCGGGTCGTAGCCCTCGACCCCGCGGAGCAGGCCGATATTGCCCTCCTCGATCAGGTCGGCCATGGACATGCCGCGATTCAAGTAGTTTTTCGCGATGTTAACGACCAGCCGCAGGTTGGACAGGATCATCCGATCGCGCGCATGGGCGGCCCTGGTCTCGGCCTCCTCTTTTTCCGCAAGGGAGATCTGGCCCTCGCGAAAGAGTTCCTGGACCTTGGCGACAGACTGGATGGCTGCCCCCAGTTCCCGCTCTTCCTCGGCGGTTAACAGGGGGGCTTCGTCAATCTGCTTGAGATAGTGCTGTAATCCCGCTTCGAGCGCGATGGCCTGGCCCTCCTTGTCAGGCAGTAGCCTCCGGATCCTTATCCTCCGTGGGAGCTGGTTCGTCCGCCGGGGATGGTGCCTCCGCGGGGGTTCCTGCCTCGGTCGCGAATTCGGCGTCGTCGGGCGCGGGAGCTTCTCCTTCGGCCCCCGGCTGACCTACCGGACGGAACGGGAAGTGGGTGATGACGTCCGTGGACGCAGCGCCCGGCCCGTGCAACCCACCGCGGCGTGCCCGCGGCTCGCCCACCGGCCGGCTGCCTTCCTCCACCGCCCACTCGGCCCGTTTCTTGCTCAGCCCGATCTTGCGGTCCTGCGGATCCACGCGCAGGATCTTGACCTCGATTTCCGACCCGACCTTGACCTCGTCGTGCGGGTCCTCGACCTTGTGGTCGGCCAGTTCGCTGACGTGCAACAGGCCCTCGAGGTCCGGCTCCAACTCCACAAACACGCCGAAGTTCGTGATCTTGGTCACCTTGCCGCGCACGATCTGCCCGGGGATGTAGGTCGAGGGGATCGCGTGAATCCACGGGTCCTCGGTCAACTGCTTGGTGCCCAGGGCGACGCGCATCTTCTCCTGATCGACGCTCAGCACGACGCACTTGACCGTGTCGCCCTTCTTGAGCACCTCGGACGGATGGCTGATCTTCTTGGTCCAGCTCATGTCGGACACGTGCAGCAGGCCGTCGATGCCCTCCTCGATCTCGATGAACGCCCCGTAGTTGGCCAGGTTGCGAACCTTGCCTTCGATGATGGTGTTGGGAGGGTACTTCTCGGCGACCTTCATCCAGGGGTTGGACTCGATCTGCTTCATGCCGAGGCTGATTTCCTGCTTGTCCTTGTTGATTTCGAGGACGACGACCTCCACCTGATCGCCGAGGCTGACGAGTTCCGACGGGTGATTGATCCGCCGGGTCCAGCTCATCTCGGAAATGTGCACCAACCCCTCGACGCCGGGCTCCAGCTTCACAAAGGCGCCGTAGTTGGTGATGTTGACGACCTCGCCCTTCTGCCGGGACATGATCGGGTAGCGGTCCTCGATGTGCTCCCACGGGTTTTCGCAAAGCTGCTTGAGCCCCAAAGCGATCTTCTCGCGGTCGCGGTCGACGTTGAGAATCTTGATCTCGATCTCCTGGTCGATCTTGAGCAGATCGGAGGGGTGGTTGACGCGGTCCCAGCTCATGTCGGTGATGTGCAGCAGCCCGTCGATGCCGCCGAGGTCCACGAAGGCCCCGAAGTCGGCGAGGTTCTTGACGATGCCCTTGCGGACGTGCCCGACCTCGATCTCGTTGAAGACGCGCTCCTTGGCGGCCTTGCGCTGCTCCTCGATGAACCGCCGACGGCTGATGACGATGTTGCGGCGTTCGGTATCGATCTTGAGGATCTTGGCGTCGATCTCGCGGCCGATGAACTCGCCGATATCGCCGGGGCGGCGAATGTCGACCTGGGAGGCGGGCAGGAAAACGGGCACGCCGATGTCCACCAGCAGGCCGCCCTTGATCTTGCGCATCACCTTGCCCTTGACGTCGTCGCCCTCATTGGCCGTCTCGACGAGGCGCTGCCAGTTCAGCAACCGGTCGGCCTTGCGTTTGCTGATGACGATCAGCCCGCTGTCGGACTCGACGGTTTCGAGCCAGACGTCGATCGCGTCGCCGATGTCGATGGCGGAACGGTCGTCCCACTCGTTGACCGGGATGACCCCTTCGCTCTTGAGCCCGACGTCGACGATGACATCATCGCCGGCCCGGCCGATGATGCGGCCCTTGAGGATGGTGCCGGCCTGAAAACTGCCGATGGTCTCTTCCACGGTGGAGGCGATGGTCTCGTCGCTGGGCTGCTCGACACCGAACACATCGGCGAGCTGACTCTCGATCGACTTGTCGTCCATCTCCAGGCTGTTAATGAGGTTATAGTCTACCATTCCTGACCTTCTGTGATCTTGGCTGCGATTCCATGGCGGGGGCCCCGAAGGGCCGGGAGCCGTCCGGAGAACCGGGGGGCGGGGTACGCAGTAAGAGTGCCATCGCCCCGCCGCACGGACCACCCGCACGGCTCTTGTCGGAGCGAGCGCTGTAGTATAGGGACCGCCGCCGAAGCTTGCAACTGCCGGCGGCGGTCACGGGCTGACCCGCAGCATGTCCGCATAGGCGGTGAGCCGTCGCTTCACATCGGCCGGTACCACGTCCTCGATCACGTCCTTGCTGAACCCCTCGATGGTAAACGACGCGGTGATGGTCCCGCGGGCCAGGGCATCGCGGAGGGTCTCGATGCCGAACGAGTCCTGCCGGCTGAGGTAACCCATCATGCCGCCCGCAAAGCTGTCGCCGGCACCGGTCGGGTCCACCACCTGCGTCGTGGGGTAGGCGGGCAGGACGACGACCTCCTCGGGCGTGACCAGCATGACGCCGTGCTCGCCCTTCTTGATGACCACGAAACGCGGCCCCCACTCGATGATCCGCCGGCCGGCGAGTACGAGGTTGTCCTCCCCGGTGAACAGGCGGGCCTCCACGTCGTTCAGGATCGCACCCGTGACCATGGCGAGGGTCTTGAGCAGGGCCTCGCGCTGCGTCTTGATCCACAGGTCACGAGTGTCGGCCACGATGAGGCGGGGCGCCTGGAGCTGACGGATGAGGTCCTCCTGCAGGGCCGGGTGCGTCGCGGCCAGGAAAACACAATCGCTGTCGGCGAAGGACGGCGGGATCTTCGGGCCGGCCTCGGCCAGCACGTTCAGATCGACGGCCAACGTTTGGGCGTCGCTGGTCACTTTGTCATAGGCCCCGGACCAACGGAAGGTCTTGCTGCCTTTGCGGACCTCCAGCCCGCTGAGGTCCAGGCCTTGCCGTTGGAGGAACGTTTTGAACTCGGGCGGGAAATCCTCACCGACCACGCCGACCAGCCGCACCTCGGTGAAGAGCTTCGCGGCAAGGGCGAAATGCACAGCCGAGCCCCCGATCACCCCCCGGACTTCGCCGTGCGGGGTTTTGAGATCGTCGATACCGATACTGCCCGTCACGAGCAGGGACATCGTTCGTCCTCCAGTGCCTACCTTCGTTTTCTCGGGAGCACAACGCGTGGCGACCCGCCGGGACACTATAACGGCCCGTCGGGATGGATGCACGGGGGTCGGGGATCGGGGACCGAGGATCGGGGATCGGGGATCGGGGGGTGGGAACCGGGGATCGGGGATCGGGGATTGGGGGGTGGGGATCGGGGTGGTGGAGATCGCAGATTTCAGATCGGCGGTCGGGGGATCGGGTCGCTTGCGGCTTGCCGCTTCGCGGTATTGGCGAACGAGGGCTTGCACACGTCCGGCACTGCTCAAAGAGCAGTGGCACACGGCGGGCCTGCACACCGCCCGCGCTTCTCACTTCTCACTTCTCACTTTGGCCTTCAGCCTTTAGCCTTTAGCCTTCCACCCGCTATTCATCGTCGGCCGATTCAATCGTGGTAGTCAAAGGCTCGATGGGTTCTTCAAGGGGCGGGCGTTCGGCGATGGCCGGCCGGTTGCGGTTGTGCAGGGCGAGTTCGCACGCCAAGCGGATGGCCGATTTCATGCTCTCAGGGTTGGCCTTGCCTTGGCCGGCGATGTCGAAGGCCGTCCCATGGTCGACGCTGGTGCGGATTACGGGGAGGCCGAGGGTGACCTGGCAGGCACTCTCGAAGGCCAGCAGCTTGACGGGGATGAGGCCTTGGTCGTGGTACATGGCCACGACGCCGTCGAAGTGTCCTTTGCTGGCCCGCCAGAAGACGGTGTCGGCGGGAAACGGCCCTTCGGCGTCCCAGCCGGCCTCGCGGGCCATGACGATGGCGGGCTCGATGATGCGTCGTTCCTCGTCGCCAAACATACCGTTTTCGCTGGCGTGGGGGTTAAGCCCGCAGACCGCGATACGCGGGTGCTCGATACCGAACCAGTTGGCGAGGGCCTCGCCGAGCAGATCGATGGGCTGAAACACACGGCCGATGGTGAAGGAGTTACGCAGCTCGAAAAGGGGCTCGTGGATGCTGGCCAGGGCGACGCGCAGACGCTCGGCCACGAACATCATGGTGACGCGGCGGCAGGTGAAGGCGCTGGCCAGCTTCTCGGTGTGCCCGGGCCAGCGATAGCCAGCCAAACTCCAGCTCTCCTTGCAGATCGGGCCGGTGACGATGGCTTCGAGCATGCCGCGGCGGGCGGCTTTGATCGCCTCATTGAGGAAGCGCATGGAGGCGTCGCCGGAACGGCCGGCGGCTTGATGGGCCAGGGGCGGGCTCAGCGGCAGCTCATCGAAGTCGGCGAGCACGACGCCGGTCTCGATGCGAGACACCACTTCATGCGGCAGGCGGAACCAGTAGGGGTTGATCTCAGCCTGGTCGGCGGCGTACTCGAAGACCTCGTTGAGCCCGTAGATGATGAAGCGTCCGAGCCGGCGGATCTGTGGGTCGGTCAGGGCCTTGGCGACGACTTCCGGGCCGATGCCCGCCGGGTCCCCCATGGTAATGCCCACCAGCGGGCGGGGGTTGGTTGGTCTGGGCGGCGGCGAGTCGGGCGGGCTGGGCATGGGCCTGCTCATGGCGTTACCAGCCGTTGGCCCGCAGCAGCTCGACGGTGAGCGGCTCGGCTCCTGCCTGCTCGCGCCAGCGGGCGAGCGTGGCGACCACGGTGCGCGCCAGGATATCCGTTTCGACGTTGACCCGGTCGCCGACCTTGAGTCGGCCGAGGGTGGTACGGCTCAGCGTGGTGGGGATCAACGCCACGGTGAACCCGTCATGCTCGACGTCGGCGATGGTCAGCGACACGCCGTCCAAGGCCACCGAGCCCTTGGGGATGATGAACGGCATCAGCCCCTGTTGAGGAGCGAAGGTCCAGAGCCGCTCGGGGCCGGCGGTACGGATGCGCATGACCCGGGCGGTGCCGTCCACGTGGCCCTGAACCATGTGGCCGTCCAGGGCATCACCGACACAGAGGCTGGGTTCGAGGTTGACCGCCCCACCGACGGCGATCGCACCGAGGTTGCTGCGGTTGAGTGTCTCGGGCACCACGTCGAACTCAATCAGGGTGTCATCGCTGCGGACGACGGTCAGGCACACGCCATTGACACAAATACTGCAACCGTCGGCTAGGGGGCGACGGAGGTCCGGGGCATCGACCACCAGGCGTGCGCCGGCCGCGTGCTGACGCACCGTCCGGACGATCCCCGTAGCCTGTACAATGCCCGTAAACATAATCGGACCACCGTTGTGGAGCGCATCTCATCTCGCATGCCGTGGCACCGATCTCGGACCGCCGCATTCACGGGTTGAGAACCTGTGCCACACGTTCTGCCATAACCCATGTGACTACTCCATGCTAGGACCGTTCAAACGCCGGTGTCAAGAACACACGACGGAATCGTCGGTTTCAGGTGAGCGTGACATTCGGGGCGGGTGCCGCAAGCGGCACCGCTAAACAGGTATTTTTTGTCTCCTGTCTCCTGTCTCCTGTCTTCTGTCTACTCCCCCCCTGCCCGTGATGCTATGATGGTCAACAATGACCGCCGGCCTCTACGTACACGTCCCCTTCTGCCCGCGCAAGTGCGGGTACTGCGACTTTTACTCGCTGGTGCCGGATGGCTCGATGATGGAGCCGCTGGTGGATGCGCTGCTTGCGGAACTGAGCACGGCGGTAGACGGCCCATCGATCCGCATCGAAACGATCTTTGCCGGGGGCGGCACGCCGACGTTCCTGCCCCGCCGAGGACTGGAGCGTCTGATGCGCGCGCTGGGAGCCATTGCCGCTCGCGACCAGGTGCGCGAGTTTACGGTGGAAGCCAACCCGGGATCGCTGGACGAGGACCGGGCGGCCATCCTGCGGGATCATGGAGTGAACCGAGTCAGCCTCGGGGCCCAGTCGTTCGACGAGCGCGAGTTGCACTGGCTGGACCGAATCCACCGCCCGGACCAGATTGCCGCGTGCGCCGAGGTGGTGCGGCGAAGGGGCTTTGAGCACTTCAACCTGGACCTGATGTTTGGCATGCCGGGCCAGACGGCGGCAAGTTGGCATCGCTCGCTGGACCGGGCAATCGAACTGGGGCCGGACCACCTGGCCTGCTACGGGCTGACGTATGAGTCGGGCACGCCACTGCACGGCCGCCTCGAACGCGGCGAGGTGACACCCGCGGCGGAGGAAGTCGAAGCCCGGTTGTACGAGGAGGGAATCGCCCACCTGGCTGAGGCAGGGTTCGAGCAATACGAGATCAGCAACTACGCCCGGCCGGGAGCCCGCTGCCTGCACAATTTGCGTTACTGGCACAACCGGCCGTCGGTGGGCGTGGGGCCGTCGGCGGCCGGTTACCTGAACGGGCGGCGCTGGCGCAATGTGCCGGACTTGGCGGAATACATGCGGCGAGTGCGGGCGGGACTGTCGCCGGTCGTGGAGACAGAGACGCTTGGGGAACGGGCGCGGGCCGGCGAGACCGCCATGCTCGCATTGCGGCTGGTTGAGGGGATCGACCGCGGCAGGTTCCGGGAGACCACGGGGTTTGATCCGCACGAGTTGTTCGGTGAGGTGATTGAAGGATACGTGTCGGCCGGCCTGCTGGCAGCCGACTCCGAGCGGATCGCCCTGACGGACCGTGGCCGGCTGGTCGCCGACCGGATCATGGCGGATTTCCTGATTCCGGAAGCCGAAGCGACGGAGTATGCGGAAACCGAAGCGACGGAGGGTGCGGCAGCGGATTGCAGATTGGGGATCTGAGATCGGGGATTATCCGGTCCGCAGGGGGGGCTTGACATTGGTTGGGTGTTCGGTCTTAATGTTGCGCGGTTAGGGCTCCGAAGGCGACCAGGCGCGGTCGATAGCCTCGGTGGCCCGACCAAGTCAAGGCAGCCGACTTGTACTGGCCGCCGTTCACCCGTCAGCCTTGAGGAGTGTACAAGATGGAAATCCTCCCCCCGACGACAATGCTGGCTTTTCTGGAGTGGTGGCAGTGGATCCTGGTGGTCATCCTGATCGTGCTGATCGTGGTGTACACCCAGATGCGCAAACGCCAGATGTGACCGGCAGGTCAATGCTGCGAGCTTGAGGCAGCCGCACACCCCGGCAAAGGTTATCGGGCCTGACCCGGTGCCTGTCGCCCAGCAGGGATAGGCAGCGCTCGGGCTCGTGAAGTCGTCAGCCCAGGGATTTCGATCCCTGGGCTCTTTTTTTGCGCGCCCGTCGCCGAGCTCGCTGGTTCAGTAACCACGCGCTACAGCCGATAACCGCAGCGGGGAAGGGACTGGGGTCGAGGAGCGGGGGTCGGGGGTTGCGAACGAGCCCCAAGCGCCAGCGCGGGGTTCCGGGATGGTTCGAAACACATGCAGAGCTTTGACGGGGAGTGAATATGCGTGTTCTGTTGATTCAGCCGCCGTACGACTTGTACTCGGACGACGAGCGGCAGGCAATGCCGCCGCTGGGGCTGGGCTACATCGCGGCCGTGCTGGAGCGGGCGGGCCACGAGGTGCAGATCATCGACTGCGTCGCGGAGGACTTCCGCCGCGTGGTCCCGTTGCCGGATGGCCGGCGGCGGCACGGGTTGGACGGTGCGGACCTGGCTCGGCGAATCGACGACTTTCGGCCGATGCTGGTCGGCGTCTCGTGCCTGTTCTCTGCCCAGTCGCCCGCGGCGCATCACGTCTGCCGACTGGTGAAAGAAACCAACCCGGCCATTCGCACGGTGATGGGAGGCGCCCATCCGTCTGCGGTCCCGGAGGAGGTTCTGGAAGACCCGAACGTGGACTTCGCCGCGGTCGGCGAGGGGGAGATGACCATTCTGCGGCTGGTGGAGGCGTTGGAGCATGGGCAGGCTCGACCGTCGGACCCGGCCGGCTTGGCGTTCCGCAACGACGGCCGTGTTGAAGTCCACAAGATGAGTGCGTACCTGTCCGACCTCGACATGCTGCCGCTGCCGGCGCGGCATCTGCTGCCGATGGCCAGCTACTTTCGCTATCGCTCGCCGCATGGGGCGTACGTCAAGCGTCACCCGTGCACGAACATGATCACCTCGCGGGGTTGCCCAGCCCAATGCAGTTTCTGCAGCATCCACACGGTCTGGGGCCGCAAGTTCCGCTGGCACAGCACCGGGCGGGTGATCGAGGAGATCGAACATCTGATCGGCGACTACGGCGTGCGCGAGATCCAGTTCGAGGACGACAACCTGACCATGCACAAGCCGCGTATGACGGAGATCTGCCAGGCGATCATCGACCGGAAGATCGACCTGACCTGGACCACGCCCAACGGGGTGGCCATCTGGGCGCTGGACGAAAAGCTGATCGAGCTGATGCGGCGCGCGGGCTGCTATCACATCACCATCGCGGTGGAGTCGGGCAGCCAGGAAGTGCTCAAGAAGATCATCAACAAGCCGCTGGATCTGCGCCGGGTGCATCCGATCGCCGACGCCTGCCGCCGGCTGGGGATGGGCATCTCGGCGTTCTTCGTGGTCGGCTTCCCGGGCGAAACCAAGGCGGACATCGAGAAGACGTTCGAGTTCGCGATGAACATGGGCGTGGACCAGGCGTGCTTCTTCACCGCGACGCCGTATCCCGGCACGACGCTGTTCCAGCAGTGCCTCGACGCGGGCATGTTGCGTAGGCCGGTGGACTACACCAAGCTCCGCGTCGGCCGCCCCATCATCAGCACACCCGAATGGACGGCCCAGGAGCTGAGCGAGATGACCCGGGCGGCCCAGGCGCGGTTCTACCGCCAGACCGCCCTGCGGCGGCCGGTACGCTTCCTGGCCGCGGGTCTCAAGAAGCTCCTGCGCGAGCCACGGGTCACCTCCCGCAAAGTGCGGGACGCCTTCCTGCCACTGGGGCGCTCCACCGCCGCGGAGCGGCAACCCGAGCAGCCGAGTCACGTGGTGACAGTCCCCTCCAGCGGAACCGGGAAGCCGACGGCCCAGGCCGGTCGGCGGGAGGTATCCCTACCCATCGTTCAAGGGTAAACCGGCCGCGAAGAGGCAAGCCATCAGCGGCACCAACTCGCGGCATGAGCCCCTTCTCAAGCCCCCAGAGCCTGAAGCGGTAGCGGCGAGCCACGGGGGGCTCTCTCTGGACGGTGCCGGGCAGGAAATAAACTCGGGTACCACAAGCCCCAAAATGTGGATAAGATACCGGCGGATCACTGAGGGAGTAATGACCATGAGCACACGGGTCCATGCCGGGGTCTGCCGGTGGTGTCTGGCCGGCGTGTGGCTGGGGCTCTTCTGGGCCTCTTCCGCACTGGCGGCCGACCTGCCATTCATCGAGGTCGACCCGCGGAGCACAACGACATTCCGCGAACGGGGGACGGGCAAACCCTTTCTATCCGTCGGGCTGAACTACTTCGGCCCGAACACGGGCTGGGCACCGAAACTGTGGCAGCAGTTCGACGCGGACACCGTCCGGCAGCACCTCGGGATGATCCGCGAGCAAGGGTTCAACACGCTGCGGGTGTTTCTGACGCTCGATTCCTTTCATCGTGTGCCGGGCGAGCTGCGCGAGGAGGGGATCAAGCTGTTCGAGCAGTTCCTGGCCCTGTGCCGGGAGCACAACCTGTACGTCATCCCTACGGGGCCCGACCATTGGGAGGGCCTTCCCGAGTGGCGGCGTAATACGGACCCTTTCGCCGACGAGACCATCCTGGCAGCGGATGAGAAGTGGTGGTCGGCGTTCGCGGAGCACTTCAAGGATGAGCCCGCCATCCTGGCGTATGATTTGCTCAACGAGCCCACGGTGAAGTGGAGCACCCCGGTCATGCGTGAGCGATGGAACGTCTGGCTCGAGCAGGAATACGGGCCGGTCGAGCGCATCGCCGAGGCTTGGGGCTGTCCGGCTAAGGAAGTCAAGGTGCTGGGCAGTGTTCAGATCCCGTCGGCTAAATCGACCCCCGACGATACCCGGCTGTACGACTACCAGCGGTTCCGCGAGGCGGTCGGCGAGGCGTGGATGGGGCGATTGTGTGCGGCCATCCGGGCCCGAGACAGCAACCACCTGATCACCGTGGGACACATCCAGTGGGCGTCGGCCATGTACCTTCCGGGGCTGTCACACTACGCGGGCTTCACCCGTCTGGCGGACAGGAGGCACCTGGACTTCCTGACCGTTCACTTCTATCCACTGGCACCGCCGACCGCAAGCGACCGGATTCGGGGCATACCCGCCAACGCGCTATTCCTGGAGACGATTCTGCACGAGTTCAGTATCGGCAAGCCGCTTATGATCGGGGA
>CAZEEJ010000102.1:0-19083 GCA_964511155.1 uncultured Planctomycetales bacterium | reverse complement strand
TGCGCAACGGAGTCAAAAGAACTAGGCGATGAAGATCGCTGCGTAAGGGAGCGGTGGCCTCGACAAGGAGGAACCGCTTCCTTACGGGCGCGGCTCTGCTTGGGGCGTGGTTCTGAAAGAGCTTCTTCCGCACGCTTTCAGCCGCACATGGGCACGAGGGCAGGCTCGGGGTCGGCGGCTGCGAGAGCGTCGTCGAGCCGGTCGAGGTGGTAACGGATACTCTCGGGCAGGGCGACGCAGGCGTGGATCTGGCATCCGGTCTGCTCGGCCAAATCCGACAGGATGCCCGAGTTGAACTCGGGCGAACAGGCGACCACGAGGTTGTCGCCCCACAGACGCAGCGGCACGACCTCCAGCGCCCGGGCGGTGGGCACGCTCACGCGGCGAATGGCCTCGGTGTCGGTGCCCATCGCGGCGAGGTCCACAAACTGCCGCCGATAACTCACCTGCCGGGCCCATGCCTCCCAGACCTGCTCGGGCGTCACCAGGCCGCGGTAGACGGCGATCTGACCGAACTTCTGACGCGAGCGGCGTTGCTGATCAAGGATCTCCTTGACCTGGCGCGGCGTGAGCAAACCCATCTCCGACAGAATCTCACCCATCAAAGGCACATGCATGGCTGGCCCCTTACTTGGTCTGACACGCCGTGTGTGCACGGCCCCCGCGTGGAGCGTCCCACCTGGGTAGAAGGTACGATTCGCGGCCGCCGGCCGGCAAATGAAAATGCGCCGCGAATCCGCTTCCGTGCCCTTGCGGCCGGACAGGTGTGGGTGAACAATGGCGCGTTGGAGGTTATCGGTCGGGAAGGCGTGTGCGGGAAATGAGCGCGTGCGTGATACGGGGGGGCAGGTTGAGGGGGCCGTGACAGGTTAGGCGGCGGGGTGGCCCATCCCCGCCGCGGCGGGGGTGGGCTGGCGATGATCGAATGGGTGGGCAAGCCTGCTTGGCCAGGATCCATTCCTTCATCCCTGTCATCGTGAGCCCGCCCATCGCGTTGCGATGGATGGGCCACCCACCGAGGGCCTCTTACGCGGCCGGATCGAGGGAGCCATGACCGACGAAGGTTGGACAGCGTTACTGACTCCGGAAGGCGCGACCCTGCGGCGGCCGGAGGACGTGGATCGGGCGTTCGCCCGGCTGTGGGAATCGTCCAAGGGCCGCGAGCCGGTGCCTGGTGAGCATCTGACGGCCACGCGGGTTTGTGTCGCCAATCTCATCGTGGTGGCACCGGAGGCCGAGTTCAACGCGATCAACCAGGTGCTCGGCGATCTGTCGCCTCGGTACCCGACGCGGACGCTGGTCCTGCTGCTGGATGGTTCAAGGCAGGGGGAGGGTGTCGCGGAGGAGCCGCGCCAGCGGATGCGGGCCTCGATCTCGGCGTTGTGCCACGTGCCGCAACCGGGCCGGCCGCAGGTCTGCTGCGAGCAGGTGGTGCTGCGGACGGCGGCGGAGGACGAGCGTGATCTGGAGCGGACGCTCTTACCGCTGCTGGAGGCGGAGGTGCCGACCATCGCCTGGTGGACTTTGGACCCGGGCCGCTGGCCGGATCTGTGGCGAAGCCTGGGCATCCGGGTGGATCGGCTGATCGTCGATGCCGGATTGGCCGGCCTGCATCACCTGTTCCCGGGCGGCCGCGGGGCGGTGCGCGAGTTGGGCTGGTATCGCACCGCTCGCTGGCGGGAAGTGCTGGCGGGCATGTTCGACGGCTCGCCCGCTGAGGTCTGGGGACAGCTCGATACCCTGGAAGTGACGGCTGGTGGAGCCCGGCCCGAGGACCGGATCGACGCCATCTGGGTGGCGGCATTTGTGGCCGGGCAGTTAGGTTGGCAGGCGGGGGAGCGCGTCGGGGACGGTGAATATGCGTTTCGAGCGGCTGGTCGCGCGGGGCGTGTGCGACTGGCGATGGCCGGCACTCGACCCGGGCTGCAGGCGGTGGCTTTGAGCGGGGGCGGCAAACGCTACGAGGTCCAATCCTGCGATGAGGCCCCCGACGAGTTTCGAGTGCTGATCCATGATGAGCAGGTTTGCCATCTGCCGCGGTGTATCGAATTGCCGCCGCCGGGGCGGGCCGAGAGCTTGGCCGCGGCGCTGACGGGGCGGGCGGTCGATGCAGCGTTTACGCGGGCGGCGGCGTTGGTGGAGAAGTTAGCGAGTTAGGGAAAACCATGATGTATCAGTTGCGGTTTCGGCAGGTTCATCTGGATTATCATACCTCGCCGGCCATTGCGGACATCGGGGCGGCATTCGACAAGCGGCAGTGGCAGAACACCCTGCGGGCCGGTCACGTCAATTCGATCACCTGCTTTGCCAAGTGCCACCATGGGTGGAGCTACCACCCCACACAGGTCGGCCGGCAGCACCCGCACCTGGCGTTCGACCTGCTGCGGGCCCAGGTCGAGGCCTGCAAGGAGATCGACGTCAACGTGCCGCTCTACCTGTCGGCCGGCCTGGACAACGTCATGTCCCACGAGCACCCGGAGTGGCGGGAGGTGGACGCCGAGGGCCGGTACCTCGGTTGGGCGACGGGACCGTTGGTGCCGGGCTTCCATACCATGTGCTTTCATTCGCCGTACCTGGATTACCTCTGCGACCAGGTGCGCGAGGCGGTGCGTTTGTTCCCTGAGGCGGACGGCATCTTTCTGGACATCATCTCGCAGGGCCAGTGCTGTTGCCGCTGGTGCCTGGCGGCAATGGAGCGAGCGGGACTGGAGCCGACCCGCGAGGCGGATCGGCTGCGGTGTGCCGAGCTGGCCCTGGCAGCGTATTACCAGCGCACGACCGAGGCCGCCCACGCCGAGCGACCGGGGCTGCCGGTCTTCCACAACGGCGCCCACACCGGCCGGCGACGCGATCTGCTGCGGTTCTTCAGTCATCTGGAGTTAGAGTCGCTGCCCACCGGCGGTTGGGGCTACGACCATTTCCCGTTCGCGGCCAAGTACTGCCACCTGCTGGGCCTCGATTATCTGGGCATGACGGGCAAGTTCCACACCACCTGGGGCGAGTTCGGCGGGTACAAGCACCCCAACGCCTTGCGGTACGAATGCGCGGCCATGCTGGCCTTCGGGGCCAAGTGCAGCGTTGGGGACCAACTTCACCCGTGCGGCAAACTGGACCCGAGCACTTACGCGCTCATCGGGCAGGCGTACGCGGAGGTCGAGCGGAAGGAACCGTGGTGCGAGGGGGTGCGGTCGGTCGCGGACGTGGGCCTGTTGTCCAGTGCGGCCGTTCGCCGGCAGACCGAGGTCGAGAGCCCGGCCGATACCGGTGCGGCGCGGATGCTGCTCGAAGGCCACTATCTGTTCGACGTGCTCGATGACCAGATGGATTTCGCCCGGTATAAGGTGCTGGTGCTGCCGGACGACGTGCCCATCGACGAGACTTTGAAGGGCAAGCTGGAGGCGTACCTGGCGGCGGGGGGCAAGCTGCTTTTGACCGGCAGCAGCGGCCTGTGGGCGGGGGAGGAGACGTTCGCCCTGGATATCGGTGCCGACGATGCCGGGCCCAGCCCGTTCCAGCCGGATTACGTCCTGCCCAATGAAGAGTTGGCTGCGGACTACGTCGCTTCCCCAATGGTCATGTACCAGCGTTCGCGCCGCATTCGTGCCACGCGCGGCCGGTCGCTCGGCCAAGTGCACGATCCCTATTTCAACCGGACGTGGCAGCACTTCTGCAGCCACCAGCACGCGCCGTATCGGCCGGACCCCTCCGGCTACGACTGCGGCGTGCTGCACGGCTCGATCCTCTACCTCGCGCATCCGGTCTTCACCATCTACCGGGCGTTCGGGGCCGTCGCCTGCCGGATGTATCTGACGCGGGCCCTCGACCTCCTGCTGGGCGACGCCCGCACACTCTCGGCCGACCTGCCCTCAACCGCCCGCTTGTCGCTTATGGAGCAACCCCAGCATCGGCGCTACGTTCTGCACCTGCTGCACGCCACGATGAGCACCCGCGGCGGCAGCATGGCCATCGAGGGCAGCACGGTCACCGGCCGCAGCGCGCCCGTCGAAGTCATCGAGGATCTCCTGCCGCTGCACGACGTGTGCGTCACCCTGCGACTGCCACGCCCGGTGCACAAGGCCACGCTCGAACCGCAAGGGCAGCCCCTCGCCTTTGAGCAGACGCCGCAAGGGCTGCGCCTAACCCTCGATCAACTCCTCTGCCATCAGATGGTGGTCCTGCACTGGTAAGCGGGAGTGAGCGAGGCAGCAAATGAGTAGAACCGCGGGTCCATGGGAAGGCGGTTGCTACCGGCTTGCCTCTTCGCGGTCCGCGTCCCCACGAACAAGTTCGCTCGGTCCCTCACACAAGCAAGTTCGCTCGGTCCTGACATGCGCGGTGAGCTTGCCGCCCCAGGCAGTTCGGGCGTGCGCGGGGCGGGCGGGGTGTTGTGATCGGTGCGGGGCATGGGGGCGCGGCAGGTCTGTTCACGGGGTACGGGTATGGTGAAGGAGTCGGCGGGCGGCGGCACACGGCAGGAGGCCGAGGCCGGTGAGGTCGTCGCCGTAAGCGATGCGCTTGTACCCCCGGCGGGGTGGTCCAGGTCCTCCGGACCTGGGGGCGCGATTCTCCCAACCCAAACAAGCTCCATAACGACCTTGGCCCCCATCGTGCCATTGCTGAGCTATCAACGGGCCGACGTGATGTCGCCGGCGAGATTCAGTTGGTGCTGCTGGTCGCGGCAGATCGGCAAGAGCTTCACAAAATCGCTTCGCCGACTGCTGCGCGGGCTACAGCGACGGCGGACGCAGATCTTCCTGTCGGCCGGCGAACGCCAGAGCCGCGAACTGATGCTCAAGACGCGACAGCATTGCCGGGCGCTCAACCTGGCGACGAGCTTCCACGGCGACGGGTTCTTCGGCACGACGAGCTTCCGCCAACTGGTCATCGAGCTGCCCAACGGCGTGCGGGTGATCGGGCTGCCGGCCAACCCAGCCACCGCACGCGGGTTCACCGGCGACGTGTTTCTCGATGAGTTCGCCATGCACCGCGACGACCGGGCGATCTGGGCGGCCGTGTTCCCCAGCGTGCTGCGCGGCAACGGCGAGCTGGACGTGGCCTCGACGCCGCGGGGTTGCGGGAACCTCTTCGCCGAGCTGCGCGACAACGCGCTCTTTCATCATTCGACGGTGACGCTGGCGGACGCGGTGGCGGCCGGCCTGGACATCGACCCGGAGCAGATCCGCACCTCGATGCACGATGACGAGCTGTACCGCCAGGAGTTCGGCTGCGAGTTTCTGGACGAGTCGTCGGCGTTTCTGACGCACGGCCAGATCGCGGAGGTCGAAGACGCGACGCTGGACAAGGCGTTCGACCCGGCGGCGATTGCGGCGTGCCGCGGGCCGCTGTACGCGGGCATGGACATCGGGCGGCATCGCGACTTGACCGTGCTGTGGGTGGTCGAGGCGTGCGGCGAAGTGCTGATGACGCGGGGCGTGCGCGAGAGCCGCGGCGAGCCGTTCCGCGAGCAGCGGGAGGCCCTGTACCGCCTGCTGACTCTGCGGCAGGTGCATCGCTGCTGCATGGATGCGAGCGGCATCGGGCTGGCCCTGGCGGAGGAGGCGGTCGAATCGTTCGGGCGGTCGCGGGTTGAGCCGGTGGTTTTTACTGCTTCGGTCAAGGATGAGCTGGCTACCCGGCTGCGGTTGTGCGTCGAGGATCGGCGCATCCGCATCCCGGTGGACGCGGCGATCCGCAGCGATTGGCATTCGATTCGTCGCTTGGTAACCGCGGCTGGGCCGGGGCGGTACGACGCCGGGCGATCCGCGGCCGGGCATGGCGACCGGTTCTGGGCGGCGTGTCTGGCCGTGCGCGCCGCGGGGCAGGACGCCGGTCGGCCGGAGGCGGTGCGCGGGCCCGGCCTGCGATTTGCCCGTGGCGGGATATGGTGAGAATGGAGAATGCAGAATGGAGAATGAGGAATGGAGAATTCAAGAATTGAGGTGAGCGGATGAGTTGGGCGAGGCGGGTTGTGAACGTGTTGAGCAGGCGAAAGAGGCAAGGCGGTGGGGATGCTCGGCCGGCGCTGGGGCGACTGGTGGGGCCGTCGGTGTTGGATCGGTGGCGGGATTACCCGGCCGACGGGCTGACGCCGGGGCGGCTGGTGACCATCATGCGGGCCGCGGACGAGGGGGCGGTCGATCAGGCCATGGCCCTGTTCGAGCAGATGGAGGAGAAGGACGGGCACCTCTACGCGGTGGCGAACACGCGGCGGCGGGCGGTGACCGGGCTGCGCTGGCAGGTGGTATCCGCGGCGGAGGTGCGCGAGGGGGTGGAACGCGGGCCGGCCGACGAAGCCGCCGATTATTGTCGCGAGGTGCTGGCGGCGATCGACGCCTTCGACGAGGCACTGCAGCATCTGTCGCTGGCCTTCGGGCGGAACATCGCCTTGGCGGAGAACGTGTGGGATGTTCAGGGCGGTGAGCTGCGGCTGGTGGACGTGGTGCCGGTGGCCTTTGAGCAGGTGACGTTCGACGAGTTGGGCGGGCCGCGCGTGCTGACCGCCGCCGAGCCGTACGACGGCATCGCCCTGCCGCCGGGCAAGTTCATCGTGCACACGCCGCACGCGGTGTCCGGGCATCCGATGCGCGGCGGGCTGCTGCGGGTCAGCGCCCTGGCGTACCTGGGCAAGCACTTCGCGATGAAGGACTGGATGGTGTTCGCCGAGGTCTTTGGCATGCCGGTCCGGGTGGCGCGGTACGAGCCGTCGGCGACGGCCCAGGAGAAGCGCGAACTGCTGGACATGTTGCAGGCCATGGGGACGGATGCGTCGGCGATCTTCAGCAAGGCGGTGGAGCTGCAGTTGCTGGAGGCGGGGCACAGCAAGGGGCCGCCGCCGTACGAGAACCTGTGCGCGTTCTTTAACCGCGAGATGTCCAAGGCGTGGCTGGGGCAGACGTTGACCGTCGAGACCAGCGGTGAGACGGGCACGTTCTCGACCGCCCTGATCCACAACGAGGTGCGGCTGGATCTGCGCCAGGACGACCTTGGCAAGGAGGCCCGGACCATTCGGCGGGACGTGCTTGCCCCGCTGACGCGGATGCGGTTCGGGCCGGACGTGCCGGTACCGTTCTTCCGGCGGCAGTTGGACCCGCCGCGTGACCTGCGGGAGCTGGTGGGGGTGATGAGTGCCGCGGTCAATGACCTGCGGATGGCGGTGCCCGCGCGGTGGGCCTACGATGCGCTGGGGATCCCGCCGGTGCGGGAGGGGGAGGCGACGCTGGCCGGCGGGGCGGAGAAGTGACCTTCCTCCCGTTCGTGCGAAGCCGCAAGCGGTAAGCGGCGCCTTGACCTGACCGCGGGGTGTGGGACAATTCCACGGTGGCATCAGGTTGCACAGGGTCTCACACCGTCGCGGTTCTGCGACGCGGGGCGATTCTGCCCGGGAGGTTCGGGAGATGATTCGCAACGAAAACCATGCTGGCCGGGCTTGGCTGTGGAGCGTGGTTTTGGCCGTGGCCGGACTGGTCGTCGTCGGCCTGGCCCCGTCATCGGGTCTGGCTCAGGAAGGCGCCGCCGCTCCGGCGGCCCAGCCGGCTGCCGGCGACGTGATCGAAGTCGAGGCCGAGGGCGAGGGCCTCACCAAGGAGGAGGCCCTGAGAATCGCCCTGCGGACGGCGCTCGAGAAGGGCGGAAAGCAGGAGATCTTTTCCGATACGAAGGTCGAGAACTTCCAGTTGATGTACGACACGATCATCAGCCGGGCCCAGGGCATCGTCACCGACTACAAGGTACTGGAGGAGAAGAAAATCGTGGGCGGCACCGTTCGGGTGCGGATCAAGGCCCTGGTCTCCAAGAGCGTCCTGCACGAAAGCTGGGGGGCGATCCAGAACGTGCTCAACCAGATCGGCCGGCCGAAGATCATGGTCTACGTGGTCGAGCGGATCGACGGCAAGACCGAGGACCAGAGCATCCTCGAGACGCGCATCGAGGAGCGGCTGCTCAAGAGCGGGTTCGACCTGGTGGCCCGGACGGCGATCGAGGAGATCAAGCGCAAGGAGATGGAGGACGCGGCGGCGAACGGCAATACGGCGAAGATGCAGGCCATCGCCAAGGACTACGACGCGCACATCTTCATCGCGGGGACGGCCAACGCGAACCAGGCGGGCATGGAGGAGTTGTACGGTGCCCCGGTGGCGTTCTACAACTGCGGCGTGCAGGTCAAGGCATACTACACGGACAGCGCGAAAATGCTGGCCAGCAAGGGCATCCCCAACACGCGCGGCGGGGCCCGCGGGCGCAAGGAGTTCAGCCCGCAGGCCGGCAAGCAGGCCCTGGCCTTCGCCGGCGAGAATCTGGTCAACGAGCTGTACGCCCAGATCATGGAGCAGTGGGCGACGCAGATCAGCGCGGGCGGGGAGCTGATCCTGGAGGTGGAGGCGATCAAGTTTGCCGTGGCCAACCGGCTGAAGAAGGCCCTGGCGGAGATTGAAGGCGTCAACAGCGTGGGGATGAAGTTCAGCAAGGAGATCGCCACGTACCAGATCAACGCCAGGATGAGTGCCCAGGATCTGGCGGAGCGGTTGACCGAGGGCGAGTTCGAGAAACTGCTGGAGATCGAGGACCTGAAGCTGAACCGCGTGCAGGCCAAGGCAAAGGCGGAGTAACCCCACAGCGCAGGGTAGCGGCCGCCCCCCGTGGCGGCCGGCGTACAAGCGGCAGTTGCACCGGCGAGACGCCGGTGCCACACCCGGCCGCCGCGGGGGGCGGCCGCTACGGGAACAGGCAAGCCGGTGCCGCGACAGCAGGCTCCCGGTCGCACTGCTCGCAGAGCAGTGGCACACGTACAACACGATTGCGAGGATGACTCATGGAAATACTACCGGCCATCGATCTTCGGGAAGGCAAGTGCGTCCGGCTGTTGCAGGGCGACTACAACAAGCAGATGGACTACGCGGACGACCCGGTAGCGGTCGCGCGCCAGTTCGAGGAGGCGGGGGCGACGTGGCTGCATTTGGTGGACCTGGACGGTGCGCGGGAAGGGCGGCTGCGCAACCTGCCGGTGATCGAGTCTATCCTCGGGGCCACGAAGCTGCAGTTGGAGGTGGGCGGCGGGCTTCGTGAGGTGGAGACCATCGAGGGGCTGCTGTCGGCCGGTGCGGCCCGGTGCGTGGTGGGCACCAAGGCGCTGGAGGACTGGGCCTGGTTCGAGTCCCTGGTACAGCGACCGGGATGCGCGGGGCGCATCGCGTTGGGCCTGGACACGCGCGAGGGCCGCGTGGCCGTGCATGGCTGGACGAAGGAGACCCGCGAGACCGCCCTGCAAGTGGCTGAACGGGTCACCGGCTGGCCGCTGGCGGCCATTATCTACACGGACATCGGACGCGACGGCATGTTGCTGGGACCGAACATCGAGGCCATCCGGCACCTGGCCGAGATCAGCCCTGTACCGGTGATCGCCTCGGGGGGCGTGACCGACCTCGCCGACGTGCGGCACCTGGCGGAGATGCCGCTGCTGGGCATCATCATCGGGCGGGCCATCTACGAGAAACAGATTGATCTCGCCGATGCGCTGCGTGTGGTTCGCGAGCAGAAGTAACGCCCCCGGGGTGTCGTATTCCGCGGTGCCGAGGAAGTGAGAGGTGAGAAGTGAGAAGTGAGAAAGCCGTGCAGACGGGCGAAGGCCGGCGAGGGCATGGTGCGGTGGTGTTCGCGGAAAGCGGCTTTCTCTCGATTCTCAATTCTCAATTCCTCATTCTCAATTTCTCCGTGACGCAATCCACGTCTTGGGCTGGAGGAGCACGATGAGTGGCATGTCGAACGTGGCGGTGGGCGGCTTGGTCGCGATGATCGTTTGGATGGGCGTGTTGCCGGCCGGGGCGGAACCGGCCGGGCCCGAGCCGGCGGTGGGCGAGCCGCGGTTGGCGGATCTGCTCAAGCAGTATTGGGGCCTGGGCGTCGAGCACGACCTGCGCAACGCGGCGGTCGAGGGCGTGGTGCCGGCGGGGCTGTTCCAGCGGGTGGACGGCCGGCGGCCGGTGACCTGCACGCCGGTGCTCGCCTATGGCGCGGAGACGACGGCGCGCGGCGGCTGGTACGTGGCCGGGCCGAAGGCGGGTGACTTGCCCGCGGATGTGCTCAGCAGCCGCAAGGAGTTGTGGCATTACACCTTCCGCTCGCCGATGCCGGCCGCGGGCCAGGATCCCGTCGGCCCGCCGATTGACGCGGAGAGCACGGCCTTCGATCCCGGCGACGCCCCCTTCGGGCTGTGGGTGGCCAACGACGGCTTCAATGACGCAGGGGTCTACACGCAGCCGGGCCTCACCGCCAAGGTCAACGAACGGCTCCGTTCGCAACCGCACAAGGCACGGATCTACCCCAACGCCGACGCCAAGACCGGCCATGCGGTCGGGCACAGCTATCTGATTGCCTGGGAGTATTCAACGAACGACGACTGCCAGGACGTGATCGTGCGGGTGGACAACGTGCTGCTGCTGGCCTCGGACCCGCCGGCCAAGGGCATCCTGCCGCCCGGGGCGGAGGTCAAGAAGCTGGCGGGCGATTTCAAGTTCGTCGAGGGGCCGGCCTGGGACCCTTGGCGGGGCGGGCTGTACTTTTCGGATATTCCCGCGGCCCACATCGTGCGCTATGCGGACGGCAAGGCCGAGGTGGCCAACGGTGACAGCGGGCAGTCGAACGGGCTCATGTTCGACAAAGACGGCCTGCTGGTGGCCTGCGAGCACGCCCGGCGGCGGGTATCGCGCGGCGAGCCTGCCGGGCCCGGCCGCGACATCGTCACGCACTACCAGGGCAAACGCCTCAACAGCCCCAACGACCTGTGGATCGACGAGGTCGGCGGCATCTACTTCACCGATCCGCGGTACGGCCCGCGCGACGACCTCGAACTCGACAAGGAGGCGGTCTATTACATCGCCGCCGACGGCACGCTCACGCGCATCATCGACGACCTGGTCCGGCCCAACGGCATCGCCCTCTCGCCGGACGGCAAGCAACTGTACGTGATCGATAACGGGGTCAGCACCCTGCACCGCTACCCGATCCTGTCGCCGGGCAAGATCGGCCCCGGCCGGCGCATCGCCCTGGTCACCTTCCCCGACGGCATGAGCGTGGACGCCCAGGGCCGCCTGTACATCACCTGCATCGGCGGGATCTGGGTGCTGGACGCCGACGGCCGCTGGCTGGGCATGATCCCCACGCCCGAGCACCCGGCCAACTGCACCTTCGGCGGGCCGGGCAACCGCACCCTCTTCATCACCGCCCGCACCTCCCTCTACGGCGTCGAAACCCTCACCCGCGGCTGGCACGTCCACCTCGACGGCAAACCGCCGAAGGAATGACCGCGGAAAGCCGGACTGCCGCGCGCTTGCGACGCGAACAGGCCCGGGCCTGTTCATTCCATCTGTGTCCATCTGTGTGATCCGTGGGCAGAAAGAAGCGCCCACAGATGACACAGATAGACACAGATGAGGCAAGGAGAATCAGATAGACAGGGAGATGTGGCTTCTCGCGGCGGGCTATCCTGCCACCGCTGGCAGCATGGCCTGCAACTGTCCGATGAGGCCTTGCCGGGTCCAGGCTTCGGGCAGGTAAAGGCATGGACAGCCGGCCTCGGTCAGCTCGCGCATCATGTCACCCGCGCCGAGCGCGTTGACACTGTGTACGACCACCAGCGATGGCCTGCAATTTGGCTCACAATTGGCTATCCAGCGCACGACGTGCAGGCCCGTCCCGTTGCTCGGTGCATCCGGCGGAAGATGGTCGTCCAGATCATGGTCCAAGAAGACAACCTCATGCAATTCATGCTTCATCTGTCTGATCGCCTCGAAGGCCGACTCCGTGCCGGTTACTCTCTGGCCAGGATTGCTGCTTCGAAAAGCCTGCTGCCGTACAGCATCGTCATCGAGCACAAGTATCCGCATACCATCGTTCCGTTTGGATTCCACTGGCCGTCTCACGGTTCGCGGATGCGTCGCGGGCGGGCGAGTTCATCCTCCTTCTTTCCTTCGTTGGTCACCCACGACCTGACGACCAGCCCCACGGCCAAGCCGATCGCGAATACGAAGTAGAACGCGAGTGGGGGCAACTCCTCAAACCCGTGCTTGAGGTTCATGCCCAGCACGGTGGCAATGGCCATCAGCGGAAAAGTGATGGCCGCCAGGACGTTGAGCTTGTACTGCGACAGGGCCATGTCGGTGGCTCGCGCGACCTGCATCTCGGTGTTGCGGGCGATGCGAAAATCGAGGGCGCTGCGGACGTCGCCCAGCAGGATCTCGAGGTTGCGGGCCACCTCGTAGCCTTCGTCGCGCATGGCGATCAGCAGCGGGTCATCCGTGACCGACTCGCGGGCCTCCTGCAAGGCCTCGCGCAGATTCGCGGCCGACCGGGTGACCGGCGCGACCGACTGGAGGACCTCGAAGAGATCCTCGGGGGTTTGCGCTTTTTGATAGGCCTCCTCCAACTTGTCGTTGCGTGCCCGATAGTCAGCCAGCAGCCGGCGCAATTGCACGTGGCCTTCGGTGACGCCGTTGCACTGGTACTTCCCGTCCGGCGTCCGCAGAAAGACGCGGAAGTCGCGCGTCAGGTCATCCGGCCCCGGCGGCGCGTGCAGAATAAGCAGCAGGTGGCCCGCCTCGAAGATTGCACGCTGGCGACCATAGCTCGATTCGCCAAGCCTCCGCTCGATTTCCGCCGGAAGCGTCCACTCGAAAGTCCTGCGTTTCATGGAAATGCTCCAGAGCCTGAAAGGATCGCCGACGTTTGGAGACTCTCGGCCCGGTTGGGTGAGCCATCCCGGCGAACCGGGTGCCCGTGGACCGCCCAGGGCGACATGGACCCATGATACTCACGTGATTCCGGGCGCCGCAAGACCGGAAAGCGTCAGCGAATCGCCGATCCGACTCCGGCTCGCTACGCCGAGACGAGTGGACGCCGATGAGGGATGGTCGAGTTGCGCGGTTCGCCGGCCGTTGCCTTCGTGCTCTTCGCGTGCTTCGCGGTACAAGAATAAATTGAACCACGAAGAGCGCGAAGAACACGAAGAGAATCGGTGGAGCCGTGTCGTTGTTTCGGGCTCGCACCTCTTCATTCCATCTGTGTCGATCTGCGTGATCTGTGGGCAGATGTTTGACGGATGCGCCGGTCGCCACAGGGGGCGACCGCTACGGTGGGCCCGTTTCTTACGCTATTCGGACGTTCGGGCGTCCCGCAGGACCAGGTGGTCGAACCGGTATGGCGACTCCTGGGCTGCCCAGGCGATGCCGCGCAGCAGAATGATGCGGAAGTATGGGTCGTCAGACGTCCACGCGTAGTGGCCCGGCTGGCAGCCGAAGACCCGACCTTTGCCGCACGGGTAAGTCCACAAGACCGGCTGCGGCGCCGTCTGCTCGGACCGCGGCGACACCTTTTCCTGCGAAACCGCCAGCACCGTCACCGCCCCGGGCTCCATCGCCGGGTCGGGCGGCCAGTAGGTCTCATCATGGAACCGGATGCGTTCCGGCAGCCCCAGGCAAATCGGATGCTCCGGGGCCGTGATCTGCATATCCACCGGACCGTGCCGATACCACGTGTACCCCGCTATACCCAGCAGCTCCGCGATTTCGGCCGTGCCGTTGGGCAGCGTCCAGCTTGCCGGGTGCACCACGACCAGGCCGCCCCCGCGATGCAGGTAACTGCGCATCTGCCCGATGCGTTCCGCCGTCCACCGCAGATAGCAGAAGGCGACGATCACGTCGGCCGAGTCGAACTGCTCGCCGGTCGGCCAATGCCACGCCGACGTGACCGTCACGCGCTGTGCCCCCTGGGCGACTTCGGGGTCGCCAATCGGCGGGCCGTACAGGTTGGCCTGCTTCTCGTCCGACTGCGAGCTTCCACCCAGCAGCAGCGACCAACGCTTCTGCCAGAGCGGATAATCGTGCTCGCCCGGGCCATGGTCCTTCGTATCCGCGAGCAGCACCACGTTCAGTTGTTTCAGCCGGCCGG
Source organism: uncultured Planctomycetales bacterium (assembly GCA_964511155.1). Classification (GTDB taxonomy): domain Bacteria; phylum Planctomycetota; class Phycisphaerae; order UBA1845; family PWPN01; genus JAAYDF01. The sequence goes on along the minus strand of CAZEEJ010000102.1, from coordinate 5,148 downwards.
TGTCGACTCTCGCGGCGGCGCGCAGCACCGCTTCGACCGCGGCGCGACTCGGTGCCGGCGGCGGCTCAGCTCCGACACCCACGCCCGCCAGGCAGGATAGGGTCGCAACGCCCGCCAGCGCCGTTCCGATGATTCTGCGTTGCATCATGCCGGCCCCAAACGAGCCAGTCCCCGGACGCCACACACGGACGCGCGGTCGCCGCGCGTTCTCCGACGGCCACGGATGATTGCCGGGCGATCGTCGCCGCGGGGCCGCCGGTCACGTCACAGGGTCCAGCCGGCCCGGTACTCGCGGCGGATGAATGCGTCGGCCTCGGGGCAGCCGACCGCCTTGAGGTTTTTGACGTCCCATTCGATCTTGCGACCAACACGATAGGCGACGTTGCCCAGCAGGTTGTTTTCGATCAGCAGGCCGGAGTAATCGAAGTTGCACAAGGTCGGCGAGCCCGTCTTGCACGCGAGCAGCCATTCCTCGTAGTGGCCGGGCGAAGGCGCGATCTGCATCTTGGGCGGCTTGAAACCGCGGTAGTCCTTGCTGGGCAACAAAATGTGCTTGCCGTAGTCGGCCAGCAGCTTGCCTTCGTCGCCGATGAACAGCACGCCGATGCTCCACTGGTTCAAGTCGATTCCCGGAAGCGACTCCGGCCTCTTCTCCGCGTCGTGCCAGACGAGTTTGACCGGGGGCATGTTCTCCCGTGCCGGGTGCTCCCAGGTCGCCTCGAGCCACATCGGGTTCGTATGGGGATTGACCGGCGAGCCGGTGGCCTCGACGCTCGTCGGGTGGCGCAGGTCGAGTGCCCAGAAGGGCAGGTCGATCAGATGGCTGCCCATGTCCCCGAGCGTTCCGTTGCCGAAATCCCAATACCGGTTCCACGTCAGGTTGCCCTTGGCGGACTGGGGATCGTGAATGTAGTGCGGATGGTAGGGCCGGTAGGGGGCCGGCCCGAGCCACAGGTCCCAGGACAGGTGCTCGGGCACGGGGTGGCTGCCCTCGGGCAAGTCGCCGCCGGGGCCCTTGCGGTTGCACCACGCGTGGGCCTCGCGCACCGGGCCGATCGCCCCGCTGCGGACGAGTTCCACCACCCGCCGATAGTTCTCCGTCGAGTGGATCTGGGTTCCCATCTGCGTGGCGACTTTGCCCTTGCACGCCAGGTAGGTCTCGCGGACGACGCGGGCCTCGTGCACCGAGTGGGCCAGCGGCTTTTCGCAGTAGACGTGCATGCCGAGCCGCATCGCCTTCACCGAGGCCAGCGCGTGAACGTGGTCGGCGGTGCTGATCATGACGGCGTCGATGTCGTTCTCATCGAGCAGCTCCCTCCAGTCCGCGAACGTTTTGGCTTTGGGAAACTGCTCGGAGGCCTTGCCGAGGATCTGGGCATCGATGTCGCACAGGGCCACGATGTTCTCGCCGAGGACCTGTTTCATGTTGGCCTCGCCGCGGTTCCCCACGCCGATGATCCCCAGGTTGAGCTTCTCGTTGGGCGAGACGCGCCTTGCCGGCGCGGACGTTCTGCCCGCTGCGGCACAACCGGAGAGTGAATAGAGGCCGGCGGCCACCGCGGCCTGCTTCAGAAACTCGCGACGAGCAACGCGCTGGGTCATGGGATCAACTCCTTGTTCCGGCAAGAAAACGATTGCACCCTGCCTTGCGGGTAGGGTTGGCAGGCCACCCTCCGCGCAGCCCGGTGGGGCGGTCACGGCCGTTCCCGGGGGCGTATCCTACCCGCTCCCCCGCCGGATGAGAACCTCTCGCGGCCGCGAGGGGCTACTGGGGGGCCGTGACGGCTCGGGCGGGTGGCCGATTCACTGAGGACCGAGTCAACTTGTTGATGGACGTGTCCGGGCGTGTGGGACGAACGGCAACAAGTTGCCTTGGTCCTGGCTACTGGCCGGCGATGATGAGGTCGAGTCGTTTGCTGTGCTCCTCGGGCGAAAGGTCTCCGCCTTCGATGGTCATCCAGCCGTCGTAGCCGACGCGGGCCAGGGCCTGGCGGACGGCGGGCCAGCGGATGCTGCCGTCGCGGATGTTGACGAATCGCCCTCCGCCGTCCGGATCAGCCGGATCGAGCAGGAAGTCCTTGACGTGGCACTTCACGATGAGCCCGCCCAGCTCGAGGATCCAGTCCGTCGAGCGGGCGTACTTGACGTGGTTGCCGATGTCGAAGTAGGCCTGCACCCACTTGCTCTTGAATGAGGCGACGAAGTGCCGGAAGATCTCCGGCCGGACCCAGAGATTGTTCCACACGTTTTCCACGCCGATCACCACGCCGGCCTTCTCAGCCACGGGGATGAGGCGTTCGATCGCTTCGCGCGACGTGTCGATCGCGTGGTTGTGTGCCTTGATGTAGTCCGCGAACGGCGCGTTGTCGCCCCAGGTGACCTTCCGGACGTGCCCGGTCGCCGGATCGAAATCGTAGCGGTACTCCCAGGCACGCGGCATGTGCCCGGCGATCCGGCAGGGCACGAGCAGGATCGCGTCGGCGCCGTAGGCCTGGGCCGCCAGCAGGGCTTTCTCGGTGGTGGCGATGGACTCGGCCACCGCGCCGGCGTCCGGGTCGTTGAACTTCGCCCAGCCGCGAAGCACGGAATGGATCCGCATGCCCAGCTCGTCGGCGATCTTCCGGCAGCGCTCCGCCTGCTCGACCGACACGATGCCGGCCTCGACGCCGTCGAAACCCGCGTCCTTGAGCACGCGAAGCTCCTCCGCGTTGGGCTCTTTGACGATGACCGCCTTCTTCATGGCGCCCTTGGCGGCCGGCTCGGCCGCATGGGCCCCGTACCGGGCGGTGAATGCCAGGTTCAAGCCCGCCCCGACGCCGGCGGTCACGGCCAGAAAACGCCGTCGATTCATGATTTCATCCACGGTCAGGCTCCTTGCTGGACAGGGTCGAAGCGTTGCGCACTACGCGGCACCACCATCGCCAACGACTATAGGTCCGGCTGTCGCAATGGGCAACAGGCCACAGGGGATGGGGGCAGAGCCGCGACCGTAAGGGAGCGGTTCTTATCGACCGCGAGCGATCGCGAGTCCGACGGGTGGTTGGCCCGCAAGCAAGGCCGGATCAAGATGTCGATCGCGCTGTCGCTGCGCCGGCATCGGTTGCCGTTCGCAGAGTTGACGAACCGCCGATGGACGCCGATAAACGCCGATGAAGAAGTGGCCGTGCCGGACGACGTGCCCGACACTTCCTTCGTACTTTTCGCGTTCTTCGTGGTTCAATTCCCTTTTGCACCACGAAGGTGACCAGGATGCTTGGTGGGACTGAGGCATTATTCCCGAGTCGGCCCTGTTCATTTGAGGGATCAACGCTCATGCGACTTAACTGGACAAGAAGTGGCGGAATCATCGTGGCCCTGGCTTTGGCGGTCGTTGGGCCGGTGCTGGGGGAGACGCCGTACGAGACGCAGCTTCGCGAGTTGGAGGTCGTCCGCCAGCGGATCATCGACGAACGCACGTTGCGCCACCTGCCCGAGAAGAGCCCTGTTCGCGAGGAGTTTGTCGAGTGGACGGATCGGGAGGCGGACGAGCTGCTGGCCCAGGAGGACGGCTACTGGCACCATTACGCGAGCGTTGACGACCCGGCCATCTCGCACAACGGGGCGGCCTGGGCCGACCCGCTCGCCCTGGCCGTGGCCTACGTGACGCCCGGCAGTCGGCACCAGGGCAGCGCCGACGTACTCCGGGCCGTTGAGGCGGGCTTGCGCCACCTGCTGCAATTCGCCTACCCCGGCTGCCCCCAGCCGCGGAACTGGTGGGCCTGGCAGATCGGCACGCCGCGCAATCTTCTGGCCACGTTGCTGCTGCTCGAGCCGGCTCTCGACCGCGATCTATTCCAGAAGGAGGTCGATACGCTGGTCCACCTGCTCAAGGCGGACAAGGATTTGCAGTTGACCGGAACCTTCGAAGAGCCGGCCGAGCCGTTGAGCGGCAACGCGGACACCAACGCGTTGTGGCGGGAGATCCTTCGGCTGGAGCTGGGCGTGCTGCTGCGCAACCCGGCCGCGGCGGGGCAGTGGGCACACCGGGCGTTCGGGCGGATGGGGACCCCGGGGCAGGGACACTGGCAGGCGGACGGCAGCTTCAAGTTCCACGGGCCGGCCCCCATGTGGGCCTACGGCGAATCGTTCCTGTACGACTACGCCGCTCTGGTCCGCCGCTTTCGGGATACCAGCTTCGGCCCGCAACCGGAGCAGGTAGAGTTTTTTGCTGGTATGGCCACGGGGTACGTGCAGGGCTTCCTCTATCGCGGCCGGATGAGCCCGGCCATGATCGGGCGGACCCTCACCCGCGGCGACGCGGTCTATCACACGGGTTACGGGCCGGCCGGGGTGATCGCCCTGGCGTCAATCGCGCAGGCCCACCCCGCTCAGCGCGCGGTGCTCGCGCCGTTCGTCGCTCGTGAACGGCGATACTTTGAGCAAGGCCTGGAGGACGGCACCCGAGTTTCGAAGGCGGCCAATCGCGTTCTGGCCGTCGCCCTGCACGAGGTGCCGGCCGTCGAACCCGCGCCCCCGCCCGACGACGTGTTCGCCTATCCGGACAGCGACTTCCTCCAGGTCACGCGGCCCGGCTGGGCGGTCGGGATCAAGATGCACTCCCAACGCAACCACGGGTATGAGTCGATCAACGAGGAGAACCTGCAGGGCTGGTTCCTGAGCCACGGCTCGATGTTCCATTTGATTCACGGCCGCGAGTGGGACGGCTGCTGGCCGACGCTCGATTGGACCCGGCTGCCCGGTACCACGGTGGCGGCCGAGGTTAAGAAGCCCAACACGTCGCCCTTTGTCGGCGTGCTTCGCGGCTCGGCCCGCACGGGCATGGCGGCCATGGCGCTGCACGTCGAAGAGTTCCGGGCACGCAAGAGCTGGCTGGTCCACGGCGACGAGATCGTCTGCCTGGGCAGCGACATCGCCGGCCCGGGCCGGGTCGAGACGACGGTGTTCAATCAGCCGGTTGCCGCCGACGCAGTGCTGCTGATCGATGGCGAGGCCGCGCCGGCCGGGCCGTTCGAGAAGACGGTCCGCGTGGGCTGGCTGTGGCTCGAAGGCGTCGGCTACGTCTTTCCCGGTGGACAGGAGGTGCTGCTGATCCGTGAGGCCCGCACCTCGGACTGGAGCTCCGTGCGCGGCCGACGGCTCTACGGCGAG
>CAZEEJ010000101.1:0-19224 GCA_964511155.1 uncultured Planctomycetales bacterium | reverse complement strand
ATCATCAGGTTGTCGAACTCCCAGACGGCGAGCTGCGTGTCGGGCGTTTCCGAGGCGTCCTGGTAGGCGAGCTTGCCGCCGGTGCAGGTGACCGCCTTGGGGTAGTCCCGGCCGATGAGCATCCGGGCGGCGTCGATCTGGTGGACGCCGTCGTTGATGATGTCGCCGCCGGAGAAATCCCAGCACCAGTGCCAGTGGTAGTGGAAGCGGTTGGGGTTGAACGGGCGGAGCGGGGCGGGCCCGGTCCACAGGTCGTAGTCGACGCCGTCAGGGGCGGGGCCGTCCGGCTGGGGGTCGATGGGCGGGCGGCGCACCATGTTGTAGACGCGGACCATGTGGATTTCGCCGATACGGCCGGCCCGGAGAAACTCGACCGCTTCGTGGGTGTACGGTCCGCTGCGGGTCTGCGTGCCGAGTTGCACCACCCGTTGGTACTTGCGGGCGGCCTCGACGATCTTGCGCCCCTCCCATGCATCATGCGAGGCGGGTTTTTCGAGGAATACGTCCTTGCCGGCCTGGCAGGCGAGGATGGTTGGCAGGGCGTGCCAGTGGTCCGGCGTGGCCACGAAGAGGGCATCCACGTCCTGATCGTCGAGGATGGCGCGAAAGTCCTTGACCGGCCTGGGGGGGCGGCGGCCGGCCTTTTCAACGATCGCCATGGCCGCATCGAGGCGTTGGGTGTCGGCGTCGCAGAGGTAGGCGACGTCGACGTCGGGCCACTTGGTGGTCAGTTCCTCGCGCAGCAGCCACTGGCCCCGGCCGCCGGTGCCCATCAAGCCGATGACCAGGCGGTCGTTGGCGGTTGCGGCCCGGGCTCTGGATGCGGCGGTGAACGTGCCCGCGGCTGCGGCACCGGCCATCGCCAAAGCGCTGTTCTCGAACAGTTCACGTCGGGTGAGGCGCGCGGGGCTCATGGTCACTCCCATCGCAGTCGGGTCGGGCTGCGCCATACGAGACAAAGCGGCTTGTCCAGTCGCGTAACGCCGATGGAGGCGGCGGGTTGGTCCACGTGGTACTCGGGGCGGCCGCCGGTGGAGTCCACGAAGACGTGGAGCGGTACGGCGGTGTCCGGCGGTTCCGCGGTGTCGGCCGGCAAGGCGTAGAAGAGTAATTGCCCGGTGGCATCGGGGCCGACGCGAAGCTCCATGCGCCCATCGGGTCGCCGCACCTCGAACACCGGCACCAGCCCCTCGGCCGGCCGATCCGGCGCGAAGAACGGCACGCTCCGGCCGCGGCGCTCGGCGGGCAGGTCGGCGCGGGTGCGGAACAGGCCGTCCTCGCCACCGGCCAGCCGGTAGACGGGTACCGGCAGCACCAGACGCGGATCGTCCAGGTCCAGCTTGTACATGATCTGGTTGTAGTCGTAGCGCGGCGTCTTCTCCGGGGCGCCGGAGACGAAGTCCGTGTAGGTGCCCTCGAAGTAGATGATCCGCCCGCCCTCGCGGTCGTAGACCGGGTGCTGCTTGGGGTTATAGAAGCTGTACTTGTCGTGGGTTACGATCTTGCGGGAATAGACCCAGGGGCCGACCGGCGTGTCGCCCTCCGTGTACCAGATCTCGCCCAGCACCGACGAACCCATGATCTCGGTGCGGATGCTGATCCATCGGCGGCGATGCTCGTTGTAGTACACGGAGCCGCTGTGCGGGGAGACGGCCTTGCCGGTGTCCACGTCCCGCAGTTGGATGAGGACTTCGTCCTCCTTGAGCTTGCCGGCCTCGATCAGTTCTTCCTGGTTCTTCGGCTCGATGGGCGGGGTGTTCCTGCGCCAGGCGTAGCGGACCTCGCCGCCCTGGTCCCGGTCGATCTGCGCGTCCTCCAGGCTGGTGCCGTCACGGAGGCAGGTGTAGACCTCGTAGCGGCTCGAGTCGAGGAACGCTTCGGTGTTGGCCGGGACGCGGATATGGGGGAACGGGTGCGGGAAGTAGATGTGTCGGGTGTCGCCGTCGGCGTGGATGAACGGATGGGCTCCTCCCCTGATCCTGGTCTTCAGGTCAGTTTCCAGGATTTTCTCGAAGAGCTCCGTGTCGTCGTTGAAGCGCATGATGCCCCGCTCGAGCGCCGCCATGGCTTGGTCTACCCGCGTGTAGGCGGCGTAGAGCCGTTCGCGGCCGGTCTCGTCGGGCAGGACCACGAGGCCGTCGAGCCAGACGGGGCCGGGCTCGGGCCGCGGGGCCATTTTCTTGGAAAAACCGTTCTCGTCGACGAAGTAGGAGAGGGCCACGCCGAAGTCGGGGTCGAGGGCTCCCTGGTCCGGCAATCGCGAGGTCGCCCCGCTCATGTGAAAATTCCCCAGTGGGTAGTCCGGCTTGCCGGTGTCGCCCCAGAACCACCAGAGCTTCCCGCTATAGATCGCGTTTTGCACGCTGTCCTGCCCCATGACCAGCCCGTTGATGACCGGGTTGGGGATTGGAGGGTTGCCTCCCAGCAGGATGGTGTCACGGTAGATGCCCTGCCCGGTGATGCGATAGAGGCGTTCGGCGACGTTGATGCGTTTGATCTTGAGGACCGCGCTGCCGCCGTCGGTCACGTCCAGGGCCTTGCCGGCGTAGCCGAACCCGTCCTTGGGAAACTCGTAGCCGTGGCTCTTGACGCGGAAGTGCACCCGCCGGCCCATCAGGCCGGGCTCGTGGTACGCGACGATGCCGTTGCTGTCCGTGTAGTAACGGACGTTGTTGGTCGTGGTCAGTTCCACCATGGGCACGCCGCGTCCGGTCTGTTCGTCCACCACGGTGATGGTGAAGTATCGGTCGGCCGGCAGGGCCCCGGCCGAACCACACGTCAGGGCCAGAAGCATCAGGGGCGTTACGCTCATGTACGGTCTCTCCTTCCATTGGGCATCCGAATCTCGTAGCGTTTCTGAGCGTACCGCCCACAGCGCCACAGGGCAAGGTATCTGCACGCGTTCCCGCCCTTTACACTCTTCTGCCCCGCTGGGATAATTCTCCTGTCGGCGGGATCGGACCCCGGTTGGGTTGTGGTCCTTTGATACTTCGACTTACGGAGATCGTAAAGCGCCGCGGCGAAAGAGCGTTTGCGGTTATATGCACGCGTCGCACAATGGCTGGCGTCAAATACCGGTGGTTGACAGATGATTCCGCCTTTCGATGACTCCGGTTTTCTGCCTGCCGGCCTTCATCCGGCAACGCTCGCCGAGATCGAGGTTCATTTCGGGCGTCAATCCGAGCTCCGGTGCGTGCAGATGGACTCCGTCCGCTGGATGGTCGCTTTGGCGCTGCGCGCCGGTGTGCAGCGGATCATATTGAACGGCAGCTTCGTCAGTGATATAATGGAACCGAACGACGTGGACTGCGTCCTGCTGCTCGCGGCCGACTATCCGCGCGATGTGGAGGCCTCGGACGAGTTGATTAAGGGTCTGCCGTTTCTGGAGATCTTGCGAGTGGATGAACCGGGCTTTGATCGGCTGGTGAATCGCTTCTTTGCGACGGATCGACATGGTGTCTCCAAGGGGATGATTGAGGTTGTGATATGAGGCTCGCAAGCGTCCACGAGCTCGATAATACGCGCCGTAAGCTCCGCGAGCTGGAAGAGGAGTACGAGGCGGCCGCCAAGAGACTCGCCGAGAATCCCCACCTGCGTGAGGCGACCCTCAGCTCGCTCCGTCGGCTGATCAACCAGCTCAAGGAAGAGATTGCGTGCTACGAGGCACGGCGGCCGGTGCGGTCCGAGGCAACGGGATGATGGTCCGGCAGGCTCACCACCTGATAGGTATCCCCGACGAGTCCATGTCTACGCAACGCGCACCATGATTTCTCATCGCTTGGTACGAAGCTCTCGGTGGCTGACCCTGTCCGTCGCTCTGGTCGCGGCGCTCGCACCGGTCTGGAGTGCGGCGGCGGAGGTGAGTTGGCCAATCATTCGCGTGGACGGCACCACGGTGTGGGTCTGGGGGCGAGCGCACCGCATGGGCGGTAACGGTCTGCCGGAAAGCATCGTATCCCAAGGGCGGGAATTGCTGGCCGGTCCGGTGGTCTGGCGGGTGAACGACGAGGCCGGGCCGGTGGCCGGGGAATGCCGGTTCGATGCGACGGCCGATGATCATGTCGCGTGGGAGGCCCGAGGTCGGTTCCCTGCGGTGGATTACCGCTGCCGCGGCGTGGCCGAGCCGGACGGGATGTTGCGGTTCGACGTGGAGTTTGTGCCGCGTGAGCCGCTACGGCCGCTGAGTTTGCGGTTGGAGATGCCCATCCGCCGTGATCAGGCCACGCTGCTGCACTTTTTTCCGCCGCTTTACGAGTATCCGCAGATCACCTGGACGCGAATCGGTCGGCCGAACAGCCTGGCCCGGCCGGCGGGGTGGCATTCCCCGTTCACGCCCTTTGTGTGGCTGGGCAGTGAGGAGCGGGGCCTGCAGTGGTTTTGCGAATCGGATGAAGGTTGGCGGCCGGCCGAGGCGGGGGCGGCGTTGCAGATCGTCGAGACGGACGGGGCGGCGGTGCTGCGCGTGCACCTGATCGACTCGCCGGTGGTCCTGGATGGCCCCTTCCGCCTGACGTTCGGGCTGATGGCCGGCCCGGTCAAGCCGCACCCAGCAACGTTTCGGCAGGGCCGTTTCGGCTACCGTCACTGGGGGACATACGACATGGCGGAGACGGTGCCTGCCGAGGGGCCGCCGCCGGCGTCGCGACTGGAGCAGCTCAAAGCGAACGGCGTGCGGTTCATCGGCCTGCACGAGGAGTGGACGGATTTTGAGGGGATGCCCCGGCCGAGTCGACCGGAGGATCTGCGACGGCTCGTCGAGGCGGTGCACAGGCACGGGATGGGCCTGGTGCTCTACCACTCGCTGGCCATGCCGGACATCGTGCCGGAGTTTGCCACGATGAGCGATGAATACCTCTGCGAGCCGCGATCGGCCCACTACGTCCATCCCCGCGAGCCTGCCCAGCACGCTTACACCGCCTGTCCGCGCAGCGGCTGGGCGGACCGGTTGGCTGACGGGGTCGCCCGGCTCTTCGACGATTACGGCATTGACGGCGTGTACCTGGACGGGCCGGCCTCGCTGATGTGGTGTGCCAACGAGCGGCACGGCTGCGGGTATGTCGCGCCCGATGGCACGCGGCGACCTACCTATGCCATCTTCGCCACCCGCGAGTTGATGCGCCGCCTGGACCGCATCCGTCGCAACCGGCCCCGACCGACGCTGATCGTGGCCCACATGTCCGGCATGGTCACCCTGCCCACGCTGAGCTTCGCCGACGTGCTGCTGACGGGTGAACAATGGTGGACCGCGGCGCGGCTCGATGAGGCCCCGGACTTCCGGTTACCACTGGCGGCATTCCGGGCCGAGTGCATGGGCCACCCGCACGGGCTGCCGACGCACTTCATCGGCTATCCGCCGCTGGGCGGCGAGTGGGCGCGAACCATGACCGGGCTGCATCACGCGGCCAGTCCGTGGTGCCCGGGTGCCACTGAGATGTGGCGGCTGTATGATGCCTTCGACGCGGACGGTGCCCAGTGGCGACCGTACTGGCATGAGCATCCGGTGGCGGCGGCCGATTGTGCGGAGGTGCGGGTGTCGGCGTTCGTTCATCCCGGGCGGCGTGCCCTGCTGGCCGTCGGCAACACCGGTCGGGCCGACGTGACCACGCAGTTGCGGCTCGATGAGGCGGCGGTCGGGCCCGGTTGGGCGGCCCGCGATGCGCTGACCGGCGACACCATCCCGCGCGACGATGGCCGACTGGCGATCGGGCTTGCGGCGGAATCGCTCCGCTGGATCTGGCTTGAAGCGATCCCTGAAGAAAGGAACCGATGAACCGGCGAATCACAACGCTTGCGTGTGCCCTGGCTTGTCTGACACCCGCCTGGGCGGCGGCGGAACCGGTGGTGCTGCTGCGGAACGGCGCGACAGCATGGCGGATCGAGCTGCCGGCGTCGGCGGGGCCGGCGGAGAAGTTTGCCGCGGCGGAGCTTGCCCGGTACGTGAAGCAGATGAGCGGGGCTGAGTTGGCCGTTGCCGCGGCTCCGGGTGACGGGCCGGCCGTGGTGCTCGGTTGTCGGGAGCAACTGTCGCCCGGCGACCAGGCCGTTTTGCCGGCCCAGGCAGCGGGGCACGACGGGTACGCGGTTGTGGTCCGATCGAAGCAGGGGGACAAACCGGCCCGCATCGTCATTGCCGGCCAGAACGGCCGGGGCGTGGTCTACGGCACGTACGATCTGCTGGAGCGGTTCGGCTGCCGCTGGTTCTACCCGCAGCAGGATGCCCGTGACGTGGAAGTGGTGCCCCGGCGTCAGACGCTGGAGCTCGCCGCAGACTCCTGGTCGGTCGCCTCGCCCATGCGTTACCGCATCTGCAACGGCAGCTCGTGGTTTTTCGAGATGGACCTGGACGCCGCCCGCCATCAGCTCGATTGGGCGATGAAGAGTCGCTACAACGCCATGGGCTGGCAGTCGGAGAACAAGACGACACTCGCGTCGCAGTATCAGCGGCTGAAAGAGGCGGGTCTGCTGGCGGAGTTGGACAAGCGGGAGATGTTCCTGCACGGGCCGGCCCACTCATTCGACCATTTCCTCAGCTCCGACGACTACTTCGAGCGGCACCCGGAGTGGTTCGGCATGCGGGACGGCAAGCGCGTACCGCAGACCTTCGCCGGGGCCCAGTTCTGCTGGTCGAACGCCGAGGCCCGCAAGCAGTTCATCGACAACGTGGAGACGTTCATCAAGGGCTGCCCGCAGATTCACATCCTGTGCATCGTGTCCTTCGACGGCGGCAAGGCGTGCGCCTGCCCGGAGTGCACGCGCGTGGGAGCCAGCAACGCCCTCATGGTGCTGATGCGCGAGGTGATCGAGCGTTTATCGGTGAGTGTGCCGGACGTGCTGGTCGAGACCGTCGGCGGGTACGAGCCGATGACCGAGCCGCCGGCCGGGGTGGAGATCCATCCTCGCCAGCGGGTCATCTGGGCGCACTGGGGTCGGTACCACGCTTGGGGCTACGACGACCCGCGCTACGACCGGCGCGACAATCTGCGGATCTGGCGCGAGGCCTCACGCGGCGGGATCACCATCTGCCAGTATTACACGGACAACTTCGCCGAGCCCTGGATCCTGCCGCCGTTTGCCATCGCCCTCGAGGGTGACCGCCGCTACTTCCTTGAGCACGGGATCGACTCGGTCTACATGCTGATGTGGCCGCCGGGCTACTGGTGGAACCACACGCTCAACGGCTACCTGGCCGGGCGCTGCTTCTACGACGCGAGCCTGGACCCGTACGCCGAGCTGCACGATTACGGCCGGCACTACTTCGGTCCCGCCGCCGGGCCGCTGCTGGCCGCCTGGTATGAGCAGTGGGCCCGGGAGGTCGACCTCGCCTACAAGGTTAAGGACGACCCGCGGGACGAGCATCGGGCCATACTGGCTGACCAGCGGAAGCGGTGGATCGACCCGGCCGTCGCGGCGGCTGCCGATGATCCGCTGCTGGCCTACCGGGTGGGCAAGGTCGAGAAACTGCACACCCTGGCCGAGCGCCTCGGCGAAGTGTATCGCCTGCGCCAGGAGATCCAACGCTTACGGACCGCGGGCAGCTTCGACGAGGCCGCCCGCGTCCTCGAACGCGCCCGCACCAGTGTGGAGGAAACCCTCGCCTACTTCCTCCATCTCGCCGACCTGGAGCAGGGCCTGATGGACCGCAACGAAGTGCCCACCTTCATCACCGCCAAGGTCAAAGGCTGGCTCGATGGGGAAGCCGAGGCCATCGCTCAACAGAAGCGGGAATAGCGGCGAGGCAGCAAGTGAGCGAGTGAGCGAGGCAGTGAGTCATTCCGCACCGCGCCCGTCAGGAAGCGGACGATGCGCGAGCAGGCAGCGATTGAACGAGTTCGGCTTCGGCTCCGGCTTGCCGCTTCGCGGCGAGCGAGCACCGCGGCTCTGCTTGACGCGCTCGAACGTGTCACGACTCCGCGCGATGAACGCCGCCCGCCTGCCCGTTTCTCGCTTCTCGCTTCTCGCTTCTCACTTCTCACCTCTCACCTCTCACTTCCTTCCCAAGTCTCTCCGCCAGGATACCCACCGGCCGCTCCCCCAGGCGCGTCAGCAGGAGCGTAGCGGACGCCTGCCCCTTGGGATGCAGCTTGCGGAGCAGGTCCTCCGGCCTGCCGGCAAAGCCGCGGGTCTTGATCTCCAGGCGCCCGACGTCGTGCCTGTGGAGCAACTTGCGGGCCGACACCGTCGACCACGGCACCACCTCCAGGATGCGGAACCCGGCCAGCAAAGCTGAGCGGACCTCACGGTCGCCCACGAGATAGGCAATCTGCGGATCGACGGGGGCCAGCTCATGACGCCGGGCGAGCGGGCCGACCAGACGAGCCCGTACCACCGCCGCATCCGGCTCGTACAGCAGCCGGCCCGGCGCCAGCTCCCCCGGCGACGGCCAAGTCAGTTCCTCGCGAGAATCGGCCCACACCGCCTCGCCCGCCGGTAGCGCGGTCGCTCGCCGATAGCAGCCCGCCAACCGACCGGTCCAGGCCACCGCCTGCTTGCATTCGCCGCGATGGCTGACCAGCTCCACCTCCGCGTCGAAGGGCAGTGCCTCGAAGTCGGCCCCCGGCGACAGCTTCACCGCCACGTTCGCGTAATGCCGCACCAGGCTCGCAACCTCCGCCAAGTTGGGCGATCCCAGTTCGGGCTGATGCCGCCGCCGGCCCTCCGGGCGACGATCGGGATCGAGGTGCACCGCCGCGGCGTCCGGCCGGGCCGCCGTCGCGTCCCCGACCAGCCCCACAACCGCGCCGCCGTACACCCGGGCGTTGTGCTCCGTCATGGCCACGCGCGCGGCGGACCAGTCCATGGCCGTGACCTTCGCCACGGCCGCCAGGGCCAGGGCGTCGCCGCCGATGCCGCAGCACAGATCCGCCACGCGCTCCAGGCCCGCGAACCGGCGAGCCTTGTGGGCCGCCACCACGTCATCCGTCGCCTGCTCGAGCCCGACCCGGTCGAAGAGCATGTCCGCCGCTCGTGAGAACCGGCCCGCCGCCGTCCGCCGCAGAACCACCTGGCTCCAGGCCGTGGCCACCAGGTGCGGCTGCAATCGCTCCCGCCAATGGGCGATCGCGGCCGGCGTGTCCGCTCCCCGTCCGGCAGCCATCTCCCGACAGCAAGCCACCCCCGCCGCCGATTGCAGCCACACCAGCTCCGCCGCGCTCGGCAGGCGATGCTCGCGGACCCACGGTCCCGGCGCATCCAGTTTCTCAGGGAGTTTCCGCTGCATCCCCCAAGTCTGCGCCCCATTCGCCCAACGAGCAAGCGCCCCACCCCCGCTCGAAGCTCATGGGTTGCCCCCCAAAAGCCCACGGGGTGCAACCCGTGGGCTTCGACCGCTGCAACCCGTGGGCTTCGACCGCTGCACCCCGTGGGCTTCGATCACCGCAACCCGTGTTTTTCGGGGTCTGAAACCGGATATGCTGCCGCGGTGTAGTAGGGGGGCAGGCAAAGGCAGGGCAGTCGTTGGACGGGCATCCGGACAATCCGAGCGACGCTGACCTGGTCCGGGCCGTTGGCGAAGGGGACAGGGCCGCGTTCGGCGTGTTGGTCGACCGGCACCTGGCTGGGGTCTACGCGGTGGCCCTGCGGCTGCTGAGGAACGCCGCGGAGGCCGAGGACGTGGCTCAGGACTCCCTGCTGCGAGCGATGGAGAGGCTGCACCAGTATGATCCCGAGCACTCGTTCCACAACTGGCTGCTCAAGATCGCCACGAACCAGTCGCTCAACCGGCTGCGTTCGCGGCGTCGGGAGCGACAGATGCAGGAGCGGCTGGCCGGGCAGGAAAGCCGTCGGCCCGCTTCCTCCAGCCGCCCGGAGACGAGCCCGACGGACTGGCGGTACTGGCTCGATCAGCTCGACGAGCCGCAACGGCTGGCAATCATCCTGTTCCACTTCCACCAGATGCCGTATGCGGAGGTTGCCGAGATCCTCGAGCTGCCCATCAACACGGTACGCACCCACCTGCACCGCGGACGGAAGCGGTTGCGCGAGCTGATGGCTCAGGTGGTGCATTGGGAGGACGGTTCATGGCAGATCGCGACACCGAACGTCTGATCGACGCCTGGCTGGACGGCGAGTTGCCGCCGGAGCAGGCGGCCGGCGTCGAGGCCATGCTTCGCGAATCCCCCCAACTTCGTCAGGAATACTCCGCCCTGATGACATTGCTGCGTTCGCCGGACCCCATCGTGATGCCTCCAGGTCTGGCGGATCGCATCAAGGCCGCGGTCCCGCCCCGGCACACGTTCCGCGTCATGCCGGCCGGGCCGCGGTCTCCCGTTACTCCTGCCCGGTGGCGATACCTCAGGGGAGCGCTCGCGGCCGCCGCGTCGCTCGCCCTGTTCGCCGGCGGGTGGTTTACTTCGCAACTGTGGACCCGGTCGGCAGAGGTCGTCCCCATGGGGCCGGACATGAGCGCGCCCACCGTGGTCATCGTCAGCCCTTGGGTACTCAACGGTCTGGCCCAGAGCTTGACGGCCGGCGGGTCGGTCAACCCGACCCCGTTCATCGTGCAAGGCGCGGCGATGGAAATCCTGGCCGGCACGTTGCCCGAGCCGGTGAAGGCGGCCGAAACCGTCGTTCCGCTGTTGCTTCCGCAGCGACCCGCGCCGGAAGGCCAGAAGCCTCCGATGCCGCTGCCGGACGATCGTTTCATTATCTTTCCACCCGTGCAGCGGCTGTAGGTGCAAGCAAGAGGAAATGACCATGTCAACAGCCGAGCCCCGTTGTGATTTCCCGGTCGCGTGCCTTGGAGCGTTCGGGGTCGTGTTCGCGGCGTCGCTGTTGGCCGGCCCTGCGCCGGCGCGGGCCCAATCACCGACCGACCCCGTCGAACGGGCCATGCTGTTCGTTGAACGCTCCCTCGAAGCCACCGAGTTGTACGGCGCCGGCCGGATCGAGGAGGCCCTGTCGGTTTTCGAGCAGGCCTTGGCGGACGGCGCTGATCTGGACGAGGACGGGCACGTGGCCGTCAGCATCGGCGATTGCCTGGCCCGGTTGAATCGCACCGAGGATGCGCGTCTCGCCTACCAAGCTGTGGCCGTCGCTCGTCCGGAACTTTTGCCCGGCATCGAACACCGGCTGATCGAGCTGGAGTTGGCCGGCGAGGTGTCGGATGCCCTGTTGAACCGGTTGCGCACGGCGGTCGCCGCAGAACCCGGCAACCCCGGTCGCGCCTGGCACCTGACGTGCGCGCTCTTGAAGCGGGCGGCCGCGCTGCTGCCCGAGGCCGCCGATACCTATCACCTCGTGCTTCAGACGGGAATGGTCCCTCAGCGATCTATGCGGGAGGCCGGTATCGCGGCCCAGTTGCAGGAGATCCGCGACCAGCTCCTGGGGCTCGCGGCCAAGTTCAGCCGTGCGAGCCAGGATCTGTCCGCGTCCGCCGCGATCGATCCCGAAACCGGTGCCTGTCCTCCGCGGATGATGCGGTCCCATCAGACCTGGACCGTCCGTCTGGCCGACGGCACACAGGTGGCCTTCGAGGCCCATCAAGCCGATGCGGACCAGGACGGCCGGTTTCTGGCCGACGGTACCTCCGTCGAATTGACCGCAAACCAGCGAGCGATGATCCAGCAGCACCAGAACCGTGTAAACGCGATCCTGCTCGAGGCCTTGACCCGGCAGGCCACGGCTCATGAAAGGAAATGACCATGCGATGTGTGCTGAGCATGATGCTGGCGATCACCGCCTCGTTCGCTTCCGCAGGCGATCTGTGGGCGGACGCTCCCGCCAAGGCCGTCGAGTTCCGGTTCGCACCCCAGCCGGGGCAGGTCACCCGGCAACGGATCGTCACCCGTACCGTGGGCACGACGCGCTTGCCCCCGCCGCTGCCGGAAATCAAGTTTGCCCAGGTATTCGAGCAGGAGATCACCACCACCTGCAAGCAGGTCAACCCCGACCGCTCCGCGGTGATGGAGATGACCATGGACCGACTGGCCATGCGCATCAGCAGTGGCCCCATGAACGCGCAGGTCGATACCCGCACGTTCGACCCACAAAAGGCCCGCGATCCCATGAGTCGCATGATGGGCCAGGTGCTCAGCGCGATGACCGATAAGCGAGTTACCTTGACGCTCAACCCGGCGGGCAAGCCGGTCAAAATCGAAGGCATGAGGGAGATCTTCGAGCGCGTCATGCGCGAGTTCAAGGAATCCGCCGGTGACGATCCCGTAAGCCGGATGCTTGGCCAGACGTTCGAGCAACTGGGCACCGTCTTCGAGGACGAGGCCGTGCTGCGGCAGATGGAAGCGTACTACCGCATCACGCCCAACAAGCCGGGCGTCGTCCGCGTCGGCGAGCAGTGGGATCATGAATGGCAGATGGACCTGCCGATGCTCGCCAGCGGCTGTGTGGCCAAGGGAGAGTATGAACTGCTGGGCATCGAGGAGGTCCGCGGCCGGCCCTGTGCCAAGATCCGCCTCAAGGAAACCTTCAGCGTCTCCTCGCGACCCCAGAATCCCGAGCAGGCTAAGGCCCCTAGTCCGCTGGGCAAACTTTTTGAGCAGATGCAGTTCAGCCTGCAGAGCAGTGGAGGCGAAGGCGTCGCTTATTGGGACTGTGAGAACAGCACGCTCGTGCAGCTCCGCCAGACGCAGCGTTTCACGCTCGACGCCCGGATGCCCGCCGGCCCCGAGACAGCCGCAGATGGCACGGCCGATAAACCGGACGAGACACCCGGCCTGCCCGGCGGCCAACTGACGCAACAGTTTATGACCTCGGTCAGCATGGACCTGATCGAGCCGGGCGAGGAGGTCCGCGCCCCGGGCGCTGAGCTCCAGGAAGTTCCGGTGAGGAACGATTCTCAACCGGCCGGTCGGCCGTAGCGGCCGCCCCCCGACTTCGGCGAGCTCAGCGGAGCCGCGGCGGCCGGGGGACCGGGACCGGGGATTTGGAACGAGCCGGGGACGCAAGTCCCCGGGTTTCTCGGGGGGGCAGGGAGAGAGGGGGATTGCAGATTGGAGATTGCAGACTGCAGATCGGAGATTGCAGATCGCAGATTGGAGATTTCAGATTGCAGGGCGATGAGTCGTGCCTTGCCGGGCCTTGCCTCCGGGCCCGGCAGGCACTTGACTCTTGCCTGGCACGGGGGAATGATTGAATGAGCGGTCGCGAAAGACCGGCTCAGAGCCTGCAGAACGAAAAACTCTCCGCATGAACGATGGGCTGGGTTCAGGATGAAGCCGGCCCATCGTTTTGCGCACCGGTTCCTCACCCCCGGTGAGCGCCGATAACCAACGGAAGATGCCGCCAACCCCATCTGTGCCCATCTGAGTGATCTGTGGGCCGTGCTTCTTCTCTTGCCCAAAGATCATCCGGACGAACACCAGTGCGTGATCGCGCGGGCGCTGCTCGGGCTACCGCCGGCTGATGACAAAGATGGCCTCCGCTGCCCGCAGGCTGGGCAAGAAGCGGATCGGATCACGCTGGCCTTCGATCAGCGCCAGGCGGCGATGGACCCGCAACTGGTTCTCCCGGCAAAACGCCTCGAAATCCCGGATCGTCAGGCAGCGCACGTTGGGCGTGTTGTACCACCAGAAGGGCAGATTCTCCGTCACCGGCGTCCGCCCGGTCAGCAGCATCTGCACGATCGGCTTCCAGTGCACGAAGTTCGGAAAACTGACGATCCCATACCGCCCAATCCGCACCATCTCCTTGAGCACCACGTCCGGCCAGTGCAAGGTCTGCAAAGTCTGGGACAGGACCACGTAGTCGAATGACCTCGACGCGAAGCTGGACAGCTCGGCCTCGATGTCCAGATCGACCACCGACAGCCCCCGCTCGACGCACTCGCAGATGGCCTCCTGGACCACCTCCACCCCGCACCCGCGCACATTCTTCTCGCGCATGAGCCGGCTGAGCAGCACCCCACGCCCGCACCCGAGATCCAGCACCCGGCTGCCCGGCTCGATCAGATCCTCGATGCGCTCATGGTCGATCCGCTGGCGGGCCCACGCCGTCGGCACCGCGGCCGCCTCCTGGTACGGCTCCTGGTTGACCGTGTTGGCCAGTATCGGCTCGCCGGCCGCATTCGCCAGGAACCCGCCGATCAGTCGGCCCAGGATCTGCGGTTCCAGCAGAAACGCGTCGTGCCCGTGCGGCGAGTTCAATTCGGAATACGATACCGTCTTGTCGTTGGCCAGCAGGGCATCCACGATCTGCCGCGACGCCCGCGGCGGGAACAGCCAGTCGCCCGACAGGCTGATCACCAGGCAGTTGGCCTGCACCGATTGCATCGCGGCTTCCAGCGTCCCCATCCGCGCCGGCAGGTCGTAGTAGTCCATCGCCTTGGTGATGTACAGGTAGCTGTTCGCGTCGAACCGTTCGACGAACGCCCGCCCCTGGTGGTCCAGGTACGTCTCCACCGAGAACTCATTGGTAAAGTCGTAACTGTATCGCTCGGCCCCGCGAAGCTGCCGGCCGAACTTCTCGTGCATCCCCTGCTCCGACAGGTAGGTCAGGTGCCCGACCATCCGGGCGATGGCCAGCCCGCTCTCCGGTGGGAGCCCGCCGTGGTACTGCCCCCACTTGAAGTTCGGGTCCGCCAGGATCGCGTTCCGCCCCACGGCATCGAACGCGATCGACTGGGCGGTCAGCCGCGGCGTCGTCGCCACCATGATCGCCGACCGCGTCGTCTCCGGGTACCGCACGATCCATTCCAGTACCAGCATCCCGCCCATTGACCCGCCGATCACCCCCAGCAGTTGCGCGATGCCCAGATGATCGATCAGGGCCTTCTGCACCTTGACCATGTCCTCGACGGTGATGACCGGGAAGTCCAGCCCCCACGGTTTGCCGGTCTCCGGGTTGATGCTCGACGGCCCGGTCGTGCCCTTGCAGCCGCCGAGTACGTTCGCACAAATGCCGAAGTACTTGTTCGTATCCAGGCCCTTGTCCGGCCCGACCATGACCTCCCACCAGCCCGGTTTCCGGTCGTCCGGGCGGTGCCGGCCGGCCATGTGCGCGTCCCCGCTCAGCGCGTGGAACACCAGCACCGCGTTGCTGCGCTCCGCGTTCAGCTCGCCGTAGGTCTCATACGTGACCTGGATCGGCCCCAGCGTCCGCCCGCACTCCAGGTGCAGCACGTCCGGCGGCTCGAACAGCGTCACCGTCCGCGGCTGCACAATGCCCACCGACCCCGGCGTTGGCTCGATCGTCTTGTCGTCCCGACTGTCCATAACCGGGCGGCATTATACCCCAACGCGGCCTGAAGCAAGGTTCACCAGCCGGCTGCGCGGCGGGCCGCCCCCTCGCCCGCATTGCGCGCCGCGGCGAATCGAGAAGGGGGAATGAGGAATGGAGAATGAGGAATGAGGAAGGGAGGAGGGGGAATGGGGAATCGGGAACTGAGGATCGGGAATGGACGATGGGACCCCGACGTCCCAAGTATTCGAGCCTGAAGGGCTCGTTCTGTAAGCCCAGGCCGAAGGCCTGGGAACGGGACCACCCCCCCATACCCTGGCCCTGAAGGGGCCGTTCAAGCTCCCCGATGCCTACCTTGAAATCTCGGTGCCGTCCACCGAGATTTCAAGGTGGGCGGCTCGCGGGGTCCGTGACCGAAATGGCGGCGGGAGCCTCATAGGATAGCGCTGGATGACCTGTTGCGGCAGCGGCCGCCCCCTCGTGGCGGCCGGCGCCTGAAACGCTCTCGCTGCCCCACGGCTGTAAGAGGTTTTGGACTTCTCAAAAAAGCTTTCTACACCCGTGTAGCACCGGACTTCGGCGAGCTCAGTCGAGCCGCGTCTCGCCGGTGTGATTTTAGGGTGGCAGGATGCACTGGATGGGATCGGCCTGTGTGCGGGCCCCGTTTTTTTACGCGCGATGCGTGCGGATCGCGTATTGCGATCCCTTGCGCGTTATGGCAGGAAGGGTCTGACACGCTCGGCGAGGAGTCGGTAGCCTTCGGCGCTGAGGTGCAACCGATCGGGTGCGAACAGTTCGGGGCGCGGCTGGCCGCCGGGATCCAGGACCATGTCAAAGGTTTCGATGTATTTCAGGTCGGGCTGGTTACGGGAGTACTTTTCGATGAGGGTATTGAACGCTTTGAAGGCGTCCCATTGGGTGCGGTTGGAGGGCGAGGGGGAGATCGAGCAGTAGGCGATTTTCGTTTTCGGCAGGCGTTCGCGGACCTTGGCGACGAAGGCCTTGTAGTCATCGAGAACCTGTTCGGGCGATTTGCCGCCGCTGATATCGTTTCCGCCGGCGCGAAGCAGGATCATTGGGGGCTGATAGGGGAAGATGATGCGATCGGCGAAGTGGGTGGCGTCCACGATGTGCGATCCGCCGAAACCGCGGTTGATCACCTGATGGAGGGGGAAGTCCTTTGCGAGCGTACTCCATCGGCGGATGGTCGAAGAGCCGATGAAAAGGATGGCATTGTTCGGCGGGGGTTGAAGGCGGTCCATCGCTTCGTACGCGGCGATCTGTTTTTCCCATCTGGAGAAGTCGCGGTCGACGGTGCCGATCGGCTTCGTGGCCGGTGCGGGTTGGTTTTGAACCGTGGCCGCGTTTTCAGAGCAAACCGGCAGGGCGGCGATCAGGAGGGTGCAGGGCAGTAAGGTCTTTACGGTTGTCGAGTTGAGTCTCACGGGCTTCCTCGTTTGGGGCAATACGGTCACAGTTGGACTAACCGTGATGGTTCACCGTCGAACGCTTGCCCCGCGAGTTATCGGGGAAGCAAAGGACGCCCGACCGCGCTCGGCCCGGAACGCGAAGATCAGTTTTGTGAGCAGGTTAGCGGTTTGGCGGTGAGCGTCAAGGCAGAGGAGCGGCGAGGCAGCGAGGCAGGGCAGAATGGGGACAGGCACCGCGGGAGGGATGGGTTACGGGTGCTGAACTCGGCCCGCATCCGAGGATGCTTCGAGCCTGAAGGGCTCGTTCTATAAGCCCAGGCTCAAGGCCTGGGAACGCGATCACGCCATCAAGGTCGGTCCTGAAGGGACCGTTCATGCCGCTGCCGGCCTTGACGCAACGGCTGTCGTTTTTCGGTGCGGCGTGAACGAGCCTGACAGGCTCGCCGCACAGGTGAGGCAATCGTGTCCCCAGGCCTTCGGCCTGGGCTGGCTGAACGACCCCCGTTGGGGTCGAAGCTGCCACTGCGCTGCTCGGGGGAAACCGGGCCGGGTTCGTTTATTGTGGCCAAACCATACGCCGGTCGCCGCGGGGGGCGACCGCTACGGCGTTGCCATCCTTGCGTATATGGCTGGCGCGTCCCGGCGTTGGGGGCGCGTTGGTAACCAACAGCAACAAGTTGCCTTGGTCCGGGCACGGACAGCAACAAGTTGCCTTGGTCCTGAACTACCCCTGTGATCCTGGCCTACTTCTGCGACGCGGCCAGGGCCTGGTCGATGTCGGCGAGGATGTCCGCGGCGTCTTCGATGCCGACGGAGAGGCGGACGTACTCGGGGACGACGCCGGTCTCGGCCTGCTCGGCATCCGTGAGCTGCGAGTGCGTCGTGCTGGCCGGGTGGATGCACAGCGTCTTGGCGTCGCCGATGTTGGCCAGGTGGCTCATCAGCTTGGCGGAGTTGATGAACTTCTTGCCCGCGGTCATGCCGCCCTTGATCCCGAAGCCGACGATCGCCCCGCAGCCCTTGGGCAGGTATTTGCGGGCGGCGACGTGGAAGGGGTGGTCCGGAAGGCCGGGGTAGTTCACCCACGTCACCGCCGGGTGCTCCGTCAGGTGCTGGGCCACCTTCAGCGCGTTCTCGCAGTGCCGGGCCATGCGCAGGTGCAACGTCTCGAGCCCCTGAATGAACAGGAACGCGGCAAACGGGCTCATGCAACTGCCCATGTCCCGCAGGAAGTGCGTACGGCACTTCATGATGTAGGCGATGTTGCCCACCGGCTTGAGGGCCTCGGCGAAGACCATGCCGTGGTAGGAGGGGTCCGGCTCGGTGAACTCGGGCCACTTCTTCGGTTCGGCCGTCCAGTCGAACTTGCCCGACTCGACAATGCACCCGCCGATGTGCAGCCCGTGCCCGCCGATGAACTTCGTGCAACTGTAGACGTTGATGTCGATACCGTGCTCGAAGGTCGGCAGCAGCACCGGGGTCATGACCGTGTTGTCGCAGATCACCGGCAAACCCAGCTCATGGGCTACGCGGGCGATCTCGGCGAAGTCGGGCACGTCGTTCTTGGGGTTGCCGATGGATTCGAGGTACACGCATCGCGTGTCCTTGTCGACGAGCTTCTTCAGGTCGGCCGGCTTGGCGGGGTCGAAGAACTTCGCCTTGATGCCCAGCTTGGGGAAGGTCTGGGTGAACAGCGTCCACGTGCCACCGTAGAGGCTCGTGGCGGAGATGAAGTTTTGCCCGGCATGGCAGATGTTGAAGATGGCGATGTAGATGGCCGACTGCCCGCTCGAGACCGCCAGGGCCCCGACCCCGCCGTCCAGGGCGGCCATCCGCTTCTCAAGCACGTCGTTGGTGGGGTTCATCAGGCGGCTGTAAATGTTCCCGAACTCCCGCAGGCCGAAGAGGTTGGCTGCGTGGTCGGTATCGTGGAACACGTAGCTGGACGTCGCGTAGATGGGGACCGCTCGGGCGGTGGTCGTCGGGTCGGGCACTTGGCCGGCGTGCAGACATCGTGTCCCGATCCCGTATGTGGGTGATTCTGCCATGAACATGCTCTCCAGTTGACTGCCGGGCACCGAGGCTTCCGCGACCGTCGGCGTCCGCAGGGGGCATTACATTACGGGTTACTTTAGTGCGCTACCGACCCGGTTGACAAGCCGGCGCCCGCAGAAGGTGAGGTTCACGGGAAGTCCGGTCATCCGCGGTGTCCGAAACATCGCGAAGAGGCAAGCCGATAGCAGGGTCCGCACACCATCCGCGAGCGCCTTCCTTACTCCTCAATTCCCAATTCTCAATTCTCAATTCTGTCTCCTGTCTCCTGTCTCCTCACTTCTCACTTCCCACCTCTCACTTCTCACTTTCCCCTACCACGTATACCTCACCTTGTACCGGATCACGACCTCGCCGTCCGGCTCAACGGTGACGGGGAAGTGGATCGTCCGGGCGTCGACCTTCTCGAACTTGTGCGTGGGCTGCTGGATTTCCCAATTGGTCCAGCGGTAGAGGTTCTCTTTGGCGATCACCTTGACCGGCTCGGTCTTGTGGTTGCGGATCCTGATCTCCATTGTCTCCTCCATCCAGTTGCGGCGGGTGTCGATCTGGAAATCGCCCTGCGTGCGTTCGCCCACCACGTCGAACGCGCTGCCCAGTTTGATGAGCACCT
>CAZEEJ010000100.1:0-19229 GCA_964511155.1 uncultured Planctomycetales bacterium | reverse complement strand
AATCCGTAGCCCCCGTCTTCCATGAGTTCGGGTTACGCGTGGCTTAACATAAGATTAAATCTTGACGGTGAGGTCATCGTCCACAGAGGAGTTCAGGAACCGTGCCAGCAACGTCCGGGAAAGCCAACGTCCATGGCGTGATCAGCAGCTCGCAGCGGCTCGCGTCCGAAGCTGGGGCACGCGCGCTCCAGGCCGGTGGCACCTGCGTCGACGCGGCCATCGCCGCCGCGGCGGTGCTGAACGTGGTCGAGCCCTTCGCCAGTCACTTGGGCGGCGATCTGTTCGCCCTGGTGCATGAGCCCGGCGCCCCAGCCCCGGTCGCCGTGAACGGAAGCGGCCGGTCGCCCGCCGGCCTGGATCCGGAAAGCCTGCGGGGTATCCCTCTCCGCGGGCTGGCGGCCGCGACGGTCCCCGGTCAGGTCGACGCCTGGAGCACACTCCACCTCCGCTGGGGGCACCTGCCCTGGCGGACTCTGCTGGAGCCGGCCATCACGCTGGCCCGTGACGGGGTACCGGTTTCCCCCGAGTGGCGGGCCGCTTTGGCCGGCAACCCCGACGTGCACAGCCAGCCGGGATTCGCCGCCCAGTTCCTGCCCACCGGACGCCTTCCGGACATCGGGCAGCTTCTGCGGTTCCCGGACCTTGCCCGTACGCTGGAGGCTATCGCGGACGATCCGCGGTCCTTCTACGAGGGCCCGCTGGCCGACCGCTTGGTAGCCGCCGCCGGCCGGATTCGACCCTGGTTCACGACCCACGACTTGGCCGCCCATCACACGCGGGTCGAGCCGTCGCTCATGCGCCGCCACGGTCGCTGGCGGGTCCACGAGCAGCCGGCACCGTCCCAGGGCGTCATCACGCTGGCCGCCCTGGGGATCGCGGAGCATGCGGGGCTGGCCGCCCTGGAACTCGTCGACCCACGCCGTGCGCATGTCCTCATCGAGGCCGTCAAGCTCGCCTTTGCGGACAAGCGGCGTTACTGGGGCGACCCCGAGCACACAGCGCTACCCGCGGCCGCGTGGCTCGACGACGCCTACCTGGCTCGCCAGGCAAAGCGGATCGACCTCGACCGTGCCCAGTCCCATGTCCCCGGGCCGTTGTCCCCGGGCGCGCAGCACACGACCTACCTGTGTGCCGCCGACGCCCGTGGAGGTGCGGTCAGCTTCATCCAGTCGGTGTACTGGGAGTTCGGGTGCGGCGTGGTGCTGGAGGGCACCGGGGTACTGCTCAACAACCGCATGAACGGATTCACCACCTTACCGGACTTGCCGAACACGCTGGCGCCCGGCAAGCGGCCGGTGCACACGCTCAATACCTGGATGGTCTACGGCGACCGGGGGCTGCGCTGGGTGGGGGGCACTCCGGGCGGCGACAAGCAGGTCCAGTGGAACGTCCAGGTGCTCAGCGGGTTGCTGCATCAGGAATGGTCGCCGCGGGAAGCCGTCGCCCGGGCTCGCTGGTGGCTGGACGAGACCGCCGCGGTGAACCTCGAGTCGCACCTGGGCGGGCCGATCGTCGCGGGGTTGCGGCGCCGCGGGCACGCCGTCCGGGTGCTCGGGGCGTTCCGCGGCGGGGGCAAGGTACAGGTGCTGCACCTGCCACCGGAGGGGGGATACGACGCGGCGTGCGACCCGCGGTGTGCCGGGTTGACGCGTTTCGCGACGGTTTGACAGGGCTCCTGGCGGGCCTAGAATCCTCCCGCACGGGCTCCGGATACAGACAACATGAATATCAGCGTTCCCTCACCAGCCAAGATCAACTGGACACTACGGGTGATCCGCCGTCGCGAGGATGGCTACCACGAGCTCGAATCGCTGGTCCTGACAGTGACGCTGCACGATCAGCTCACCTTTAGCTTGCGGTCCGACGATCGCTTCATCCTGACCTGCCAGGACGCCACGCTGCCCTGCGATGACCGCAACCTGGTCTGCCGTGCCGCGGCTGCGCTGGCCGCCGAGGCGAGACGGGGTGCCGCCCCGGGACCGCTGGGGGCCTCGTGCCACCTGGAGAAGCGGATCCCCATCGGCGGGGGGCTGGGCGGCGGGAGTTCGAACGCGGCCACCGCGCTTCAGGCGCTCAACCGTTTGTGGGGGCTGGACTGGCCGGTCGACCGGCTGGCCGCGATCGCGGCTGGCCTCGGCAGTGATGTGCCGCTTTTTCTGCACGGTCCGGCAGCGGTGATCAGCGGGCGTGGTGAACGGGTTCGGCCCGTGCGGCTGGGATGGCCCATCTGGATTGTGCTGATTCTGCCTGGCTTTCCGATTGCCACGGCGGACGTCTACCGCGCGTGGCGGCCCAGTGAGGCGGGCCCGGCCGTGGAAAGCGAGGATCCTGCCGGCTGGGTCTTGGCGGATCGGCAGAACCGGGCGGTCAGGCTATTGGAACGGGCCTACAATATGCTTGAACCGCCGGCCATGCGGGCCTGCCCGCCGTTGCGCGGGTTGCTGGATCAGTTGGCCGCACTGGCCGGTCGGCCCGTCAGATTGTCAGGGAGCGGGTCCACGCTCTTCACCGCCTTCGACGACCGGCCGGAGGCTGAGGCCTTCGCCGGACGTACGGGCGAGCAAGCGGGGCTCGAGACCCGCGTGGTACGGCCGATGGAGCAGGAGTGGCCTGCCGTCGAGCAGGTTTGACCTTGGGAGGTTGCACCGATGGAAATCACGGAAGTGCGTATCAAACTCGTCGAGAACAGCAGCGAACGGCTGCGGGCGTTCTGCAGCATCACGCTGGACGGTGATTTCGTCATCCGAGACCTCAAGATCATTGACGGAACCAACGGCGTGTTCGTGGCCATGCCTTCCCGCAAGCTGATGGATCGCTGCCCCCGTTGCGGCTCGAAGAATCATCTGCGAGCCCGGCACTGCAACGAGTGCGGCTCGAAACTGGCCGAGGACCGGGCACCGCGCGATGCCCAGGGACGCGGCAAACTCCACGCCGACGTCGCCCACCCGATCAACGCCGCCTGCCGGGAGCGCGTGCAGAACGCGGTCATCGAAGCCTATCATGCCGAGATCGAGCGCGCCAGCGAGCCCGGGTACAAGCCTCAGCAGTACGATGATTACGATGATTACGAGGACATCGTCGAGGAAGCCAAGCCCGCTGCCCCAGCCGCCGCCCGGGAGATCGACACGGATGACGAACAGGCGCAACCGGCCGCGGCCCGTTCCGGCCACGAGGGGTTTAGCGACTACAACTCCCTCATCGCGGACCTGAAGCGCGACGCGGAGCATCGGCGGCCGGAGGACCGGCCGTCCCGTTCGTCGGCGACCAGCGGCCAGAGGTCCGGGCAGCGTTCACCGGATGCCGGGGCTCCCGAACCGCGTCGGTCGGCCCAGCCCGCCGGCGCTCCGGCCCCCACCTCCCGCAGCGATGACGGCGGCGACGATTTCGGCGCGGGCCTGTAGCCCGACGCGCAGCGGATCTGTCAAACCCGAAGGAATGGCGCGACCAAAGCCAACTGCCGGTTGTCCTCTTTGTGGTGCGCTTCTAGGCCCCCGGCGCAGGTAACCGCCGGTACCAGGTGCCCGCGAGAATGAACCCGCCGATCACCACAACGGCTCCGCAGATGCCCGCGGGCGCCCACTGATGAGCCACCGCGTAGCTCGGGCCGACGTACAGCGCCCCGAGCCAGACCAGCCCGACGACCAGACTCAGCAAGTCGGGACCAAAGGGCTCTTTGCGGAACTGGGGATCGGTGTCCGTTACGTGTCGGGCGACCGGCCTCCACAAGCCCGTGGGGTGGGTGGTGCGGTAGAAGTGGGCCAACGTGCCCATATCCGGCGGAGCCGTCAGCAGCGTGACCACCACGCAGACCAGCGTCGAGGCCGCCGCCAGCACCGGCAGCGTGTAGTACAGCGGCACACCGGGCCAGCCGAGTGCCCGGGCGATCTGCGGCTCGACGAACACCTGCAAGAGCGACAGGATCATGCCGGCCCCCATCCCCGCAGCGAACCCGTAGCCCGTCAGCCGCCACCAGTACCAGCGCAGCACGTTGGGCAGCAGGATCGCCGACCCGAGGAATCCCACGATCCAGGTGAGCATCGTATTGATCGAGTCGCTGATGAAGGAGATCCCGATGCCGATGAGGATCATCAGGATGCTGGTCACGTAGCTGGCCACAACGTAATGATGGGGTGATGCCTGCGGGTGAAGGTAACGCTGATAGACGTCGCGGACCAGGTAGGAGGCCGCCCCGTTGACCATCGCCCCAAACGTACCCATGAAGGCCGAGATCAGCGCTGCCAGGGCAATGCCCTTGAACACCACGGGCAGCTTGTGGGCGATGACGTAGGGCAGGACCTTCTCGGTATCGAAACCTTCGCTGGGCATCCCCGCGAAGGCCACCAGGCCCATCACCGTAATGGCCATGGCCATGGGGAAGCGGATGGTGTGGCAGACGCCCCAGAGCATCCCCGCCTTGCTGGCCGACCGGGCATCCCGCGTCGCCAGGAACTTCTGGAAGTCGAAGAGCTGCTCCGGGCCGCTGGCCCCCAGCAGGAGCCCCTTGAGCAGCACCGCGATCACCACCGCCCCGAACACGGCGTACATGTTGCCGGCGTCCGGCAGGCGCCAGGGCGGCACAATGCTAAACCATTGCTGCGGATCGACGGCCACCAGTCGGCCCGCGCCGCTGGCCAACGTATCCAGCGCCGCCGAGACCGCCTGAGCGTCAAACGCCGCATAGCCCAGGTACGCGATCACCAGCCCCCCCGCCGTCAGCACGATCGTCTGCACGAAATCAACGATGGTCAGCCCGGTGAAGCCGCCCACGACGACGTACACCCCGGTCACGCCGATGATCAGCGTCGCGCACAGCCGGTCCACCTGTTGCGCCGTCAGGTCCGGGAACCACTCGGCCACGGGCATGAACTGCGAGCCGAACTTGCCCATACCCACCGCGGTGTAGCCGATGAACGCGGTCAGCGTCAGCACGGCGAACAGCGTGTACGCCAGCCGGGCCAGGTCGCCCCCCGGCCCGCTGCCAAACCGGAAGACCATCCACTCCGCCCCGGTGACCACGCCGCTCCGCCGGATCCACTTGCCCATGAAGGCCATGTAGAACGCGGCAATCACAAAACCCCAGATCCACTGGATCCAAAAGCCGTTGAACCCGTAGGCCACGAACATCGACACGATCCACATCGTGCCGGTGATGTCGAAGTAGCTCGACGAGCCGCTCATGGCGATCATCCACCACGGCAGCGTGCGCCCGCCCAGGAAGTAGGAGTCGATGCCCTGGGCCGCTCGGCGCTTGACGATGAACCCGATGGCCAGGATGGCCCCGATGTAGACCAGCAGAATGCTCAGGTCGATCCAGTGCATGGGCGAGATGGCTCCTGTGAGTGCGTACTGAAGACGGCTTCCTCGCTCAGGTCGCGAAAGTGTACCGGCCCCTCACCGACCAAGCCACCCCGCCGCTTGCGGCTTCGCACGAACGCCACTTAATCCGCCGGCCGCTTGGGGCTCATTGTCGATCCCCGGTCTCAACCCGGGGACTTGCGTCCCCGGCTCGCTCGTCACTCAGTACTCATCACTCAGTACTCCCCCCCCGCAGCTTTAACCTCCGCCCCCCGCACCTTACCATGCCGCCATGGCCGCCTTCGAATCCATCCGCGTCCGCCTCTCGGATCGCTACGAGGCCCACGCCCGCCTGTGGTTGCCGCCCACGCCCCGCGGGGCCGTCCTTTATCTTCACGGCATCCAGTCACACGGGCAGTGGTTCGAGCGATCCGCGTCGGCCCTGGCCGAGGCCGGCTTCGCCGTTCTGCTGCCCGACCGCCGCGGCAGCGGGCGCAATGCTCAGGAACGCGGGCATGCCCCTTCAGCCCGCCGGCTCCTCCGCGACGTCGCCGACTGCCTCGATGAGCTGCACGTCCGCACGGGGCTCGACCGTTTTCACCTGTTCGGCGTCAGTTGGGGCGGCAAACTGGCCCTGGCCGCCTTCCGCTATTTCCCCCACCGCGTGCGGAGCCTGACCCTGGTGGCTCCCGGCCTGTTTTCCCGCGTCGACTTGCCTGCCTGGCAGAAGGTCCGCGTGGCTTGGTCGCTGCTCGCCGCCCGCCGGACGCGCTTCGATATTCCCCTGAACGATCCCCAGCTCTTCACCGCCGACCCCGGGCGCCAGCGGTTCATCCACGACGATCCTCTCGCCCTTCACCGCGTCACCGCGAGCTTTCTCTGGGCCTCGCGACGACTCGACCGCTACGCCCAGGGTGCCGCCCGAGTCCGGAGCGGGTGTCCCGTGCGGGTCTTCCTGGCCGAGCACGATCGCATCATCGACAACCCCCGCACCCGGGCCTTCATCCGCCGCCTGCCCTGGCCCACCCGCGATATCATCGAATACCAGGGCGCCGAGCACACCCTGGAGTTCGAACCCGCCGCCGAGCCCTTCATCGCCGACTGCGTCGCCTGGCTGCAAAGTTGTGGGCAGTAGGCAGTGGGCAGTGGGCAGTAGGCAGAAGGCACAAAGGCAGAAGGCAGAAGGCACAAAGGCAGAAGGCAGAAGGCAGAAGGCACAAAGGCATAGGGGCACAACGGCGGTAGGCGGTGCGCAGTGGGCAAGGAGTTGCATTCTTGCGGACGCGGTACGCAGAGCTGGCGGTCGGGCGCGGGGGGCTACTCCTCACTGCCCACTGCCTTTGTGCCTACCGCCTTCTACCTAACCTTTGCACAAGAAATGATTTGCGGATGAGAGGAGTCGAACCTCCACGGCCTTGTGGGCCACAAGGACCTGAACCTTGCGCGTCTGCCAATTCCGCCACATCCGCGTCAGTCGGACGGTTGTCCAACCGACTATACCCGTATTAGAAACGCCCCCCATTGCCATGTCAATACGCCGCCGCCCGGCCCCCGGCGCCGGGACAGGTCAGGCGGGGTGTCCAAAGCGAGCGTCGGGCTCTATTCCCGGCTTTCGTGTGAGGATCAATGGGCCTCGTCCCCGCCCAAGTTGTCACGGAGCCATCCGCCAGAATCCGTCGCGTCCACGGTTTACGTTCGCCTCGCGGTGTGTTAGCATATCCTCGGTGCCGGATATCCGGAGGAAGCCGCACTGCCGGGTGCCGATCCGGACATCGGGGCGTAGCTCAGCCTGGACTAGAGCGCTTGACTGGGGGTCAAGAGGTCGCTGGTTCAAATCCAGTCGCCCCGATTGCGACGAGGACGTGTTCGGCGTCATGGGAGGGGGCGGAGACGGGCGTTTTTTTTTGCTTTGAAGCCTTTCTGACGCGTCCGCGCCGCTATGCCGTCTCATCACTGAACCGCGCGAAAAGCCTTCACGCCGCCTCCGAAGAGCCAGTTCCCAGTCGCTGAACACGTGCCTCACCGCCGGTGAGGTTCAACGGCATCTGCCCGAGACGCGGTTTCTCACCTCTTGCTTGGTCAGCGTCGCGGAATGCGACGCCGGGTGAACCCTCGATGCCTGCGACCCTGTTGGCATTCTTCCGGACTACCGTGCAGCCGCTCCTGAAGCCCGCTTAGCGGGCGAAGTAGTCGGTGATTCCCTCAGCGATGGCCATGGCGACGCGGGTACGATAACCGGCGTCGTTGAGCGACTGGGCGTCGCCGCGATTGGTGAGGAACCCGCACTCGATGAGGACCGCGGGGCGGGAGTGCTCGCGGAGCACGTGGAAGTTGTTGCGATAAATGCCGCGGGTTTCGAGGCCCGCCCGGCGGAAGGCGGTGTTGATGGCCTGGGCGGCCCGCTGGCTTTGCGCGGAGGCCTGGTTGTAGATGTGCACGCCGGCACCGGAGGCGCTGGCCCGCTGGGCCGAGTCCGCGTGGACGGAGACGAAGAGGTCCGCCCGGTGGCGGTCGGCGGCGGCGGAACGGGTCGAGAGCTCGATGAAGACGTCCGTCGTCCGGGTACTGACCACGCGTGCCCCACGGTCGCTCAGGATGCGGGCGAGCTTGCTGGAGATGTCCAGCACGATGGTCTTCTCGGGCAGGGCGGACAGGGATCGCGGCCAGGCGCCCGGGTCTTTCCCGCCGTGTCCCGGGTCGAGGACCACGGTGGCCCCGCGGATGGTTCGGGCGGTGGGCGGGGGCGTAGGCGGCGGGGCCTCGCGAGGCGGGGCCAGCGGATAAGCGTGAACGTGCGGCGCAGGAAGGGGCTCAAGCACGCGCTGCGGCGCTTGGCACCCGGTCAGGATCGACAGGATCGCCACCGCCGTGAGTACGGCTGCCAGACGTCGGGCGGCTAACATCACACGCGAAGTGTAGCGGACTGGCCCGGGGCGTCAACCGTGCGGAGGCACGGAGGCAGAAAGGCTGAAGGCTGAAGGAAGAAAGGCAGAAGGCACAGAGGCACAAAGGCAGAGAGGGGCAGGGGTACGAGGAATCCGGTGGCGGGTGGCCATCCATCGCAACGTGATGGGATGGGCAAGGCCAGCGTGATCTACGGAATCGGGTCGTTTGGGCCGATGGGTTTGCCCTCCCAGATGGCCGTGCCGTCGCGCCATTCGATCAGGCGGGCGTGGCTGCCGGCGACGGGCGGCGTGTTCACCGCGGGCAGCCAGGCGGCGAGCTCCCTTCGCGTGTCGGCGGTCCGCGGGTTGCCGGCCAGATTGCTCCACTCGTGCGGGTCGGCCTGCACGTCGTAAAGCTCCTCGCTGCCGTCGGCATAGCGGATGTACCGCCAGCGCTCGGTGCGCACGGTGTGGTTGTGGGGGCCGTGCGTGGTGATGGCCGGCCAACGACGCGGGGCCTGGGCGTCCGCCAGTTGCGGTACGAGACTGTGACCGTCCAGCCCGGACTTGGGCGGTAGGCCGCAAAGCTCGGCCAGCGTGGGATAGATATCGAGCAGCTCGGCGGGGCGAAGGCAGCGCGCCTGGGCGGCCACGCCGGGGCCGGCGAAGATCAACGGTACGCGGGTCGACCGGTCCCAGAGCGTGTTCTTGCCGCTGATATCCTTCTCGCCCAGGTGCCAGCCGTGGTCGCCCCAGAGTACGACGACCGT
This sequence comes from uncultured Planctomycetales bacterium, assembly GCA_964511155.1. Lineage (GTDB taxonomy): Bacteria > Planctomycetota > Phycisphaerae > UBA1845 > PWPN01 > JAAYDF01. The sequence goes on along the minus strand of CAZEEJ010000100.1, from coordinate 10,279 downwards.
GTTGTCGGCGAACCCGCCGTCACGCAGCGCGGCCATGAGCCGGCCGACCTGGCTGTCCATGAAGCTCACGGACGCCAGGTACGCGCGGACCAGCGGCCGCCACTGGTCCTGCTCCCGCAACCAGGCCAGACGCGGCTCCGGCAGGCTCCAGTGCAGATACCACGAGAATCGCGGTGTGTCCGCACGGTCGTCGGCCTTCACCGGCGGCATGACCAGCGTATCGGGCGGGTAGAGGTCGAACCACTTGTGGGAGGCATAGCAGGGTACATGCGGACGAAACAGCCCCACGCACAGCAAGAAGGGCTGATCGCGGGACATGGTCTTCAACCGGTCGACGGCCCAGTCGGTGACCTTCCAGTCCTCCTGCTCCTCGTCGCGTTCGGGGAAGGCGCCCCAATCGATCAGTTTGTGCCCGCTGGGGGTCCGGACGAACGGCGTGGGCGGGAAGGGGCCGGCACCGCCTTCGTAACCCCAGACGGAGAACTCCCGGCTATCGACGCGCTCGGGTCGCGGCGGGTAGCCGCCGTGATAGATCTTGCCGGTGGTCAGGGTTTGGTAGCCGTGGGCGGCGAAGTATTGCGGCAGGGTGACGAGATCCTTGAGCGGGGGCGCGGTGCGGAACCAGGGATCGAGCGCATAGACGCCGGTGGTCGATGGCCGCAGGCCGGTGAGCAGGCTGGTGCGCGACGGGTTGCACAGCGGGGCCTGGCAATGGGCGTTGAGGAACAGCGTGCCGGCGGCGGCGAGTCGGTCGATGTGCGGCGTTTGGGCCTGCGGGTGGCCGCCCAGACAGCCCAACCAGTCGTTGAGGTCGTCGACCGCAATGAAGAGGACGTTGGGCCGCGGCTGGTCCGCGAATGCGGGGAGCACGGCGACGCAGAGGGCCAACGCGGTCAGCAGCAGGGTACGTAGCGGGACCCTGAAGCGTGCGTCGTGGGAACGTGGGGAATGAGGAATATCGGTGACAGGGTTCATCCTTCAGCCTCCGTGTGTACACGCTACGAGCCCATGTCCATCACCACGGTCAGTAATCGCGGAAGGGGCCGCGGGGTTCCGCTGCCTCCATCTGCTGTCGCCAGTGGGTGAGGCGCGCGGTCACCCTATCGAGCGCTTGCGGCCGGTCGGCGGAGAGGTCGTGCTTCTCGCCCGGATCGTCGGTCAGATTGAACAGCCCCCCGCCCTTGGGCGAGGATACCCACTTCCACGGCCCCACGCGGGCGGCGGCCTGCCCGCGGAACTCCCAGAACATCTCCTCACGCGGCGAGGCGGCCGCCCCGGCGAGCACCGGCAGCATGTCGAAACCGTCAAGGACGATGCCGGGTGGAACGGGGGCCCCGCTTGCCGCCAGCAGAGTGGGGAAAACCTCCATCGCCGAGAGGAACCCATCGCACACCCGCCCGCGCGGCAAGCGTCCGGGCCAGCGGACGATGCAGGGCACGCGGATGCCGCCCTCGAACAGGGTCGCCTTGCCCCCGCGAAGCGGTCCGTTGTCGCCGCCGCCGCTTGCGCCGTTGTCGGACAGGAACACGACCAAAGTCCTGTCCGACAGCTTGTGCTCATCCAGCAACGCCAGCAGGCGGCCGATGGCTTCGTCCATGCAGGTCACGGCGGCCATGTACGCCCGACGCCGCTCGGCCCGGTCGCCGTTGGCCTGCGGGTAGCGCTCCAGGTACTCCGGCGGGACCTGGACCCGGCTGCGCACGGCGGCGTCCAGGCTCGAGGGCATGTGCGGCGCATTGAACGCCACGTACAGAAAAAACGGCCGGTCGTGGTGTCGTTCGAGGAACCGGGCGGCCTCCCGCTCGAACAGGTGCGTCGCGTACGTGCCCTTGCCTTCCGTCGTTGGATCGTTGTTGCGATACATGGAGGGCACGCCGTAACGCTCGTGCGTGTAATAATCGATGCCCGTATTGACGAAGCCGAAGAACTCGTCAAACCCGCGTTGTCGCGGCAAAAAGCGGCGCAACTGGCCGAGGTCCCATTTTCCGTACAGGCCGGTGGCGTAGCCGGCCTTGCGGAGCACCTCGGCGACCATCACCTCGCGTTCGTCCATGCCCAGGATCCGCTCGGGCGACACGGCATAACGGATGGCGTCGTATTGCAGGCCGAGATCAACCGCGTCGTTGCGGAACAGGGCTGTGGTGCCGTGGCGTTGCGGATATCGGCCGGTGAGCAGGCTGGCTCGCGACGGTGTGCAGGCCGGGCAGCTTACGTAGAAGTTCGTCAGCCGCACCCCTTCCGCCGCCAGCCCATCCAGGATGGGGGTCTGAACGTCCTGGCTGCCATAGCAGCCGAGGTCGCGGTAGCCCTGGTCGTCCGACACGATCAGCAGAATGTTGGGCGGTGTCGCCGGCTCCGTGGCGAACGCCGCGACGGCCGACAGGCCACTGATCAGGAGTATCGCCACCACACTCTCGGTGATCCGCATGCGGCACCTCCTGGATGGGCACAGGTCTCGGCCGCGAGGCCATCGTAATCGTCCGGTCGGCATGATTCTACCGAAACAGGTAATCGTTCACGAGTCTAACCACCAAGACACAAAGACACGAAGAATGCAGCTTGGTCAAGCAGTCGCACGCCCGATTCTCGCTCATCATCCGTCTTGGTGCCTTTGTGTCTTGGTGGTTCAACTCATTGGTGTATTTTCTGGTATGATAGTCCCCCGGCATACGCCGATGTCGGCACGGAGTCCACATGATCTTCAACCGCACGGAGGTGCGTTCATGATCCGCACCCTACGCTGGCTGCTTCCCGCCCTGGTATGCGTCGCAGCCCTGGCGGCCGAGGCCCCGTTTCAGCCACTCCTGCTGTTCATGCAGCCGGAGGACGCGCTGGATCCATCCGGCGGGCTCATTTTCGAGGCCAACGCGCTGCAGCAGCGAGGCCGGATTGAGCCGGTCGCAGCCGCGGCCGTCGAAGTCGCCGAGGGCCGACCCATCTCCGCGTATCATCCCCTGAGGGCCGTGCCGACCGACGCCGGTTGCCACGTATACGCCTGCACGCACCAGGAGGCGGGCACCGAGCCCCGGACCTTCCGCTGGCAGGTGTATCGCGGCACGACGCCCGACGGCTATCGCCTCACCGAATGGCAGGAAGTCTTCCGCAATCCCGAAGGACCGTGGCTGATCGAATCCATGATTGTACACCAGGAAACCACGCACGAGCTGTTCTTCTTTACCTGGAGCCGGCACCCACAGCCGGAGAAAGGCCATGCCGTCTGGGGGTTTGCCAGTCCGGACGGGCTGGCGTGGCGGCCGCTGTCGACCGAGCCCCTCTATACGGAGCATGACGCGTTCGGCGGCATGTGGGACGTTCGTTCCGGTCGATTCCTGACCGCTCAGGTCACGCAGCAGGCTTTCAAGAAGCCGTACGCGGACAACATCGGCAACCAGCGGCGGCGGGTCCTCTCCATCCGCACCAGCCGCGACGGCGTACACTGGGAGCAGGCAGACGAGGCGGGCCCGGGCGGGCTGATCACTCCGGACGCCGCCGACCCCCCCGACGTCGAGTTCTACCGCATGCAGCCCTTCCGCTACGCCGACCGGTACCTGGGCGTCGCCAATCTTTATGCCGCCAGTCCGCTCGTACCAGCGAAACACGGCCCGCATCTGACGTGCGAGTGGTGGGTCAGTGCGGATGGCATCCAGTGGCAGCGTCCGTGGCGCGGGGTTGACGCCCACGGCGAGGCCCCGTACGCGGTTAAGATGGCGCCGATGTGGTTCGGCAAGGAAATGCTGTTCTGGGTGTCCGGGCGGGTCATGGGCCTGCCGGAGTATCGCGTGGCCTCGATCGGGTCACGGTCCAATGCCGAGTTCTCAAGCCGCCTGATCGAGATGCCCGATCGACCGCTCCTGCTCAACGCGTCCGCCCCGGCCGGCCAGGGCCTGTTCAACCAGGCTTACGTAGCCGTCGAGCTGCGCGACGAGGCCGACCGGCCGATCCCCGGTTACGAGTATGACAAGTGCGTGCTGCGGGCGACCGACGATACGCGTATCCCGCTTACTTGGGAGAATCGCACCGGCACGGAGTTCGCCGGCCGCAAGATCCGCTTCCGCTTCTACCTGCGGTCGGCGCGGATCTACGCCATCGGCGTGTGAGCGGCTTGCACGTCTTCGAGGCTGGATTCATTGAGGATCTGTGGACGGTTGTACCGACCAACACTGATGTAAAGGACCATGCCCATGGTTGCTGTTGACTCCTGCCGCGTGTCCATGATGTGCCGTTGTGGCGTCCTGCTCGCTTTGGCCGCATGGCCCGGCGTCGTGGCGGGGGCCGAGACCGCCAAGGTCTTCCGTGCCGGGGCGGCGGCCGTCGATATCACGCCGCAGCGCTTCCCCATCAACGTGGCCGGCAGTTTCCTGACCCATACGGCCGCGCAGGCGGAGGATCGACTCCATGCCCGGGGCCTGGTGCTCGACGACGGCAACGAACGCATCGTCATCGTGCTCGTGGACACCTGCGTGATCCCGCGGAACCTCCTCGATGAAGCCAAGCGGCTGGCCCACGAAGCCACCGGCATCCCGACGGACCGCCTGCTGATGGCCGCGACGCACACGCATTCCGCCCCGGCCATCATCAGCCTGTTGGGCACGGACGCCGACGACGAGTACGCGCGGCTCCTGCCGGCGCTGATCGCTGAGGCGGTGCAGGCGGCGGTGGCGAACCTGACGCCCGCCAGGATCGGCTGGACCGTTGTGCCGACCCCCGAGCACACCCATTGCCGCCGCTGGATTCGTCGGCCGGATCGGATCGACACCGACCCGTTTGGGCGGCAGAGCGTTCGCGCCATGATGCACCCCGGGTGGCAGAACCCGGATTATCTCGGCCCGGCCGGCCCGGTCGATCCGGACATTTCCATCGTGTCGGTCCAATCGTTGGACGGCCGACCGCTTGCCCTGCTGGCGAACTACGCGATGCACTACGTCGGGGCCAAGCCGCTCTCGGCCGACTACTTCGGCGCCTTTGCCGGCCGGATCGCCGAGCTGATCGGCGACCCCGGCCACTCGCCCCCGTTCGTGGGCATCATGTCCAACGGCACCAGCGGCGACCTGCACTGGATGGATTACGGCCAATCCAAGCCGGACAAGCCGCTGGGCTACGTGGAGTACGGTGAGGTGATCGCCCGGCAGGTGCTCGCGGCCTGCAAGACCATCGCGTACCACGACTGGGTGCCTCTGGCCATGCGCGAGGCCATCCTCACCCTGCATGTCCGCCCGATCAGCGATGAAGACCTCGCCCTTGCCGCCTCGGCCTTCGAGGCGTTCAAGGATCGCAGCCCGCAAACCCTGCCCGAGGTCTATGCCCGCGAGCAGGTCCTCTTGAGCCAGGTGCCGGCCGCACGCGAGTTGAAGTTGCAGGCCCTGAACATCGGTGGTTTAGGCATCGCGGCGGTCCCCTGCGAGGTCTTCGGCATCACCGGTTTGCGGATCAAGGCGCAAAGCCCGCTCACGCCGACGTTCATCATCGAGCTGGCCAACGGGTACGACGGGTACATCCCTCCGCCCGCCCAGCACACGCTCGGCGGCTACACCACGTGGCGGGCGCGCTCTGCCGGCCTGGAGGTCGAGGCCGAGCCGAAAACCGTCGAGGCGGTGCTGGGGCTTCTGGAGGCAGTTACGGGTAAGCCGCGCCGAACGCTGACCGGGGATGATTACCCGCTGGGCGATTACCCGCGGGCGGTGCTGGCCTCGAAACCGGCGGCCTACTGGCGACTCAACGAGTTCAGCGGACCGGGAGCGGTCGATGCCAGCGGGAACGGCCGGCATGGCCTGTATGGGGACGGCGTCGCCTTTTACCTGGAAGGGCCGGCCCCAGGTGACGCCCGTGCCGATGGGCGACGCAACCGCGCCCCACACTTAGCGGGCGGCCGGATCAAAGTGAGTATGGATAGCCTGGCTGACCAGTACGCGATCGAAATGTGGTTCGCCAACTACCTGCCGGCGGATGCCCGACCCGTGACGGGCTATCTTCTCGCCCGCCGTGCCGCGGGAGCGGCGGGTCCGGGCGATCGTCTGGGGATAGCCGGCACCGGCCCCATGGCGGGCAAACTGCGGTTCGACAACGGGGAGGCCGCGCAAGAGATCCTTTTCGGGGAGGCCGTCATCCACCCGAAAACCTGGCATCATCTGGTACTGGCGCGCGACGGCCGCGACGTGACCGTTTATCTCGACGGCCGGCGTACGGGGGATCTGGCCGGCCGGAGCATGATCGAGTTTCCGTCAGGGGCAAGCGAGGTCCTCATCGGCGGCGGCCACGACTCACCGGCCACCTTCGAAGGCCGCATCGACGAGGTGGCCATCTATGACCGTGCCTTGTCGGCCGACGAGGTCGCGCAGCACTACGCCGCGGCCGCGGGCGAGCCGTGACAGTTGAGGCGGCGGCTTGGGTGGCCCAGGTCCTGTGGACCTGGGGGAGCGATTGCGGCAACCGAGTCCATGCGGTGACGGGATTGGCGTTCGCACTGCGAGTCAATCGCTCCCCCACCTCCAGAGGAGGTGGGCCACCCGTCCTTGCGTGACATCGGGAGCCGCTGTCCTATTGACGGGGCGGCGGAATTGGCTAGGGTGTGGGGCTCCGGATGCGCCCTGGTATGCCGGGTCCGGGCTCGGGGGCCGACGGAAGGTCGCACCGCGTTCGGTGTGGGCGGGCGGAGGCCGGCGGCACGCGTCCCTGCCAGGGTCCGTGAGGCCATCGGCGCCCCGCCGGAACGAAGGATCAGCCGCCTGTACCGACGGTAGGAGCGCTGCCCGGGTGGGTCCGCATGATTCGTACCCTTCAACTCTACGTCACCCGCGAACTGCTCAAGACCTTCACGCTGACGGCGGTGGGTCTGACGTTGACGTTCAGTTTGTGCGGCGGCGTGCTGAACATGATCCAGGCGGAGGTCCTGACCGCGGTCCAGGTGCTTCGGATGCTCGGTTTCGTGCTGCCGATCGCCCTGACGCTGACGCTGCCGGTGTCGGCCCTGTTCGCCTGTGCGATGGTCTACGGGCGGCTGGCGGCGGACAACGAGATCGACGCCTGCCGGGCCAGCGGCGTGAACATCGTGAGGCTGCTCGCACCTGCCGTGGGGCTCAGCATCGCCACGGGGGCGTTCACCTTCACCTTCACCAATCACCTGATTCCCCGCTTCGTCAGGCAACTGGACGCGATGGTTCAGTATGACATCCAGAAGATCGTCTACCAGGCGTTGAGCACGCGGGGGTACGTCAAGTACCGCGACCTCGTGCTCTACGCGGGGCATACCGAGCTCTTCGACCAGGACCCGGAGGTGAAGACCATTCGGATCACGCGGGCGGCGTTCCTGGAGCTGGAGCACGGCAGCCTGACGCGGTGCGGCACCGCCCGGGCGGCACAAGTGGACTTTCGCAGAAGCAGCACGGGAGGGACGCCGATCGTGGAGGCGGCCCTGTTCAACGTGCGCTGGCTGGACGTGCGGCGAAACGAGCTGTTCGAGACGGAGAAACAGCGGATCGAACCCACGCAGTTGCCCAGCCGCACCGTGCTCAAGCCCAAGTGGCTGACGCTGCCCGACCTCCTCAGGTACCAGGAAGCGCCCCTGACGTTGCCGACGATCCAGGAGTCGCTCGACCGGGTGCAGTGGCTGGCTCGCGAGGCGCGCTTCTACCGGTACGTACACCAGCAGCTCACCGGAGCGGAGGGCGTGTTGCGCCTCGCGGATGACCGCGTGAGCTACGAGATCCGGGCGGAGCAGGTCCTCCAGGATCCGGACAACCTGCGCCCGACGCTCCGACGGGTCACCGTGGCCGAGACCCAGGCTGGGCGACGGCGGCAGTACTCGGCGGGCACCTGTGGGATTGAAGTCGTCCGCGCGCCCTTTGAGGATGCGAGCATCTGGGCGCACATCGTCCTGCGCGATCAGGTGGTGATGACCGACGCCGTCGATCCGGGGTTGCGGGTCGAGCACGACAGGCGCGACCTGGAGCGGGTAGCGCTGCCCGCCCAGTGGCCCGGGATCACCGACCCGATCGACACGCGGACCCTGCTGGGCGATCTGCACGACCGGGCCGCCGTCACCGCGGAGTTGCCGTCGCTGGCCCTCGGGCAGCGGCTCGACCAGGCCCGGGAAAGCCAGCGCGGCGAGATCGTCAAGCTTCGCCAGGAGATCACCGGGGTCATCCATTCGCGTCTGGCGTTCAGTGTCAGCACGGTGGTGATCCTGGTCCTGGCCGCGGCCCTGGGGATCATCTTCCGCGGGGGGCAGCTCCTGACGGCGTTCGTGATCAGTTTTGTGCCGGGCCTGCTGGTCGTGGTGGCCAACATCATGGGCCGGCAATTGGCCAACCACACCGACACGCACCTGATGGGCATCGTGGTCATCTGGGTAGGCATCGTCCTCGTCGCCCTGGCCGACGTCGTCGTGCTGGCGCGTTACCTCAAGCGGTGATTGGGAGACCGCACGGGCATGAAAACCCTCGACCGATATCTCCTGCACAGCTTCCTGGTGAACTACTTCCTCTCCCTGTTCGTGCTCATCAGCCTGTACGTGGTGCTGGACCTGTTTGTCAACCTGGACGAGTTCACCAAGCACGGCAAGGGGGTGTTCGGCATCCTCTACGATGCCGCCGACTATTACTTCTACAACCTGCCGCTGTACTTTGCCCAGTTGTCGGGGGTGATCACGGCGTTCGCGGCCTGCGGCACCCTGGCCCGCTTGCAGAAGCAGAACGAGATCACGGCGATCCTGGCGTCGGGCACGAGCCTGTTCCGACTGGCGACCCCGATCATCGCGGCCGGCCTGATCATGAACACGCTGGTGATCATCGACTACGAAATGGTATTGCCCAAGGTGGCCCCCAAGATCGCCCGCAGCCGCGATGACGTCGAGGGCAACCGGGTTTACGAGCTGTGGTTCGTCAGAGACGGCGACCGCCGGCTGATCAACGGCCTGCAGTTCTCGCCGCGGCTGGAGGCCATCAGCGACCTGATCGTGATGGAGCTGTCCGACGACGCGGAGCAGGGGGGGCGGCTCAAGGAGGTCCTCCGAGCCGACCGCGCCCAGTGGGACCCCGACCGCAAGGGCTGGGCGCTCACGCCCCGCGAGGGCCGCCGCTTCACCCTCGTCGAAGACCCCGGCGGAGGCCTGTTCGGGCGGCATTATCTCGACATGGAGCGCAGCGACTTCTTCGCCTGCAACCTGACCCCGGAGGAGCTCCAACTCCGGCAAACCCGCCAGTGGATGGCCTTCCTGAGCACGCGGCAACTGAATCTGCTCGCCCAGCGCGGGGACATCAACCCGCAACGCATCGCCCAGATCAAACATGGCCGCTTCACGCTGCCGATCAGCAACATGATCCTGCTTCTGCTGGGTATGTCGTTCTTCATGCAGCGGTTGCCCGGCAGCGTGCTGACCCAGGGGGCCAAGGCCCTGGGGGTCTGCGGAGTCGCCTTCCTGGTGACCTTCGTCGGGCAGCAGTTGATGAGTACCGTGGGAGTCGACCCCATGATCCCCGCCTGGCTGCCCATCTTCATCTTCGCCCCGCTGGCCGTCCTCCTCCTGGACAACGTGAAGACCTGAGCCAGGGGGGGGAGTACTGAGTACTGAGTACTGAGCGAGCCGGGGACGCGAGTCCCCGGGTGGGATCGGACGTCGGGGAACAAGCTCCCAGCGCCACGTCACTCGCTGCCTCGCTCCCTTCTCCCGCCGTGGCGAAGATGGGCTACCCGGCTTATGATCTGGGCATGCGGCCGCGGGTGGCCGCGGGGTTTCAGGAGGCCGCTATGCGGCTCGTGTTCTTCGGGTCCGGGGCCTTTGCCGTTCCATCGTTGCGATCGCTGATGGCCAGCGGACACGAGGTCGCGGTAGTGGTCAGCCAGCCGCCCCGGCCGGCCGGTCGAGGCAAGCAGTTGCTGCCCACGCCCGTGGCCGAGGCCGCCCAGCGGTACGGGCTCGACCTCCTGACCACGGACAACGTGAACGCCCCCGAGTTCATCGAGCAGATCGCCCGCCTTGGGGCGGACCTCGGCGTGGTGATCGACTTCGGCCAGAAGCTCAAGGCCCCGCTCCGCTCCGTGTTCCCTTATGAATGCCTCAACGTGCACGGGTCGCTCCTGCCCAGATACCGCGGGGCGGCCCCGGTGGCGCATGCCATTCTGGCGGGCGAGTCTGGCACCGGGGTCACGGTGTTCCGGCTGACGGATCGGATGGACGCCGGCCCCGTACTCGTACGGCGGCAGACACAGATCGGCGCGTTCGAGAACCAGCAGGAGCTGCACGATCGTCTCACGGGGATTGCGTGCGACGACCTGCGGGCCGCTC
>CAZEEJ010000099.1:2930-19413 GCA_964511155.1 uncultured Planctomycetales bacterium | reverse complement strand
GTCTTCACCAACACCACCGTGCTCGCTGAGGCGGCCCTGGCCCATCCCCGCGACGTGGACATGCAGTTGGTGAACGCCCAGGAGGCCCGTCGGATTCTTGATCGGCTGTACGGGTACGAGGTGTCGCCGGTCCTGTGGCGGAAGATCGCACCGAAGCTGTCGGCGGGCCGGGTGCAGTCGGTAGCCACGCGCCTGATCGTGGATCGGGAACGGGAGCGTATGCGTTTCCGGACGGCGGAGTACTGGGATGTCGAAGCGGAGTTGAGGACCCAAACCGCACCGGGCCTGTCTATTCAGGCCCGGCTGGTGGAGTTAGACCGCCGACGGGTGGCGACGGGCAAGGATTTCGACGCCACGACCGGCCAGCTCAAATCCGGAACCGAGGCGGTCGTGCTGGACGCAGGCACCGCCGGGAGCGTGGCGAAGCACTTGGCCGGGGCGAGCTTCACGGTGGCCGAGGTGACGGAAAAGCCGTTCACCCAGCGGGCCCTCCCGCCGTTCATCACCTCGTCGCTGCAGCAGGAAGCGTCACGGCAACTTCGCCTGACCGCCCAGCGGACGATGCGTCTGGCTCAGCAGCTCTACGAGAACGGCTACATCACCTACATGCGTACGGATTCGACGCATCTGTCGAGCCAGGCGATCAACGCGGCCCGCAACCAGGCCGCGCAGTTGTACGGTACGGAGTACCTGCCCGATCAGCCGCGGCACTACACGCGCAAGGCCAAGGGCGCACAGGAGGCCCACGAGGCCATCCGGCCCGCCGGTGCCGAGTTTCGCACGCCCAAGGACGTAGAGAAAGAATTGGATCCGGCGGCGTTCAAGCTCTACGAGCTGATCTGGAAGCGCACGCTGGCTTGCCAGATGAAGGACGCGACGGGGCGACGCACGAGCGTGCGGATCGGGGCCGAGGCCGGCCCGCACGGCCCGGCGGTCTTCAGTGCGTCGGGCAAGGTGATCACCTTCCCGGGTTTCCTGCGGGCCTACGTTGAGGGAGCGGACGACCCGCAGGCCGAGCTGGGCGACCAGGAGCGTATCCTGCCACCGCTGAGCCAGGGGCAGAAGCTGACCGCCCACCGGCTCGATCCCAAACAGCACGCCACCAGCCCGCCGGCCCGGTTTACCGAGGCCAGCCTGATCAAGGAACTCGAGGACCGGGGCATCGGCCGGCCTTCCACCTACGCCAGTATTTTGCAGACCATCCAGGATCGCGGCTACGTATGGAAGAAGGGGTCCGCGCTGGTGCCCACGCTCACCGCGTTCGCGGTGGTCAACCTGCTCGAGCGGCATTTCGCCGACTTGGTGGACTTCGACTTCACCGCGAAGATGGAGGACGACCTGGACGCGATTGCCGGCGGGAGGCTGGAATCGACGCCGTGGCTGCGGGTGTTCTACTTCGGCGATCCGAACGCGACGAACGGCGGGCAGGACCTTGCCCAGGTCGGCCTCAAACGTCGGATCGGCACCGGGTGGGAAGAGATCGATGCCCGCGAGATCTGCACGATTCCCATCGGCCGGGACGGCGGCGGGCAAACGATCGTTGCCCGCATCGGGCGGTACGGCCCCTATCTCCAGGTCGGGGACACCAACCAGCGAGTCAACATCCCGAGCGACATCGCTCCGGACGAGTTGAACATGGCAACGGCGGGGCAACTGCTGGCCCAGGCCGCGGAAGGCGACAAGGCCCTGGGGATCGATACCGAAAGTGGCAAACAGATCTACCTGAAGAAGGGGCGGTTCGGCCCGTACGTCCAACTGGGCGAGCCGGAGCGGGATGCGAAAGGCGTTCTGAAACGCGGGGTGAAGCCCAAGATGGCCAGTCTGTGGCCGAGCATGAATCCCGAGACCCTGACGCTCGAGGAAGCCCGGACGCTGCTTTCCTTCCCGCGAACGGTGGGCAAGCACCCCGAGACCGGCGAAGCGATTGTGGTGCAGGATGGGCGGTACGGGCCGTACGTGAAGATGGGCAAGGAGACGCGCAGCTTGGCCAACCACGAGCAGTTGGCGAGTATCACGGTGGATGAAGCTCTGGAGCTGCTCGCCCAGCCGAAGCGTGGTCGCACGGCAGCCCGGCAGGAGACCATGAAAGAGCTCGGGCCGCACCCGACGTCGCAGGCCCCCCTGGCGGTCAAGAACGGCCGGTTCGGGCCTTACGTGACCGACGGCGTGGTCAACGCCTCGCTGCCCAAGGGGGTCACCCCGGAGGAACTCAGCGTGGAGCGGGCCGTCGAGCTGCTGGCCGCCCGCGAGGAACGGATGCGCGAGCAGGGCAAAGACCCGCGTGCTCCCAAGAAGCAGAAGTCCCCCCGCCGATCGGCCGGGGGGACGCGCAAGTCCTCCTCCGGTGCCCGCCGCCCGGCCAGGTCGAAAGGCGGTTGAGCCCGGCGTTGCATTCCACAATGTGGGGAAAGTGAGAGGCGAGAAGTGAGAAGTGAGAAGTGAGAAGTGAGAAGCCGTGTCGCGAGGGGATGATCGTTTCTAACGCGAAGAGGCAAGCCAAGTCGTGGGTTTTGCTCGCAGTCGTGTGTTGTTGCTTGCGAATTGTGCATTTTATGGTGAAGCATCATGGCGGAGCAGTATTGTGTAGGGGTTGACCTGGGCGGCACGAACATCAAGGCGGGGCTGCTGGACGTGGATGCGAAGGTGGCCTGCCACATCAGCGTCCCCACGGAGGTTGACCGCGGGACGCAGGCGGTGGTGGACAACATCACCGGTGCGGCGGAGCGGGTGCTGCGGGAAGCGGACGTGGCGCGCGAAGCCGTGGTGGGCATCGGGATCGGGTCGCCGGGACCGATGAGCCACCGGCGCGGGTTGGTGATCAACCCGGGCAACCTGCCGTGCATGAAGAACGTGCCGTTGCGGGACATCGTGGCTGAGCGGACGGGCATCCCGACGACGCTGGAGAACGACGCGAACGCGGCGGCGTGGGGTGAGTTCTGGGCGGGAGCCGGCAAGGATGTCTCGGACTTCGTCATGTTCACGCTGGGCACGGGGGTGGGCGGCGGCGTGGTGGTGAACGGCAAGCTGCTGCGTGGGCATTTCGAGAACGGGGCGGAGTTGGGGCACATGATCGCCCAGCCGGGCGGCCGGCGGTGCTCGTGCAATCAGCTCGGGTGCGTGGAGGCGTATTCGTCGGCGTATAATCTGGCCCGCCGGGCGGAGGAGATGATCGCGGATGGCCGGCCGAGCAGGCTGAAGAAGCGGGTGGATGCCGGTGAGCTGCTCATGGCCGAGCACATCGTCGAGGCGGCCCAGGCGGGCGACGCGTTGGCCGATCAGGTCTGGGATGAGGCGTGCTACTATCTGGCCGTGGCGGTGGTAAACATGCAGCACATGTCCAACCCGCAGCGGGTGGTGCTGGCCGGCGGGCTGATCGCGGCAGGCGACTTCCTCCTGGACCGGGTGCGGAGCCATGCCGACAAACTGACCTGGAACCTGCTGGACGACCTGCCGGAGATTCGATTCGCGACGCTGGGCAATGACGCTGGGTTCATCGGGGCCGCCGGCTGTGCCTGGGAGGCCCGCCGCACCGGCGAATGGTGACCCGCAGGCGGCCGGTGAGGGATCGATCATGGATGCGGCGGCGAGCAACCGAAGCCTGATTGCGATCCGTAACCTGCTGGACGCCGGCCGACCGTTGCTTTACCTCCAATCTCCAGAAGAGGAACGGGTGATCCGGCTGCTGCACGAGGCGGCCGGTCCGAAGATCCCCGTGCTCACCTGGAGCGTGACCGAGGGGTTGCGTGACGGGCAGCGGGCCGTTGACCGCCAGCCGGAAGGGCCGCGCGGCCTGCTGGACCTGGTGATCTCCCATCCCAAGCCGGCGATCTTCCTGCTGAAGGATTTCCACGAATACCTGGCAAGTTCAGCCGAGGTGCGGCGGCGTCTGCGCGACGTATACCATTCGTGTGTGCGCGGGGGGAAGTTTGCGGTGATCTGCTCGCCGGTCAAGGTGATTCCTCCCGAGGTGGAGCGCGAGATCGCCTTCGTGAAGCTGCCGCTGCCGGACCTGGGCGAGTTGCAGGCACTGCTGCGCGAGGAGGCGAAGGCGTTGAAGCTCACCGACACGGACGGGTGGAGCGAGGCGCTGCTGTATACGCTGGGCACGGCCCTGCAAGGGTTGACGTTCGATGAAGCCCGGTACGCGATTCAGCACGCGGTCAAGCACGGCGGCCGGCTCGATGCCTCCGCGGTGTCTCTGCTCCAGGAGGAGAAGCGACTGCTGGTCGGCAAGAGCGGCTTGATGGACTACGTGCCGGATACCGTGCACATCGAGCACCTGGGCGGTCTGGACTTGCTGAAAAAGTGGCTGACACAGCGGCGCAACCTGTTCTTCTCGGCAGAAAGCATCTCGGCGGAGATCGTGCCGAAGGGGATCATGTTGATGGGCGTGTCGGGGTGCGGCAAAAGCCTTGCGGCGCGGTCGGTGGCGAGCGTCTTCGGCCTGCCGCTGTACCGCGTGGACATGGCGCAGGTGTTCGCGACGGGGATCGGAAACGCGGAGCGGATCTTCGCGGACGCCTGTCGCACGATGGAGGAGATCGCTCCCGCGGTCGTGTGGTTCGACGAGATCGAGAACGCGATCACGCGGCAGCACCAGGACAGCAGCGGCGTGCTCGACCGGATCTTCGGTTATTTCCTGACCTGGATGCAGGAGAAGCCGCCGGGGCTGTTCGTGGCCGCGACGGCGAACCGGATCGACCTGCTGCCGGCGGAGATGATCCGCAAGGGGCGGTTCGACCAGGTGTTCTTCATTGATTTGCCGGACCACCAGGAACGCATGGAGATCTTCCGCATTCACCTCCAACGGCGGCAGGTGCCGGTGCAGGACCTGACGCTGGAGCTGGCTACCGTGCGCACCGACGGGTGGACGGGCGCGGAGATCGAGCAGGCGGTGATCGCGGCGGTGACCACGGCTCGTCTGGCCGACGAGCCGCTGACCGACAAGTACCTGCTGCCGGCCCTGAACGAGATTGTCCCGCTGTCGAAGACCATGCAGGAGCAGGTCAAGCACATTCGGGCGTGGGCGTCCGACCGTGCGGTCTGCGCGTCGTCCAGGAGCCCGCACCGCAAGGGGCCAAAGAGTCAGCCAGGCAGCGCGTGAGCGACGCCGGTGCCGGAAGCAGATGATCGGGCTTGTGTGCGGACCGGGCGGAGTTGTTTGTGTGCGGGCAGAGCGAACCTGTTCGTGTTTTCGCGGAACGAATCGTTTTCCGCGAAGCGGCAAGCCGAGACGATGACCGGCTGCCGGCCGCCCAACCTTCAGCCTTCTGCCCTTCAGCCTTTAGCCTGAACTTGCCTCCCACGTTAGCCGAAACAGACTTGGCGGGGTCCAGTTAACGGAACGCTGGGTGACGCTTATCGGACTGGAACGGCTCTATGGAATGCACGACCGAGCAAGGCTCGCCCTTCGCCGACACGCCGGCAGTTCACGGCCCGCCTTCGCCCAGGGCACGAAGACTTGTCACCGCCGGCTGGATCGCGGCGATCACCTCGACGGCCGTGCTCGGCTGGTGGGCGGGAGAGTGGCGTGCGCGAAGCACGGACGCCCAGATGCGAGCCCATCTGCATGGCCAGGCATCCGAGATCGCCCAGGCGATCAACCCGGAGTTGGCTGGGCAGTTGACTTTCACCTCGGCGGACGAGGGTACACCGGCCTTCGAGCGTCTCCGTGAGCAGATGGTGGCGTACGGTCGCCTGCTCCCGCTGCGCGGCATCTACAGTCTGGCCCTGCGCGACGGCCACATCGTGTTCGGACCCGAGAACTACCCGCCGGACGACCCTCAGGCCAGTCCGCCCGGAACGGTATACGAGCGGCCATCGCCGGGGGATTGGGAAGTTTTCCAGACGGGCAAACCGACCATGATCGGGCCGCAGGAAGACGAATACGGAACCTTTCTGTCGGCCGTCATCCCCGTTCTTGACCCGCGTACCGGCGAAGTACTGATGGCCGTCGGCGTGGACGTGGAAGCCGACCACTGGCAGGCCCAGGTGAACGGTGCTCGCTGGGGGCCGGGTATCGGTGCGCTGGGGCTCATGCTCGTCCTGCTGGCCGGCGTGCGTGCCGTTGAATGGCGCCGGCGGCTCCCGGTGGAGCGCCAACCGCGACTGCGGCACATCGAGACGGCTCTGGTGGGAGCGTTTGGGGTGTTCTTGACGGTCGGGCTGACCCTGGTGGTCCTTGAATCGGAAAACCGCGAGCGTGGCTGGGTTTTCGACCGGCTCAGCGGGGCCAAGGCGGGGGTCATCCGCGATACGTTCCGCGATATTCAGACCGGAGTTGACAACATCGCCCGCTTTTACGACGGCAGCCGACACGTGCGTCGCGAAGAGTTCTCCACCTTCACCCGACCGATGCTCAGAAGCGCCGTTGTGCAAGCCTACGCATGGATCCCGGTGGTCACCGCCGAGGAACGGAAGCGTGCCGAGGCCCAGGCACAGGCGGACGGACATCCCGAGTTCGTCATCTGGGAACGGAACACCCGTGGTCAACGGATCCCGGCCACCGAACGGGCGACCTATTACCCTGTAGCCCACGTGGAGCCGTGGGCGAGCAATGAACTCGCTCTGGGCTTCGACCTCGGCTCGGAGCGATCGCGCCGCAAGGCGATTGAGCAGGCGGTCCAGACCGGGTTGATGACCTGCACTGATCCGGTTGCCCTGCTCCGGGATGTTGAGCCGAGCCAGGGCATTCTCGTCTTCCGGCCGGTACTGGCGAGGGATGGTTCCTCCACCCCCCATGGGAGCGAGGGCATGCCTGCGGGGACCCTGCGCGGCCTCGCGCTGGGGGTCATCCGCCTGCAGTCCATGCTCAAGGACACGTTAAGGCAGTCCGACGATTCGGCGCCCCTCATCGCCGCCCACCTGGTGAACTTGGCGTCCGCCGAGGGGCCGACGCTTCTGGCCTCCCAGCCGAATCAGGACGCGCATGCGGACGACACCTGCATCCAACGCGGCCAACTTCATCAACGTCTGCACCGGCAAGTGCATCCGGTCTTCGTCTTCGGCCGGCCGTTCGCCGTCATCACCCATCCCACGCCCGCGTTTTACGCCGCCTACCCCATCAGGACGAGCTGGCTGGCGGGTTTGTTCGGGCTGTTTCTGACGGCCGTACTCGTCGTTCTGGTCGGTGTTTTGCGCAACCGGCATACCCACCTGGAACAGCAGGTCCAGCAGCGGACCCTTCAGTTGTGTGAGAGCGAGCGGAGATTCCGCCAGATGGCCGTTCAGGCGGAGGCTGCCAGCCTGGCCAAAAGCGAGTTTCTGGCCAACGTCAGCCATGAGATTCGGACCCCCATGACCGCCATCCTCGGCTATGCCGACCTGATCGACGATGGCTGTGTAGGTCACTGCAACTTCGGCAGATGCCAGATACCGGAAGCGGTGACCACGATCCAACGCAACGGCAGCCACCTGCTTGGACTCATCAACGACATCCTCGATTTGTCCAAAATCGAGGCCGGCCAAATGCCCACTGAGCAACTGGCCTGCTCGCCGCATCAGATCACCGCCGAGGTCGCCTCCCTCGTCCGCGTCCGGGCCGAGGCCAAGAATCTGGAGTTCTACATCGAGTTCATCGGCCCGATTCCCGAGGTGATTCGCACCGATCCGCTGCGTCTGCGTCAGATACTGGTCAACCTGCTGGGCAACGCGATCAAGTTCACCGAGTCCGGCGGCGTTCGGCTGCTGGTTCGCCTCGTCAGGGACGAGGGCGTAGCCCGCCTGCAGTTTGATGTGGTCGATACCGGCATCGGCATGACCCCCGAGCAGACCGGGTGCATCTTTCATCCGTTCAGCCAGGCGGACGCTTCCACAACGCGGCAGTTCGGAGGTACGGGGCTGGGTCTGGCGATCAGCAAGCGGCTGGCCCTGTTGCTGGGCGGAGACGTATTGCTGGTGGAAACCGAGCCGGGTCTGGGAACGCGGTTCCGGGCGACCGTGGCGGTGGGCCCGCTGGAAGGCGTCCGCATGATCGAGGGTGCGGGGAACGAGGACGCGGTGACTTTGCGACAGGACTCCCACGGCACGGCACCTGCGCTGACGGATCGGGAAAAGCCGTTCGAGGATGTGCGCATCCTGCTGGTCGAGGACGGACCCGACAATCAGCGTTTGATCGCCCACCTGCTCAAGAAAGGTGGGGCCGACGTCGTCCTGGCGGACAATGGGCGCATCGGGCTGGATCTGGCGCTCGCTGCGTCTCGGACCGGTAAACCGTTCAACGTCGTGCTGATGGATATGCAGATGCCGGTCATGGACGGTTACGAGGCGACCGCCGCGCTTCGGGACGCCGGTTACTCCTGGCCGATCATTGCCCTGACCGCACACGCCATGGCCTCTGATCGGGCCAAGTGCCTTGAAGCCGGCTGTAACGACTACGCCAGCAAACCCATCGACCGTGCCCGGCTCTTCGAAATCATCCAACGACACCTGGTCGCCACTCCCGAGCGGGTCCCCGCGACTGCCGGCTCGGCTCGTTGACCGCGAAGGGAGAAGGGACAAAGGCACAAAGGCACAGCGCGGGCTTTGCCCGCAACCCAAAGCGGCCAGGGGACTTACTGCTAGTCGCCTGAAGAAATCGTCGCACGGCGCGAAGAAATCAACCGTTAGTGGTACAAAGGCACAGAGGCCGAAGGCACAAAGGGACAAAGAATCCAGCGTAGTGAAGCAGTGGCAGCCGCAGTTCCGCTTCATGATCTGCCTGGCTGTCTTCGTACCCCTAACTGTGCCTTTGTCCCTTTGTGCCTCCTGCCTTTGTCCCTTCTGCCTCTGCGCGTCAGCCGAGGCCCAGCTCGGTCCAGCGGCGGGTGACGCGCTGCCTGACCTCGGGAAGCATCTCCAGCGGCATCGGCCAGCGGCGGACGGTGCCTTCGCCGGGCACCTTGCGGGTCGCGTCGATGCCCATCTTGCTGCCGGCGCCCTCGAAGGGGGCGGCATGATCCAGGATGTCCAACGGGCCGTCGGCAATCACCGTGTCGCGGCGCGGGTCCACGTTCGCCCCGACGGCGAACATGACCTCCTGCTCATTGTGCACGTCCACGTGCTCGTCCACGACGACGATGAACTTGCTGAACATCATCTGCCCGGCACCCCAGATGCTATGGATCACCTTGCGGGCCTGGTAAGGGTACTCCTTGCGAATCTTGAGGAAGACGAAGTTGTGAAACGCGCCGAAGATCGGCAGATGGTAGTCGATCACGTCGGGAATCAGCATCTGCAGGAGCGGTCTGAAAACGCGCTCGGTGGCCTTGCCGAGGTAGTAGTCCTCCATCGGCGGCGGACCGACGATCGTCGTGGGGTAGATCGGATTGCGGCGATGGGTGATGGCCGTGACGCGGAAAACGGGGTACGGGCCGGACAGGGAGTAGAAACCGGTGTGGTCGCCGAAGGGCCCTTCGATGAAACGGTCCCGCGGGTCCACAAGCCCCTCGATGACGATCTCGGCGTGCGCGGGCACGTCGAGTGGGATGGTCTTGGCGGGCACCAGATCGATGGCCCCCTGGTTGAGGAAGCCGGCCAGCATCAGTTCGCTGATGCCCGGCGGCAACGGACAGGTGGCGGCATAGGTGAGCACGGACTCACCGCCGAGGACGATGGCCATGGGCATGGGTTTGCCGGCGGCGGCGTATTTGCGGAAGATCCGGGCTCCGTCGTGGTGGACGTGCCAGTGCGCGGCCGCGATCCGCGGACCAAAGACTTGGATGCGGTACATGCCCACGTTGGTATGCCCGACCTCGGGGTCGCGAGCGTACACGCCGGCCAGCGTGATGTACCGCCCCGTGCGTCCTTCGTAGCCGGCCGCCTCGGTGATCGGTTGCGGTGCCGGGGGGATTTCCGGCGGCTCCGACGCCAAGTCGCCGTCGGCCGGCCAGCACTGGATGATGGGCAGCGAGAGCAGGTCGGCGTCGTCCGTGTGCACCACCTCCTGGCAGATGCCCGAGCGGACAACCCGCGGCCCCATGCCCGCCAGCTTCACCAGGTCCGGCAGCTTCTTCATCTTTTGCAGCAGCGTGGTGGGCAGCTCCGGCTTGACCATCTGCTGGACGCGGTCGGCCAGTTCCTCGAGGTCGTTGCAGCCGAGAGCGAGCTTGACCCGCGCGTAGCTGCCGAAGGCGTTGATCAGCAAGGGGATCTTCGACCCGCGCACGTTCTCGAAAAGCAGGGCCCGACCGCCCAGCCCCCCGTGCACCGGATCGGTTGCCGGGGCGCCGGCCAGACCCTCAGGGCAAGGTGACTTCATCACCCGATCGGCGATCTCGGTGACCTCGAGGAGGGGGTCGACCTCGGCGGTGATGCGCTGAAGCTGGTCACGCTTCTCCAACTCCGCCACGAAGGATTGCAGATCCGCAAAGGGCATAAAACTTTGCTCACTTCTCGCCCAGCACGCGCTTACGCACCGCGTGGTAGGCGGTCACGACCAGATTGTTCTGAACGAACAAAGTATCGAGCACACGGCGGGGAGGCGTGAAGTTGACGCGCTCATCCTGGAGGTTCCCGTCCGCGTCCGTCCAGCCCGTTTTGACAAACAGCGGAATGCGACCCTGGCCGCTGTCCGCCCAGTAGCGGCTATCATAATCGGCCAGGAAGTCGATGCCCACCTCGTACTCGAACCGCCGGTCCGGATCGGAGTAACCGATCATATAGACGTTGTAATAACGTCCCTGATAGATCATCTGATGGCTGATTCGCCCGCTGGGTAATTTGCTGAACCACGAGTGCAGGTAGCTGAACTCGAACCGCGAGAGGTTGAGCCCGGGGAAGATGCGGGTCATCCACAGGGGGGCGGCCCGGCCCGCGACGGTGCCTCCCCGGATGATCAGTTCACCCTCGCCCACCTCGAAGTTCGGCTCACCCGGCAAGGGCAGCAGCTTCTGGTACGTCTCGTCAATGAGGGTCAGCGGCCCCGTGGCGGTCATGCCGGGAAATGCACGTTTGAGGTAGCCATCGACCAGGGGGCCCGGCTGGATCTCCTCGGCCGTGTACGTCAGGTGATACG
The DNA here is from genome assembly GCA_964511155.1 of uncultured Planctomycetales bacterium. Lineage (GTDB taxonomy): Bacteria > Planctomycetota > Phycisphaerae > UBA1845 > PWPN01 > JAAYDF01. The sequence continues at coordinate 8,420 of CAZEEJ010000099.1, read as the reverse complement.
TGGGGTCGGCGAGCTGCGTGTGCGAGACGACCTTGCCGCTGACCAGACCGCCGTCCACCAGGCCCCGGAAGGCGACGGTCACCGGCCCCTTCTGCGCGTTGAGCCCCACCCACGTGGCGTCGGTGGTCAGCAGTTGTTCCGACGGCAACGGCACCGTAAGCGTGTCCACGTGCAAGTCGATGCTCGCCTCTGACCTCTGGAACCATTCCAGGAACGTCCGCATGAGCGCGTCGGAACCGGCTTCGGCGGTGGACGTCTCCGCACCCACCCTTTCCCCCGCATCCGGCTGGACAACCGGCAGCCGCTCGCGGATCTGGCCCCATTGCTGGATCAGGTCGGGCACGCTCAGTTCGTCGCAAGTCAGTGCCAGCCGACCGGGCTGCGCCCCATCTCGCAACGGCAGTGCCCCCATGGCAAGCAGGCGCGAGCCGCCCCACGCACCCTCCAGGTGATCCACGTGGACATCCTTTCCGTCGAACGTCACCGAGCCATCCAACTCGATTACGTCTCCCCCCAAACCCATCAGGAAATCGTTGAACTCCGCACCAAAGGAACTCATCCTCAGGTCATTCCTCTTCCCGGCGAGGCTCAATGCCAGTTCCGCCCGGCCGCCCAGAATATCGAGGAGCCCGCCGGGAAGCGCCTCGATGATCGCCTCCGGCCGCTGCAGCCGCACGTCGGCCTCCAGATCGAGATGATCCCACATCAGATCAAGCACCGACCGGCCTGAAAGATGGACTTCTCCCTGCGTCCGCAACTCGTTTTCATCGAAGACCACCGAGAGGTCGCGAATCCCGACCAGGCACGACGGCGCCTCCAGCCAGTCGTCCACCATAAGGTCGAAGGTGATCCTGGCGGGTGCTCCGGGGGGTTTGCGCAGCCGGGGGATCAGCGGGCTCTCGAATGGCAGGGCGAAGGTGAGCGTGTGGGCATCCAGGACGCCAATCAGTTCCACCTGCTCGGTGCTGGCCTCCAGCCGGAGATCGGCCGCCACGCCGCCGACCAGCCTGAACTGATCACACCACCCGCGGACGCGCGGGTGGAAGTCACGCATCGCGTCATCCATGAGCATCGTGCCGGCGGTCCGCACCTCGGCATCAAGCACGCGAGGCCGGGCCGGGGCTGCCCCTGCGGGAGTCTCGCGCTCACGGGTCTTTGGCGTGGCAACCAGGCCGCCGAGCAACGTATCCACCGGCACCGACGCGATGTTGCCGCCCGACGGCCATGCGATAGTCACTCTCCCCGCCAGTTCGCCCAGAGCAGACCCGCCCCAGCGCAGGTGGCCGCCGGTCAGCGTCCACTGCTCGGTGTCCGGTCCCAGATCGGCCGGGGCCGACCGGGCGTGGATACCGAACACCGCGGGCACATTCGCGGCCTTGTTGGCCGGTGGATTGCCCGGCAACTCGAATCCCAGGCCCGTCGCGTTAACCGCCAGCCCCAGATCATGGCCCTCAGGCGACAACAGGCAGGTCAGTTCCGCATCCAGGGCTCCCGTCGGTCGATAGGCGTCCAACGCACGCGCCGCCCGAGGGACAAGACGCAGCCAGTCCGCAGCGTCGGTCAGGTGGATGGCGACGTCGGCCTGTCGGCAGAGCAACACCGGATTCCGGGCGTCCCCGGTGCCGAGTCGCACCTGGGCCTCAGCCCGTCCGCCGGCTTGGTGCGCCTCAATACCGACCGTGTGCTCGACCCGCCCGCCGAACGACTCGACGCGGTGGTTCAGCACGAAACTCAAGGGCCGAGCGGAGGGCTTATCGATCAGGTCGTCCCAGCGGACGGCCAACTCGCCGGCCTCCACCTCGGCCTGCCAGCGGGCGATCAGGTCACCCGGCCGCCCTGAAACACTGCCCCGCAGCGTCGCCGTGGCCGTACCCGAAAAGGCACGCGTGTCATGGGGACCGAGCCAGTCCTCCCATTCCGGCCACAAGGCTCCCAACCGTTGCGGCTCCTCCACGCGAAGGGGTAAGAACCAGGAAACATCGGCCAGGACCGTTGGGTGCATCTCGCCGGACGCCTCCTTCGCGAAAGCGACACGATAGGTACCCTGGCCGCTCGTGCCACCGATCCGCAGCCGGCCGGGTCCGTAATCGACCGCGCACTCCAAGGCATCGAACTGCCCAACATCACCATGCCTGACCGTGACTCCGAGGCCGACCTGCAGGGCTTCACCCGGCGGCTTGACCAACCAGCCCGGTACCGTCACCGCGCTGTCGGCCGCGAGCGCTGCGGTCGCACTCACCCGGCTAGTGGTGAAGCCCGGCTCGCAGGATACGGCCACCTGCGCCGGGCCCCGCCAGTCGGTCGGACCGACCAAGGTGCCCAGCCCAGGGAACACCCGCACCGCCTCCGCGAGATCGGTGCAATCCACACCTATGCTTCCCCGCAGCTCAGGCCAAACGTGCTCATTCCACGCGGTCGCCATCTCCCAGGGCGCGGCGGCATCCGGCGAGGGACTCCGCCACAAGGGTTCGCCCATCGCAGGCCAGGGCAGGTCGACCTCCGCCGTGAGCGTACATGTGCCCACGGCCAGATCCAGGTGCGAGCGGAGGCGGGGCCGCATTCCGCGCTCGATCTGCAAATCGACGTGCAGCCGCTTGTCGAGGCCGGTTTCCGCGTTCAAGTGGAGCCCCTCACGGCCGACCAGTCGAAATGATGCTCCCTCCGCCGCCAGCGAGACGACCGCATGGTCCTGATTCGGCCGGCGGTGGACATCCAGGCGAAAGTCGGCGGGACCTGCGATTTGCAGCCCCGTTCGCGTCGCCCAGCGATCAAGCTCCGGCCACTCCCGAGCCAGCCAGGGCCAGTCGGTAATCGCACCGGCGATGTGCAACTCGGAAGGGTCGCTGTTGTCCAGGTCAAAACGCAGGGAGGGCTGCGACCCGTCCCCGGTACCCTCGAAACGCACGCCCGGGGTCTGGCAGGCCAGGGTGTGGATCAAGATCACGTCGGTGTTGGGGTCCAGGAAGCCGGAGCAGCGGAACTCCGCGTCCGGCACGTGGGCCACATGCTCGACACCCATCCGCCGGATGTGCACGCCGCGAAGGGCCACCGCGAGATCGTAGTCCAGACCCAAATCGGGCCGGACCGTAAGGGTGATGCCGCCCGAGGTCGAGCCGCTGACCTGCTCGATGGGCAACCGGGGAATGAGCCCCAGCGGCAGGTCGGTCAGGGTCAGGCCATGCCACTCGACGCGCACGTCGCCACCGAGTTGAACGTCGCTGTTAAGCCGAGGTATCGTCACGTGGGCGTGGATGCTCAAGCGGCGAAGCTGCGAATCCGCGACGAACTGACCTTCCTGCCGGGTGCGCACCTCGCCCAGCAGCCGGAGGATGCCGGTCTGCTGTTCGAGCCGGCACTCGAGCCGGTCCATGGCCAGCGTCTCGCGGGTGCTGGCCGTCTGGATATGGCAAAGGAGATCCTGGATCACGAAGTGCAGCGTGGGCAACCGGCGCCCGGCCCGGGAACCCAGATCATCCGGCGTGAGCTGCTCGTCGTGATCCAGGGTGAGGAACACGACCGGGTTGTGGAGCTCGATCTGATCAACGCGACCGGTGAGCAGCGTGGTGATAGGCTTGAAGGCACAGCGGATCTGCTTGACCCTGGCGAAGACGGGACGCGGCGAGGAGAGGGTGCCCGCGGCTTCCGTACCGCGTAGGCCATCGTCTGGAGGCGGGCGGACGAAGGACGGAGACTCGCGCTCCTCGATTGTCAGTCCTTCGAAGACGACCCCTTCGATCCAGCCGACACGGACGCTGTCGAGGTAAACCGGGCGGTCAAGGTCGGCGGCGAGTTGACTGGTCAGTTGGTTCGCCAGCCATTCTTTGGGCAGCCACCAGGGCAAAGCGGCATAGCCCGCTGCCAGAAAGACGGCCAGCCCCCCTGCCGCACGGATCACCCATCGTAGGATGCCGCGCCGTTGCGGAGCGACGGCCGAAATCGAGGCGGCTGGCATCATGGCATCATCCCTGCGACTCGGCTGACCCAAACGACGGCCCTCGATCGCGATCCCAGGTCAAAACGACCCGGGCGACCCGGCGAGTGGATTGTATGGTCCAAGCGGGGTTCTGTTCAACGCATCCGGTGGACCCGGGTGGGGACAGCTTGTCGCAGGTTGGAGGGAGCGTTATAAGAGTTGTCCATCCGGGCCGGCGACACGGACGAAGTGACCGGGCCAAGGCATGAGCAGCGTCTCCGTTTTGCGGGGAGTGGTATGAGGATCGGGGTTCTTTCGGATACGCACGACCGCCTGCCCGCTATGGACCATGCCCTTGCCCTTCTGCGGCAGCGCGGGGTCGAGATGCTCGTGCATCCGGGCGACGTGATCGCCCCCTTCGCCGCCAAGCGACTGCTCGCCTGGACTGGGCCGCTCAAGATCACGTACGGCAATAATGACGGTGAGCGACGGGGCCTCAAAAGCGTGCTGCCGCAAATCCAGGACGGCCCGCTGAGCTTCGAGGCCGGCGGCCGGCAGATTCTGCTGCACCATTTCATCGACTGGTGCTCGCCCGAGTCGATCGCCGCGGCGGAAATCATCGTGACCGGGCACACGCACGAAGTGGTCAACGAGACTCGCGACGGCCGGCTATTCCTCAACCCGGGTGAATGCTGCGGCTGGGTCAACGGACGCTGCACCGTTGCCATCCTGGACACGGACGGCCCCTCGGCTGAGATCATCGAGGTGAAACCATGACCGCACGTACAACCGCCGGCTGCTGGGGGCTCGCGGCCCTGGTCGTCCTCGCCTGCCTGGGCACCGGATGCGTTCGCCGTACCCTGACGCTCAATTCTGACCCGCAGGGCGCTCGCGTATTCCTCAACGACGACGAGATCGGGACCAGTCCGGTCAGCGTGGACTTCACCTGGTATGGCACGTACGACGTGATCCTGCGCAAGGATGGGTACGAGTCGCTCAAGACCTCTCACCGCATCGAGCCGCCGTGGTACCAGTGGCTGGTGGTCGACTTCGTCACCGAGGTGCTCCTGCCGATCGACTTCCACGACAAACAGGAGGCGACCTTCACACTCGAACCCGCCCGCCCGATCGATCACCAGACCCTCCGTGAGGAAGCGGCCCAGTTCCGCGAGCGGGCGCTCTTTACGCCGGAGTGAGCAAGGCAGCGAGGTAGCAAGGCAGCGAGGTAGCAAGGCGGCGAGGTAGACTCTGCTTACGGCTTGCCGCTTCGCGGTGGTAGCGAGCGGGGGCTTACTCGCCATCCGCACTGCTCGAAGAGCGGTGGCACACGGTGGGTTGCACGTATCCCCACCCGATTCCCGATCCCCGCTCTCACCCGGGGACTTGCGTCCCCGGCTCATCACCCGATCCCCGCTCTCACCCGACCCCCGACCCCCGGCTACGGGATCGGCTGCCGCTCGAACGCACCCATGTCGACGATGGGCGGGTCGCCGTTCCCGGTGTCGGGGTACGGATCATCGACAAACCGCGGTTGGAAGCCGAGGTCCAACAGAGGCAGAGGCTGGACGCCGGGCGAA
>CAZEEJ010000099.1:0-2920 GCA_964511155.1 uncultured Planctomycetales bacterium | reverse complement strand
CCAGACAGGGCGAGTCGGCCTGCAACCGCAGGTCGCCGAAGTCACCCTCGCTGGGCAGGGGATCGCGCACAAACCGCGGATCGTGATCCTCGAGGTTGTTGCCGATGTTGCCCGCCCCACCCAATTGGCCGGTCCATCCCTGGATGTTACAGTAGGTGATGGCCAATGGGCCTTCCTCGACGACGATCTGCTCCGCCTCAACGGTCTGCGTGTCGGCCAGGTTCCACCAGAGGATGCAGTTGGTTATGGCCCCGTCCAGAGAGAAGAGGGCATGGATGCCGCCGGCCAGATAGGAGGCGGTATTGCCGGCAAACGTGCAGCTTGTGAACGTCGGTCGGCCGAAGTAGCTGTAAACCGCTCCCCCGCTGGCAAAGTCGCCCTCGGCCCGGTTTCCGCTGAACAGGGAGTTGATGACGGCGGGCTCACCGCCGGCGCTGTACAACCCGCCGCCAAACGCCGCCGCATTATCCAGGAACATGCAGTTGGCCACGGTCGGCCCGCCGCCCAGGATGAGCATCCCGCCGCCCAGGCTGTGCTCGGCGTCACCATCGGCGCGGCCCCCGGCAATGACAAAGCCATCGAGGACGGCAGTCTCAGTCACCGGACCCGCGGTCACGACGTGGTAGCTATTGTCCCAGGGGACTTCCTGGTCGCCGATCTCGCCGCTGAGCACCGTGATGTTGAGGGCCGGGTTGCGCTGACTCAATTCGGTCTCCCCGCCGGGATGGAGGCGCGATCCCGCCCCACCGAATCCGCCGTAGATGGCCACGTCGTCGAGCAGGTCAAAGCTCGCTGTCCGCTCGCCGTCCCCATCCGGGGTGTAGATGCCCGCGGCCACCCAGATCTGGGTCACCGGCGGCCAGGTGCAGTAGGCGAACGCCAAAGCGTCCCGCAACGACGCGTAGGCCGTCTCCCAGGTGGTTCCGTCCTGGTAGCCTTCCCCCCGGCTGGCATCCACATAGACGATGCCCGCCCCGAACTCGCACTCATCCGCAATCGCGTTGTGGTTGCAGTCGATCACCTCGCAGAGGTCCGCGTTGCAGGCGTCGGGGCAACCGGAGTTACACGAGTCGCCGCCGCAATCCGGGTCGCACACGGGGTCCCCGCCGCAGGCCGGTGCACATGGATCGCCTTCCCACAAGCACTCGCACTCGTCCCAACCGGGACACTCGGACCCGTCACAGGGATCCGCGCAAAAGAACTCGCACTCGGTCGTCTCGCAACTCGATTCCGCACCCTGGGGTAATCCGCCGAAGTAGCGGCAATCCTCCCCCGTGAAGTCCTCGCAGGCGCCATAGGCCAGGCAACAAGCCACTACCTCGTCAGGCGGTTCGCAGGCCGCCCACGTAAGCAGCCGATTGCGGACCCGAACCTTGTCAAGAATGTTCACCGTGCCGTTCAGGTCCACGTCCGCCCGGAAGTTGCCCGAAACGACGGGCTGATTGAGGTAGTTGCGAACCAGCACAAGGTCCAGAACATTGACCACGCCGTCGGCCGTCACATCGCCTTCCAGACAGCGGATATGCACGACGGTCTCACCCGCCAGGGCGGGGGCGCCTGAAACGGTCAGTGTCAGGCAGGTCGTGTTCGGCACGCCGCTGAGTTCCACGGTCACCTGCGGGCCATCCACCACGACCGCGTCCACGGAGCCTGCCGACGACTCTACCGTTGCGCCGGCGGCCGGCCCGTTGAAGGTGAGTATCACCTGCGTCGGCCCGCCCAATCGTGATTCGATACCCGTATCCGCGTAGGTGTTCACGGGCAGGTCGATGTCAAACGTACCGGCCGGCCCATGAGGCTTGCGCGATACCGCACCGGTCAGGATCAACTCGACGCAGTCCTGCTCGGCCTCCCGGCAGACCTGATCTTCCGGACAAGGCGGCTCGCCGGCCGCGCACGCGCGATCCACACACGCCTCGGCCCCGTTGCACCACACGCCGTCGTCACAATCGCCGTCCACCAGGCAATCGACGCACTCGCCGGTGCCCGGGTCGCAAAGCTGGTCGCCGCAGTCGACCGGCGCACTTGCGCAGGCCCCGTCCGTACAGGTATCCGCCGTACAGAGATCGCCGTCGTCGCAGTCCGCGTCCGCCAGGCACTCGACGCAGTCTTGCTCGGCCTCCCGACAGAACAAGCCCTCCTCACAACGCGGCTGGCCGGCCAGGCACACGTGATTCACGCATGCCTCTGCTCCGTTACACCACACCCCGTCGTTGCAGTGGGCCGCCACCAGACACGCCACGCAGTTGCCGGTTGCCGGGTTGCAGAAGCCGTCCCCGCAGGCCACGCGGGTGTGCACGCAGGTCCCATCGTCGCAAGCATCCGTCGTGCAGAGATCCCCATCGTCGCAGTCCGCGTCGGCCAGGCACCCGACGCAGTCCTGCTCCGCCTCCCGGCAGATCAGATGGTCCGCACAAGCCGGCTCGCCAACTACGCACGCGTGGTCCACACACGCCTCGGCCCCGTTACACCACACGCCGTCGCCACAATCGCCGTCCACCAGGCAATCGACGCACTCGCCGGTGTCCGGGTCGCAAAGCTGGTCGCCGCAGTCGACCGGCGCACTTGCACAGACCCCGTCCGTACAGGCATCCGCCGTACAGAGATCGCCGTCGTCGCAGTCCGCGTCAACAAGGCAGTCAACGCATGCACCGGTCGCCGGGTCGCACAACTGGTCGCCGCAGTCCACCGCCGTATTCGCACAGGCCCCCGCGGCACAGCGATCGACCGTGCACAAGTCGGCGTCATCGCAGTCATCGTCGACAAGACAGTCAACACATGCACCAGTCGCAGGATCGCAGAACCCGTCGCCGCAGTCCACCGGCGTATTCGCACAGGCGCCCGCGGCACAATGATCGACCGTGCACAAATCGGCGTCATCGCAGTCACCATCGACAAGGCAGTCAACACATGCGCCGGT
>CAZEEJ010000098.1:0-19505 GCA_964511155.1 uncultured Planctomycetales bacterium | reverse complement strand
CTGCGCCGTCGCGCCGCTCCACCCGTGGCTACAGCCCGTCGCTCCTTCGGAGCGAAATGGGACACGCCAAGCCCACCGATTCTGTCGCGCCCCCGACATTGCGGCCGGGCGACGCAACGGCTGGACCTGAAAACGCGATCGATTATACTTCCCCTGACGCCGGTGCGGTTAAGGGCAGGCAGCGGGCGCGGTCTTGATTCAGACCCCGATGTTGTCCAACTGTCTGCGAAGCTCCTGAGCGTCTTTATTCCCATTCGAGAGGTTGCACATGCCTCGTGAAACCAGCATCGATCGACGGACGTTTCTGCAGGGTACTCTGGCCACGGCGGTGGGCGCGGCGGTGGTGGCTACGGAGTCGGCGGCGGTGCCGGCCAGTGAGGCGGTTCGGCCGGTGCGCGTCGGGGTCGTCGGTTGCGGCGGGCGGGGGCAGGGGTTGCTGGCGGTGCTGCTGACGCTGGACGGTGTCGAGGTGCCGGCCCTATGTGATCTTCATCCGGGGAACTTGGCGGCCGCCCAGGATCGGGTGGAGAAGGCCGGCCGCAGGCGCCCTGAGGGCTACGCCGGCGACGCGGAGGTCTATACGCGGTTCATGGACCGCGACGACCTCGATGCAGTCATTATCGCCACGCCCTGGGAATGGCACACGCCGATGGCCGTGTACGCGATGCGGGCGGGTAAGTACGCCGGTGTCGAGGTACCCGCGGCGCTGACGTTCGAGGAATGCTGGGCCTTGGTTAACACCTACGAAGACACCGGCGTGCCCTGCATGATGCTGGAAAACTGGAGCTTCCGCCGCGACAACCTCGCCGTGCTGAACATGATCCGCAAGGGGCTGCTCGGTGACTTGGTGCATTGCCACTGTGCCCATTCGCACATGTGCATCGACCACTGGTTCTGGGACCGCCAGGGCAATCCCCGCTGGCCGGCCAGGTACCTCATCGAACGCAACGCCGACCAGTACCCGACCCACTCGCTCGGCCCGGTGCTCAGTTGGCTGGACATCAACTGCGGCGACGCCTTCGACTCCATGACCTCCACCGCCACCAGCTCGGTTGGCATCAACGCCTACTTCGCCCGCACGCTGGGGTCGGACCATCCGCTGGCCAAACAGAAGTACGCCCAGGGTGACATCGTGACCTCCGTTGTGCGGACGAAGCGCGGCCGGTCGATCGTCATCAACTACGACATGCAGCTTCCGCGCCCGTACGACAACCGCTGGCTGATCCAGGGCACGTTGGGCGTTTACGATGAGGTCCGCGACTCGGTGCATCTTGTCGAGCGCACCCCCGAGCCGGAGCAGCACAACTGGGAACCCTTCGGCCCATACCAGGAGGAGTTTGACCACGCCTGGTGGAAGGCGATGAGCGCCGGCGGGGCGGCTGCGACGCACGGCGGCACCGATTACCTCGAGCTGCAGCAGTTCATCAACGCGGTGCGCACGCGCACCTCCCCGCCGATCGACGTGTACGACTCGGCGACCATGTGCGTGGTCATCCCCGCGTCGGAGAAGTCCATCGCCGGCGGCAGCGTGCCCGTCGAGTGCCCCGACTTCACGCGCGGCAAGTGGCAGAGTCGCAAGCCCGCCTTTGCCCTGGCAACGTGAGCCTCGCGGCTTGCCGCTTCGCGGAACGCCGCGAGTCAGGGACATGCGGACGAGGTGGCGCTATAATCCGGAACGGCGGTCCTTGCAGACCGTGGCAGGGATCCTGACTGGGATGCTCTCGTTTGGTAAGGAGTCATTCATCATGCCAGGCATTGGTTCAGTGATCGCACCGGGAGCGAAGCTCGGGCAGATGTACGCGGAGCAGCTTCTGGCGGGCGTGACGCCGGAGAACTGCGCGCGTTTTGCCGCACCCGGCGGTGAGATGGTGAAGTCCAACCATGCCGCGTTCGTGCTCGGGCACCTGTCGCTCTATCCCATCCGGACGATGCAGTGTCTGAAGCTGCCGCCCGGATCGACGGAGTACCCGTCGCAGTACGAAGCCCTGTTCAAGGCCGGGGTCGACTGCCGGGATGACCCGGCCGGCCGGATCTATCCCCCGCTGGAGGAGTTGAAGACGCTGTTCTTCGAGGCCCACAAGGCGGCGATTGCGGCGGTCGAGTCGGCCCCCGACGAGGCGTTCGATGCCCCGAACCCGGCCACGGGCCGCCTGCGCGAGCTGTTCCCCACCATTGGCGCGGCCCTCAACTTCTACCTGATTGGCCACGTCGAGCTCCACCTGGGGCAGCTCAGCGCCTGGCGCCGTGCCATGGGCCTGCCCCCGGCGTGAGCGCCTGGCCAACCTGTGGCCGAAGTCGTTTGGGCGGAACTCGCCGCCCGCGGGGCAAAATGGGGACAGGCACCGCTGGAACGATGTGTCCCAGATCGTGAACTTGGCCCGCATCCCACGATGCTCTCTTCGGCAAGCGTCGCTGGGGCGGAGCCAGTCCCCATTTTGCCCGACGTCGATTTCCTCGCGTCCGCGGATGGCGAGTGACGCCGAAGTTGTTTACCGTGCCCTTGGGACGATTGCGGAGCCGCAGGTCTACGGGGCGGGGTTGACGGTTGCTCTGACCGGACGGATCACGCTGAGCGTGCCGCCGTCGAAGCCATTGATTGCATCCAGCTCGGCGGCCTTGGTCACGATGATCACCAGGTCCGCACCCTGCTGAAACACGGCCAGGTCGGCGGCGCTGAACTCGAAGCTGCCGGCGTCCGCGACCGGGCCGCCCGTTGTCTGCCGGCTGGTGCCGAGGATGGCCTGCCGCAGGGCGATCCGCACTTCGAACTCCGCGGCCGGGTTCGACCACTCGAGGGTGAAACCGGAGAGCGAGGCGTCCCCGCCCTCCGCAGGCGAGGTGATCTCGAAGGCCGGCGGCGCGTCAATCGCGGTGGTGAGCACGCCGCGCGTCGGTTCGGTGACGACCACCTCGTAGCGCTCGGCCGCGGGGATCACCGCGACGTATTCGTCATGGGCGTCCGGGCCGGCCAAGGCCTCGCCGTTCACCACCACGGACTGCCCGCCGCTCATCTCCACGGGTCGGCTCTGGCTGTCGGTGATCCGGGCGGTCACCTCGGCCTGGGTGCCCTCCAGGTTCTCGATGATGCTCAACTCGCAGTCTGCCAGGTCGAGCGGCAGTTCGGTATCCGGCGGGTCCCCGGGCGGGAGCGGGCTGCATGACAGCTCGCAGGCCGCCCCGAAGCACAACGGCACGGCCACGATGGTCAGAAGGATGCCTCGCCACATGGTGTTCAGCCTCCTCGTTAACGTGTCAGTCCTCGACCTCGATGGCCAGTTCCTGCGTCGCTTCGGTCGGCGGCGAATCGCTGTCGACGACGCGGACGGTGAAGACGAACGTGCCGGCCGCCGCGGGCGTACCCGCGATCTGGCCTGTCGATTCGTTGAGTCGTGGACGATTGGCCCCGCCGCTCGGCAGGATCCCTTCGATGATCGTCCAGCGATACGGCGGTTGGCCGTCGGAAACTTCAATGATGGCGGAGTACGGGGCGTTGACCTGGGCACCCGGCAGGCCCGTGGTCAGGATCTGCACTGCCAGCGGCTTGACCGTCAAGGTCAAGGCTTCGCTCACGGTCTGCTGCGGATTGCCCGAGTCGGTCACGGTCAGTTCCAGGGGGATATTGGCGCGGGCGGAGCCTTGGGGCGGCGTGCCGGTGATCGTGCCGGTCGCCGGGTTGAAGGTCAGCCCGGCCGGTAGCCCGATGAGCCCGAAGGTGTAGGGTGGCACCCCGCCGGCCGCGGCGAATGCGTGGTTGTAGCTTTCCTCCTCGCGAGCGGGGGGCAGCGCCGTGTTGACCGTGAGGCGGGGCAGGACGGTCAGGACGTATTGTCGCGTGCCGGCCCGCTCAGGCGATGAGGCGTCGGTCACGTCCACGGTGAAGACGAAGGTGCCCGGTTCGGTGGGCGTGCCGGCCAGTTCTCCGCTCCCCCTGCCCAGGCTCAAACCCTGCGGCAGGTTGCCCGCGGATACCGTCCAGGTCATCGGAGCTTGACCGTCGGCGGTGAGCGTCCGGCTGTAGCCGCTGCCTTCGGCCGCATTGGGCAGAAGGACCGGCTCCACGGTCAGCGGCGGCCCGGGCTCCGTCTGCACGCAGCTCAAGGAAACAGCCCAGGCCAGCGATGATGCCAGAAGGTGAGCCCCCGTCTTGCAGCACCACATGAGCAACTCCTCGACCGCTCGTCCGTGCCCGGCCTGAATCGCCTCGCAGCGTGGTTTCCCCGGCGCACCGGCACCCCGATTGGCGGCCATGCCACTGTAAGCACCGCAGTCCCGCGGCGTCAAGCGGGGGAAGACGGAAGAGAGAAGGCAGAAGGCACAAAGGCAGAAGACGGAAGACAGGAGACAGGAGATAGGAGACAGAAGTCAGGAGACAGGAGACAGGAGACAGGAGACAGGAGACAGGAGACAGAAGTCAGGAGACAGGAGATTGGAAACACCCGTTTAGCCGGGTCGCTTGCGACCCGATGAGGAGACCTTCCCTCGCCGCTCGCGACCCGATGCGGAGACCCTCCCGCGGCGCTTGCGACAACCGCTCCATATCGACATCATGCGGGCAATGTCGAGCACCCCCACAGACAGTGATGCCCAACCGCTGGTCGGTGATGTGCCGCTTGAACAGGCCACGGGCGGGGTGCCTGCGCAGGCGCCGCCCGATGGCTGGCCCTGGTACTACGCCCTGTTCGCCCCGACGTTTCGGCCGGCCACCGCCGCCCGCAAACTCGCCCACCTGTCCCTGTTCCAAACCTTCCTCATCCACCTCCTGACCGCGGTTCTGTTCCTGATGATGCTGGACCTTTTCGCGGGCTTGGCGGAAGCCGCCGAGGACTTCGGCCGGCAGGGATGGGTCGACATTCTGTCGCTACGGTTGGGGGGGATGTGGAGCGAGCTGTGGTCTGAGGTGGTCAGCGACCCCGAGATCGCGGCGCTCATGGTGATCCCTCTGGTGGGCTTCGAGGTGCAGATCGCCTTGTCCGCTCTGCTGATCGCCCCCTGGGGAGCGCGGGATGAACGGGTTCGCGCCTCGATCCGCAACGCCTTTCGCTGCGTCTGGCTGCACTCGACCCATGCCCTGGTGCTGCTGGTGTTGTTGGGCAGCATCCTCTGCGTGTTGACGGCTATGCGGGCTGTCTGGGACGCACGCGTGGAGCAACTGCACCCCATGCCGGTCTACCCGGCTGATTTGCCGCCTGGCAGTACTGCGCAGGAGAACGAAGCGCATGCCGAGGCGGTACAGAAGTACCAAGAGGATTCGGATCGTCACTGGGAGGTGCGCTGGCAGACGAGGCCGTGGTATGTGCAGTTCGGGACGGAGGGCCTCATCGTTTGGGGTTTCTTTCCAGGACTCGCGTGGATGCTGTGGGCCCTCCTGCGGGCGGTGGGGGCGCCGCGGGCGGTGCCGGCTCTGCCTCGGCCGCCGACCTGCGAGACCTGCGGATACAACCTGACCGGCACACCGCGCGACGGTCGCTGCTCGGAATGCGGAGAGACGGTGGATTCCTCCCTGGGCGAAGGCGTCCGACCGGGTGTCGGCTGGCACCGCGGCGGGCTCTTGCCCTTGGCCTGGACACGCTGCGCGGTCCGCGCGGCGGTGGACCCCGCCGCGATCGGCCGGCAGATCCAGGTCGTCGCCCGCCAAACCGATCATCGCCTGTTCCTGGCGTTGAGCCTGATCGGTGCTTTCCTGATCGGTGCGGGCACGTTTCTGCTGGCGTGCTACAGCGACTCCCCCGAGACGTTCTCCCGAGATCGAGCCGAGTATCTCTACTTTGGCGCCCCGGCTGTGGGCTACCTGGTGGCGGGCCTGATGCTCGGCCTGACGCTGCTGGTGGCGTGGGTGGTCGGGCTCTGGTACGGGCGCGGAGCGCAACGCAACCTCTGGCCGGCAAGCATCCAGATGGCGGTTTACGTCGCCCCGATCCTGCTGGTCTGGATGTTCACCTCGGGGGTACTGATCGTACTGTACTGTGCGGGCCTGTTCGAGAAGCTGCGGATCGTGCTGCGCTCGCAGGACTGGCTGCGCAAGGTTGTTCCCCGGCTGTGGTTTGATCCGGACGTCTGGTTCGGCATCGCGATGGTACTGGTTGCGGTCCTGTCGCTGTTGCTCTACCTCCGGCTCGTCGCTCGCGGTGTCGCCGCCGCCCGCTACGCCAACCGCTGAGCCCCATGTGGCGACATGAGAGGAAATGGAGAATGAGGAATTGGGAGTTGAGAGGTCAGATCGAAGCCGCTTTCTCGCTTCTCACTTCTCACTTCGTCTTGTCGCATTCACGTATGATAGTCCGCATTGATGGTCACGTATTCGCGCGAGAGATCGCAAGTGAGGACGCGGTCGGCGGCCCGGCCGGCGCCGAGATCGATGGTGATCGCGACGTGCTTGGCCTTCATGAGTTTGGCGAGCGCCCGGCGGTCGAGGCCGGGGGCGGGCGCGCCCTTGCGGAAGAGGATGCTGCCGCCGAGCTGCACGATCACGTCCTCGGGTCGATAGGCGACGCGCGTTTGCCCGAGGGCCTGGACGATGCGGCCCCAGTTGGGGTCGCCGCCGTGCACGGCGGTTTTCACCAGCGGACTGACGGCGATGGCCCGGGCGGCGGCGTGGGCGTCACGCGGGTTGCGGGCGCCGCGGACGGCGACTTCGAGCACGCGTGTGGCCCCCTCGCCGTCGGCGGCAATCTGGTAAGCCAGCGATTCGCACACCGCCCGCAGGCCGGCCGCGAAGCGTTCTTGAGCAAGGCCGCTGGTGACCGGGCAGGCCAGCCCGCTGGCCAACATGGCCACGGTATCGCTTGTGGATTCGCACTCGTCGACGGTCACCCGGTTGAACGTCGGCTCGACGGCCGCCCTGAGCAGGCGGCGGAGTCGCCCGGCCGGGAGGGCCGCGTCGGTCGTCAGGTAGCCCAGCATCGTGGCCATGTTCGGAGCGATCATGCCGCTGCCCTTGCAGCAGCCGGCAATGGTGACCGTGACACGGCCGATGCGGAGGCGCTCGCCGGCCTCCTTGACCCGCGTGTCGGTGGTCATGATGGCCTCGGCGAACTGCCGCCCGGCCTGGGCGGAGGCGGATAGCGCGGCCGCCGCGGCGTCGATGCCCGCGCGGACCTTGGCCATCGGCAGGAACTCGCCGATCACGCCGGTGCTCGAGGGCAGCACCTCGGTCGGCTCAGCCCCGATGGCCGCCGCCACATGGACGCACATCGTCCGGGCGTCGGCGATCCCGCGCTGCCCCGTGGCCACGTTCGAGCAGCCGCTGTTGACCACGATCACCCGCAGTCGTCCGCGGCGGACGTGCTCGCGCCCGACGACGATCGGCGCCCCGCAGAACCGATTGCGGGTGAACACCGCCGCCGCCGCGCAGGGCACGTCCGCCACGAGAATACCCACGTCCAGTTTGCCGCTCTGTTTGATACCGCAGGCCGCTGTGCCGGCCCGGAAGCCCTGTGGACTGGTGATGACCAGGTTGCTCATACTGCACCTCACGCCAGCAGGCCCGCCGTCTCCTCCAGGCCGAACATAGCGTTCATGTTCTGAATCGCCTGCCCGGCGGCCCCCTTGACCATGTTGTCGATCGCCGACAGGACGATGATTCGCGACTTCACCACGCGGGCGGACATATCGCAGAAGTTGCTGTGGGCCACGTCGGCCGTCCGCGGCGGGGCGACGCGCAGCCGAACGAACGGCTCGTGCTCGTAGGCCTCGGCCAACACCTGCGTCACGTGCTCCACCGAGACCGGCTGCACGGGTTTCAGGTAGATGGTGGAGAGAATGCCCCGCTCCATGGGCACGAGGTGGGGCGTGAAAATCACCGAGGTCTTGCCGCCGCGCACCTGGGCATCCAGAACCCGCTCGATCTCCACCATGTGGCGATGGTCGCCGACCTTGTAGGCTTCGAAGTTCTCGTGGCGTTCGGGGAAGTGGTGTTCGGGTTTGGGTTCCCGGCCTGCCCCACTGATGCCGCTGGCCGCGTCCACGATGACTTCGCGCGGGTCGATCAGCCCCGCTCGCAGCAGCGGCACGATGCCCAGCACGGCCGAGGTCGGGTAACACCCGGGGTTGGCCACGACTTGGGCGGACCGGATCTTGTCCCGGTAGAGCTCGGTCAGGCCGTACACCGCGCGCTGCAGGTTGTCGAGATCGGTGTGGGTCTTGCTGTACCACTGCTGGTACTCGGCAGGCTCCTTGAGCCGGTAGTCGGCCGAGAAGTCGATCACCCGCAGCCCCGCGTCGAGCAGGGCGGGGACATACGTCATGGTCAGCCCGTTGGGCAGGCAGAGCAGGGCCACGTCCGCGCGGCCCTTGAGCGCCGCCGGGTCGATGGCTTCACAACGCATGTCCAGCCGGCCGGCAAACTCGGGGAACACCTCGGCGATGTGCGGCTGCGGATCACGACGCGAGCACAGGGCGACGATGGTCACCTGCGGGTGCCGCAGAAGCCAACGCAGCGTCTCACGCGAGGTGTACGCCGTCGCCCCGACAATCGCTACGCGCACTTTCGGTTGGTCCGGCATGGAACACATCCTTTGTCCTGGATGAGAAACGACCCCGGCAACGTGTCGCCGGGGTCGTGAAGATCGTTGCGTCTGATCCGTCGGCGAACCGTTACCGCTTCGAGAACTGGAAGCTTCGGCGAGCGCCGGAGCGGCCGGGCTTCTTCCGCTCGACCATACGGCTGTCCCGTGTCAGGTACCCGCCGTTGCGCAGAGCGTCTTCGTACTCGGCGTTGGCGATCTTCAGTGCCCGGGCAACGCCGAGCATGATCGCGCCGGCCTGCCCGGTGTAGCCGCCGCCCGCCACGTTCACGAACACGTCCACCTTGCCCAGGGTTTCCGTTGCCTTGAGCGGCGCGACGACGTCCTGGCGGTCCTTGTCTTCGGAGAAGTATTTTTCGAGCGGCCGCCGGTTGATCTCGAACTTGCCGGTCCCCGCCCGCAGGCGGACCCGGGCAACGGCGGTCTTACGCCGGCCGGTGCCCCAGAAATAATGCTTCTTGGGGTCCGGGGCGGGGATGGTTGCGGAACCGGCCTCTTCGACCGTCTGGACTTCGTTCTCTGCCACGTTCATTTCCTCGTCAGGGTCTCGGGTGGTCCTGTCTGTTTGCCGTTGTGGTTATCCATCTCCCGCCGGTCGGTCCTCAGAGGGCCATCTCCAGGGGCTTAGGCGTCTGGGCCTGGTGGGGGTGCTGCGGGCCGGCGTAGATCTTCAGCCGGCTCAGCATGTCCCGCCCCAGCTTGCTCTTGGGCAGCATCCGCCGTACCGCCAGCCGGATCACTCGATCCGGATGCTCCTTCATCACCTTGGCGATCGTCTCGACCTTCTGCCCGCTGTTGTAATAGGTGTAGCGCTGGTAGGTCTTGCTTTCCATCTTGCGGCCGGTCAGCTTGACCTTCTCGGCATTCACCACCACGACACAGTCGCCGGTCAGTGTATGAGGGGTGTACGTGGGGCGATGCTTGCCCATCAGGATGGTTGCCAACCGGGTGGCCATGCGGCCGAGCACCTTGTCCGTGGCATCGACCACGAACCATTCGCCGCCGACCTCGCCGGGCTTGGCCATGTACGATTTCATTGCCGCGCTGCGCATCTTCGCTCCCGCATTCGCATGGGGGTGGTGTTCGCGTCGTCAGGCTACGTGCCTGTAAAGCCAACGAGCCCCATATCTTACTCGTGGACCGCCGCAGGTCAAGGCGCGGCCGCCGGGCTTGGGGATCTTGATGAGATCGTCGCCCCCAAGCCCAGGGATAACAGGCCCGCCAGCGGGCTACTCGTCAGCGCACGCACTTTGCCGGGCCTGTTATCCCTGGGCTTGCCCCTGTGATTCCTGGGCTTGAACCTGTTGTCCCTGGGTTCGGGCCCGTCTGTCTCTGGGACGGACCCCGGGAAACCCCAGAAACCCGAAACCCTTATCCGCGCCCACCGATCAGGACCGGTTCCGGGATTACGTTGTAACATCATTCAAAAACTAATGTTACAGAGTGTCGGCCGAGAGACGGTGATCCACGACGGCTTGCCGGCTCTCCGTCCCGACCCCCGATCCCCGACCCCCGATCCCGATTCCTGACCTCCGTCAGCTCACCGCGGCGCCCGGCTCGATGTCGGCGTCGGGGGTGAGCAGGATCACCCGGGTGTGGTCCGCGTTGCTGGCCGCCAGGAGCATACCGTTGCTCTCCTCGCCGCGCATCATCCGCGGGGCGAGGTTGGTGACCACGATGATGTTGCGGCCGACCAGGGCGGCGGCTTCATACTGGCCCCGCAGACCGGCACAAATCTGCCGCTGCTCGGTCCCCAGGTCGATTTTGAGCACGATCAGCTTATCCGCCCGCGGGTGGTCGTGGGCTTCGATGACCTTGGCCACGCGCAGCTTGACCTTGACGAAGTCGTCGTACTGAATCACGTCGCTGACCGGCGGGGGGGCTCCTGGCTCGCTCATGTTGGCCGCTCCTGTTGGGGACGCCCCGCCAAGGGCGTCCGGTTCCTGATCGCCGAAGAGTGTACCCCTGGAGCATTCACGCGTCGAGAGGGGCGGGCAGGAAGGCACAGAGGCACAAAGGTACAGAGGCACAGAGGTGCGGAGAGCCGAGCCGCGACCGTACGGGAGCGGTCCTCGCGTATGTGGCGTGCTCTTGAAAGATCCGCTCCCTGACGGTCGCGGCTCTGCCGGTCACCGCTCCCTCACGGTCGCGGCTCTGCTTACGGTCGCGGCTCTGCCGGTCGCGGCCCCGGCGGCTGCCGCTGTTGGTGTGGTGGCAATTCGGCTTGGTTGAGTTATCCTACCGCTCATGCGTGCGGACGTTGCTTGCCCGGCGCGGGCAGCGGGTCGGCACGCACACGAGAGGTTCACAAGGAGTCATGCAGTGGCCAGGACGCTCAAGGCGGGGGTGATCGCGTGCGGCTCAATTGCCCAGATGATGCATTTGCCGGGCTACGCCAAGTGCCCCGGCGTTGAGCTGGCGGCGGCGTGCGATCCGGAGGACAAGCGGCGTCGCGAGGTGCAGCGGATCAAGCCCGGGCTGCGGACCTATGACGACTACCGCGAGATGCTCAAGGCGGAGGAGCTGGATATTGTCTCCGTCTGTTCGCCCAACCGGTTCCATGCTCAACACGCGGTCGCGGCCCTGGAGCACGGCGCCCACGTGCTGCTGGAGAAGCCGGCGGCCCTGAACATGAAGGAGATTGCGGCCATCCGCGCGGCGGTCAGGAAGAGCGGTCGCCGGCTGATCGTCGGTTTCTCGCACCGGTTCATGCGCGGCAACCGCAAGATTCACAAGATGCTGGCGGCCGGGGTCATCGGCGAGCCGTACATGATCCGCATGAGACTGGCCCACGCCGGCCCGTATCCCGGCTGGGCCAAGAGCGACTGGTTCTACAGCCCCAAGCTGGCCGGCGGCGGGGCCATGCTGGACATGGGCATCCACGCCATCGACCAGCTTCTGTGGCATCTCGGGCCGGTCAAAACCGTCCAGGCGATGGCCCGCACGTTGCGCAAGCCGATCAAGGTCGATGACAACGCGGTGCTTCTCCTGGAGTTCGCCCGGTCCAAGGCCCTGGGCTACATCGAGGTCGGCTGGACGAGTCCCTCGGGCTTCAACGGTATCGAGATCATGGGCGATAGCGGCTGCATCCTGGAGAACTACGCGGGGCAAATGACCCTCACCACGGGCAAGATTACGCCAAACATGAAGAAGCGGGCGAAGCTGCGCACCCGCGTGGTGGATGCGGCACCGACGCACGGCGGCTGGCAGATCGAGCTGGGCGAGGTGGTCAAGGCTTTCCGCAAGAATTCCGACCTGGGAATGGGCATCGACGCGGGTGGGGCGGCCCTGGCGGTGGCGTTGGCGGGGTATGAGTCGTCGCGCACGGGCAGGCAGGTGCAGGTGGCGGACGTCAAGTGAGTCCGGCTGCCGTGTCGCGGTTGTGCGAAGCCGCAAGCGGCAACGAGCCGCGGGCTTCTAGCCCGCGCGGTCGTCGGCGCGCGGTTGGCCGGCATGGGAGAGGGGCTTATAATGCCCCCGACGCCAGACGGCATACATAAGGGGTGATCTCATGTCAGGGAAGACAACACCGGCGCGTGGCGGTTCGGCCTCCGGGAAACGGGCGGCCGGCGGCCCATCCAAGTCAACACCCAAAGCAACCGCAGGCCATCACGATACCGCACGCGGGGCGAAGGTTCCGACCGCCAAGTCGACGACGGCCGGCAAGAAGCCCGGCGGCAAAGCGTCGCGTCCGCCCGCCAAGCGGGGCACGGACAAACCCGCGAGCGCAACGGCCGAGGCCGGCCCCCGGCGGCGAAGCGGCAGCGCTCCGCAGCCGGTACCCCTCCTTGAGGAGGGATCGGCGGACCAGTTGTTGTCCCGTGCGGAGGCGGACATCACCGCGGCCATCGACGCCTTGAACAACCAGATGAACGCCGCCCTGGAGAAGCTGACCGAGCTGGTCAGTGCCGAGTCCGGGCGGGGCCATGCCGTGGTGCGGACGGCCCCGCTGGACCGGGCGACGGCGACCTTCCAGCGGCTGGTGTCCGAGGTGGTCGAGGACCAGCAGGCGGAGATGCTCCCGCCGCTGATCGCCTTGCGGAACGAGCTGGCCCAGCGGGCGAGCCTGGATGGCGACCCACCGCAGGCGGAGGGCGGTGGCGATGATTTCCACCAGCGGGGCGTGGAGATGCTGGACCACGTGCTGCAATTGGCCGGGGTGCAGACGTTCCAACCGCGGATCGGCGAGCGGTTCG
Source organism: uncultured Planctomycetales bacterium (assembly GCA_964511155.1). Taxonomy (GTDB): domain Bacteria; phylum Planctomycetota; class Phycisphaerae; order UBA1845; family PWPN01; genus JAAYDF01. The sequence goes on along the minus strand of CAZEEJ010000098.1, from coordinate 6,787 downwards.
ACCCGTTGATCCACCTGGCCGTCGGCGAAACGTGGCGGGAGGATCTGGAGCCGGGCGTCGTGGCGGAGACGTTCCAGCCGGGCTTCCGCTCGACCCGCGGTAAGGTACTGGCCGCCGCCCGCATTTTGGTCAACCGGAGGTAATCCGATGGCCAGGTTGGGCATTGACTTCGGGACCACCAACACCGTGGCGGTGATCCATGACCGCGGCATGTTTTCGGTGGTGAATCATCAGGCCAGCACCGGTGCCGGCACGATCGTGCAGGATCTGTTCCCCTCGGCCATCCTGGTCGACGGCGGGAGCGGAGAGCGCTGGCACGGCGTCGAGGCCGACCGGCGGTTCACGCAACTGGGGCCGCTGTTCGAGGGCCTCTACCTCCCCTCGCTCAAACGCCATCTGCGCGACTATGTGGCCGGTCAGCGGCTGCCGTCCCCTGGCGGGCCGGAGGCCGACGCGACGGGCGTGGACGTTGCTGAACTGCTGACGGGCTTCTTGAGGTGTCTGGCGGATTCCATCCGGCAGTCGCAGGGACTCGCCGACGATGAGCCCCTGGAGACGGTGGTCACTTGGCCGGCCAACGCCAACGGGGCCCAGCGCCACGTGACCCGGGCCTGTTTCCGGGCGGCGGGCTTCCAGGTACTCGACACGCTGAACGAACCAACGGCCTCGGCCATCGAGCTGGCGGACTGCCTCACGGCCGGCCGATCGCGCCGGGCGGTCACCGAGCCCATGACCGTGGCGGTTTTTGATCTCGGCGGTGGGACCTTCGATGCCTCCATCGTTCGGGTCGAGGGGCAGAGCTTCCGCGTCCTGTCTTCGGCGGGCATCGAGAGCCTGGGCGGCGACGATTTTGACCAGGTGCTGCTGGGCATGTTCCTGGATCGGCTCGGTCTGACCTCCGAGTCAATATCGCCGTTGACCCGCCACGCGCTGCTCCGCCAGGCACGGTCGCAGAAAGAGGCTATCTCGACCGGAGCGGTGCGGAGTCTGTTCCTGAACCCGATGGACTTCGGGCTCAAGGGTCGGCCGGTCTCGATGCCGGTGGAAGCTTACTACGAGCGCATCCGGCCGCGGCTGAAGCCGGCGATCGCGCTGCTGGACGAGGTGATCCGCTCGGCCGCCGAGCGGCAGCCGGGTGTCGCCGCCGATGACCGGCTGACGGTGTACCTGGTCGGCGGATCATCGAAACTGCCGCTGGTGTCGGAGATGGTCGCGGCGGCGTTCTCCGAAAGCCGCGTGGTGCTGACGGACAAGCCGTTCCGCTCCGTGGCCATGGGGGCCGCCATCTGTGCCATGGACCGGGTGAGCTATCGCGACGTGTTCGCCCGGCACTTCGGGCTGTTGCGGTTGCGGGAGCACGGGCGGGTCGAGACCTTCGACACGATCTTCCCGGCCGGCACGCCGATCCCCCGTCGCGGTGAGGCCCCGCTGGAGAAGGTCGCCTGGTATCACCCCGCGCACAACGTCGGGCACCTGCGGTATCTCGAATGCGCTGCGATCGGCCCGGACGGGCTGCCCGCCGAGGGGGTTCGCACCTGGTCGGACATCCTGTTCCCTTACGATCCCGCCCAGTCGCTGACCACGGAGCCGGGTTCGACGGCCATCGAGGCGACGGATCGTTTCTCGGGCGAGCCGGTGTGCGAGGTATACCGCTGCGACAACGACGGCGTGATCACGGTGGAGCTGCGCCGCCCCGCGTGCCGCGACGCCCGCTGCTACGAGATCTTCAGCGAGTAGGGTCGCCTCGATGACCTCCGCGACGCGCTACCTTCGGCCGGACGTGATTGCCCAGGTGCAACGCCTCGATCTCCGCGCCCGCTTCATCATCGAGGGCTTCCTCAGCGGGCTGCACGGCTCGCCGTTCCAGGGCTTCTCCGTCGAGTTTTCCGAACACCGCAAGTACGAGCAGGGCGACGACCTGCGGCTCATCGACTGGGCGGTCTACGCCCGGACCGACCGCTTCTACGTCCGCAAGTACCAGGCCGAGACCAACCTCGAGTGCTACCTGCTGGTCGATACCTCGTCCAGCATGGACTACCCGTCGCAGGCTGAGGCCCGCCGGGCGGGCCGGCTCAGCAAGCTCGACTACGCCATCTGCCTGGCGGCCGCCCTCGGCTACCTGATGATCAGCCAGCAGGACGCGGTCGGGCTGGCCCGCTTCGACGATCGGCTGCGGCTCTTCCTGCCGGCCCGCAGCAAGCGCGGCCACCTCATGCGGCTGATCGGCGAACTGGCCGGCGTCCGCCCGTCGCCCGATCGCTCCGACCTCGGGCTGCCGTCCACCCTGCACGAGATGGCCCGCCGGGTCCGTAAACGCGGCCTCATGATCGTCCTCAGCGACTTCCTGGCCGACTGCGATGCTACCGTCGAGGCCCTGCATCATCTCCATTTCCGCGGGCACGAGATCATCCTCTTCCAGGTGCTGGATTGGACGGAGGCGGCCTTTCCCTTCGAGGGCCTGTGTACGTTCGAGGACCCGGAGACCGGCGGTCGACTGACCGTCCAGCCGGACGCGATGCGCTCGGCCTACCTGGAGGCCCTGCGAAGCCTCACCGCGCGGTACCGGAGCGAGACGGCCGCCATGCGGGCCGACTTCGTCCAGGTCGATACCTCGATGAGCTTCGACCGGGCGCTGATCCAGTTTCTCATGGACCGGCAGCGCCGGTTCTGATTCCTCGCGTGGGGGTCGGGGCTTGGGGATCGGAGGTCGGGGGTCGAGCCGGGGACGCAAGTCTCCGGGTTCCCTGGGCTTGGAGCAGTGCGGACCGCGTGCGGGTTCTCGCGTGCAGGTCTCCGTGAGTTACTAACGCATCAACTCGAAGTCCACCACCAAAGGCAGGTGGTCGGAAGCTCTGGCGGTATCGTCGCGGCGCAGGTTGTGCCTGGCGAGGTCGTCGTCGGCCATGTCCAGCGTGTTGAGGATGAAACTGTGCGCCGCCCGCATGACGCTGTCGGTATAGACGATGGCGTCAAGCCGGCCGGGGGTGAAGGCGGCCTGATCGTCGCGCCAGGTATAGGCCGCGGGGCCGGCGTTGTGCAGCGGCCGCAGGTCGCGCAACGGCGAGCCGTCCCAGTCCGGCGGTGAGTCGGGGCCGAACTTCGATTCGTCGATGATGTTGCCGGTGATCAGCGTATCGAGGATCTGGCCGCCCCCGACCAGGTTCAGGTCGCCGCAGATGAGGAACGGCGTTCGCGGCGGCAGTGTGGCTTGGCCGCCGGGCTCGCGCAGCTCGCGGAGCCACGCCACGTTGCCGTCCGACTGATGCTGTCGCTGCCGGTCCTCCTCGCTGTCCAGAGAGCCGCAGCACTTGTAGTGCGCACAGATGACGTACAGATCGGCCGCGTAACGGTCGGCGGGCAGATCGACCAGGGCCATCGCCTGGCCGACGCCCGTAGCGAAGGGCACGTCGTCGGCCCGCATGGTCAACGGCCAGCGCGAGGCGATCACGCAGCTCCGGTGGCTGTGCAGATGCCAGCGGCGGCCGTCGCCCAGCGGCAGGATCGCGTTGAGCCGGACACCCACCGTCTCGGCGTTGACCGTCACGTCGGCCGGGTCGCTTTCCCGCCACGAGTGGCCCACCTCCTGGAAGCAGATCACGTCCGGCCGAAGCGCCCGCAGGATGCGATCGTAATGCTCCGGCCGACGAATGATCCCGCCCCAGAGCATGTTGTAGCTCACCAGCCGCACGTGGGCGGGATCCTGCTTGTCGATGGGCATGACCCGGTAGGGGGGCGGCGTGCCCTCGGCGAAGGTGTAGGTGTAGGCGGTCGGGCCGTCGGGGGCCCAGTCCTCGACTTCGGCCTGCGTGCCGCGGGCGGAAAGAACGATATCGAAGCTCGGCTTCGGGAAGATCGGTTGGCCACCCTGTGAGAGCCGGGCGTCGCGGGCGATGCGCATTTCGAAGACCGGGCCGGCCAGCGTCGGTTCCCAGGCGAGCGAGAAGTCCACGTGTCCCAGCGCCGCCGCCTCGAACGCCTCGGCCGTCTGTTTGGCCCCACGTCGCTCGGGCAGGAGGATGGCGAAGTCCGAGCCGATGGGCCCGACCCGCTGGCCGGTGGCGGACGAGCGGTCGGTGTCGAAGTGGATGCGCAGCGCGCCGTCGAACTTCTGCAGGTTCAGTGAGTCGCCGATTTCGAGCTTCAGGTAGAGGGAATGCTCATCGTTGGCCAGCCACACGCGCCGCAGGTCCACAGGGCTGCCGCCGTGGTCGCCGGCCGGATCGGTAAACGCGACGGGCACGTCGGCCCAGTCGTCGAACCGGCCGTCGAGCACGACCCGCTTGAGCGACTGCCCGTGTACGGACGGCAGCCCCAGCAGCGCGGCGAGGAACACGCTCAGCCCGAGTGCTCGCCGTAGCGGCCGCCCCCCGTGGCGGCCGGTGTGTGAAACCATCTCCGTGCGGGGCGCCTGGCAACGCACGGTCTGGCACTTCTGTGCACCGGCGAGACGCCGGTGCCACACCCGTAGCCACACCCGTAGCCACACCCGTAGCCACACCCGTAGCGGCCGCCCCCCGTGGCGGCCGTTCGGCGGCGACAGGGTTATGTACGCCGGTCGCCGCGGCTCGGCTGAGCTCGCCGAAGTCGGGGGGCGACCGCTACTACGCACATCGGCATCCATCTTCGGATCTCCCGGTGGGACGCGACGACGCCTCCGCCAGTTGAGGCGGACCCATACTACCCGGGATGGCGGGCCTTCACGAGCTGCGAGCGCAAGAGCGCAGGAAGGTGAGGCCTGCACGCGTGCACATGACGCAAAGCGCGGTGGCACCCTCCGATCAGAGCCGCGACCGTAAGGGAGCGGTTCTTCGCTGCCGAGAAGAACCGCTTCCTTACGGTCGCGGCTCTGCTTGACGGTCGCGGCTCTGCTTGACGGTCGCGGCTCGCACGCGCTCAGCGGTACGGGGCGCGGGCCTCGGCGAGGTCCGCGGCCGGGTCGGAGCCGGTGAGCTGCAGATCGTAACGCTCCTGCAGGATGCGCATCACGTTGGGTGAGACGAAGGCCGGCGCGGCCGGTCCGATCCGGATGCCCTTGACGCCGAGCGCCAGCAGCGTCAGCAGCACGGCGACGGCCTTTTGCTCGAACCAGGAGAGGACGATGGTCAGCGGCAGGTCGTTGACCGAGCAATTGAACGCCTTGGCCAGGGCGACGGCGACCTGAATCGCCCCGTAGGCGTTGTTGCACTGGCCCATGTCGAGCAGGCGGGGGACCGGACCGCTGCCGTTGAGGCTGACAGTGCCGTACTCGTGGTCGCGGATGCGGTACTTGCCGCAGCCGAGAGTGAGGATGAGCGACTCGGGCGGGGTCATGCGGGCGAACTCGCTGAAGTAGTTGCGGCCCGGCTCGGCCCCGTCGCATCCGCCGATCACGAAGAAGTGGCGGAGGCGTCCGGCCTTGACGGCCTCGACGATCGGGCCGGCCAGGTCCAGGATGGTCGACTGGTGGAACCCGACGACGGACTCGCGGTCCATGCTCTCGGTCAGCGGCTGACTGCGCTTGGCACACTCGATCACCGCGGAGAAATCGTTCGTCTTGAGCCGTGTGGCCCCCGGCACGGCGGTGACGCGGGTGGTGAAGAGGCGGTCGCGGTAGCTGGTGTCGGGGATGAGGACGCAGTTGGTAGTGGCCAGGACAGCGCCGGTGAAACGTCTGAAATCGATTCTCTGCTTCTGCCAGGCACCGCCGAAGTGGCCGGCGAGATGCGGGTGGCTGCGCAGGCCGGGGTACATGTGGGCGGGCATCATCTCGCCGTGGGTGTAGACGTTGACCCCGGTGCCGGCGGTCTGTTCGAGCAGGTCGCCGAGGTCGACCATGTCGTGGCCGGTGACCAGGATGCCGGGGCCCGCCCTGGTGCCCTCGTAGAGGGTCGCGGGCGAAGGCTTGCCGAACCGGCGCACGTGCCCTTCGTCGAGCATTTCCATGACCCGCAGGTTCTTGAGGCCGCACTTCAGGACCAGCTCCAAGAGGTTATCGAGGTCGAAGTTGACGTTGGTGACGGTGGCGAACAGACCTTCTTCGATGAAGGCGTTGATGTCCTCGTCGACCATGCCCAGCCGCCGCGCGTGGTGGGCATAGGCGGCCATGCCCTTGAGCCCGTAGAGCAGGATTTCCTGGAGGGACTGCATGTCGGGGTCCTTGCCGCATACGCCGGTGACTACGCACCCCGTACCGTGCGCGGTCTGCTCACACTGATTGCAAAACATCGTGGGGAACTCCTTTCGTACCGTCAGGGTTGGTTAGAAGAACAGATGAAACAGGTAGTCGATTCTGCCGGAGAGCATGATGCCGCGGCCCGAGAAGGCCATGACCTCGCGGATGGCCTGTCGATAGGCCGGGTGATAGCAATGCTCCGGGCAGTGTTTGCACATCGGTTTGGGATCCATCGGGCAGGTGGAGCGTTTGATAAAAGCGTGGGCCAACAGTTTGCGACACTCGGCACACAGAACCACCGGGTGCCCCGCGATCGCGCTGACCTCGTGGGTCCGCATGGTAAGAGCCGTTTTAAGGGCCTCGGCGTGACGCCGGCGACAGAAGAACTCGACGAAGCGAGCCAGTGTCTTCAGATCGCGGTGCAGTTTGCGGTCCATGGTGTCCACGTCAATCAGTTCTCGGTACCCGGGGAGACGATGCGGCGGGAGAGGATCTCTCCCTGCCGGCTGATGATCAGGTCCACGATGGGCACATCCACGCCGCTGCGCCGCCGGGCCTCCAGGGCCATGTGCAGAATGCCCGTGCAGCAGGGCACCTCCATGTGCGCCACGGTGACCTCGGCGAGCTCGTTGAGGC
>CAZEEJ010000097.1:10515-19517 GCA_964511155.1 uncultured Planctomycetales bacterium | reverse complement strand
CCGGCTGGCGATCGGCCTGCACGCCAACGCCGGCCAAACCGCCAACGTGCTGGCGATCTTCTGGGTGGATGGCAATCAGGAAAACCAGATGCAATTGGGAACGACCCCCGTCCTGCCCAGTACCTGGCATCACTTCGCCCTCGTGTATGACGGAGCGAGTTTCCGCTGGTATCTCGACGGAAACCTGGAAGGCACCGCCGGCGCGGTTTCGCTGACCGCCCCGGGATCGTCTCCCATCACCATCGCCAACCTGCGCACCACCGGTGTGGCCGACCGCGGGTTTTACGGAATGCTGGACGAGATTCACATTTTCGACCGGGCACTGGAGCCGACCGAGTTCATGTTTTCCCCAGGCCGAGACGAAACCCAATCGTGTTATCCCGCCTGTCCGCTTCCGTTCGCGGATACCGATCTCGACGGCGATGTCGACCTGTCTGATTTCGGTGTCCTTCAGGTATGCTACACCGGACCGGACAATTCGGACGTGTTCGATCCGATCCACTGCGCCTGCTTTGATCGCGACGGCGACGACGATATCGATCTGGACGATCTGGACGAGTTTTTGTGGTGTCTAAGCGGCCCCGCCATATCGTGGACTCAGGCCCTGGCGCCTGCGTGCAATCCCTGATTCGACCGTGCGGGGTCAGGGTGGTGAAGAACCACTGCGGCTCTTGGCCAGGGCCGCAGTGATGGGGTTGCGGCGCCACGCCACTCAACCCGAGCAGTGGATTCCCTGGAACTACCGTAAAGTGATCCGAAAGCCCGGTGCCGACGCCCCGCGCTGATTCCTCGTCAGCCCACGCTTGCTGCCCAAGGATGGGCCACCCGACCGTTGTGGCGGTCACGGGCACGGGATGTCCAGGATGGTGCTGTTGAGGTGATTGCGCGTCACGACCAGATCGAGGATGTCGATGTTCCCGTCGCCGGTCACGTCCACGAAAAAGTTGTCCGCGGTCAGTGGCTGCTCCAGGTGATTGCGAACACCGACCAGGTCGAGGATGTTGACCCGGCAGTCCTGGTTCACATCGCCGGGGAGAAGACCAAGGCACAGGCGAACCGCGATGGAATGGTCGAACAAGTTGGTGATGCCCGGGAAGGTCATACCCAACCGTCCGACGGCGGGCAGGCCGGCCATCTCAACAGTGAGAAGGGCGTCCTCCTCGACCAGACCAGTCACCATGCCGGCCGACAGTTGCACGTCATCCAGGGTTCCGGTGCTTCGCCGGATTCCCTGGTTGAACTGCACGGTGATCCTGGTCGGCCCCTGGGTACGGCACTCGACGGGCACATCGCAGAGGTCCTCCCTGGGCTGCAGCTCAAGCCCATGCTCGCTGCCGGTCCCATGCGTTTTGAAAGAGACGGCCTGGACGATCCTGGGCAGCGGTTCGCAGTCGTACGCACCGAGGTCGCTGGCCGGCGGGAAGTTGGAGGGCACACCGAGGCCCGCCGACAGCCCCGCCAGCCCCTCAGGAGAGGCAAGCTGCAGCCAGCTCAGACGGATGCGCCCGTCGAAGAACAGCTCGACCTGGAAGGTATTGTCTCCCGCCTGGCCGTACTGCGGTACCGCCCACCAGGTCACCGCCATCCGGTCCGGTCCCTGCTTCCAGCTCACCGTGCCGCCGGACCCGGGATTCAGATCGTCGAACAGGGCGGAGATGCGCGGCAAGCGGAAGTGGGCCTCGGGCGACTCTTCGTGGGCCCCGTCGCCCTCTCCAAAGGTGAGGTATCCGTTGGCGCCGACGTAGAACGCGGCATAGTTCTCACCGTAGAGCCGCACCGTGCTTCCGGCGTCCAGGGTGACCAGGGCGTAGCCGTCGTCGGCCAGCCCCAGGAGCGTACCGCCCTCGGGACTGGTGGGCAGCGAGGTAATCTCATCCGTGCATGCCCGGTACCCGTTGGCGGAGGAGTCGGGCACGAGCATCACCGCGTGATGGCTCAGGTCGTTGTTGCCGGCGGCGAAGGTCTCGGTGAAGTAGTCCGTGGGCAGGACGGTGGTGGTGAAGCTGTAGCACTGGCCCTGGTTGTCGGCGTGGGTCACGTTCTGTGTCGTGTCCTCGACGATCAGATCAAAGTAGTACGTCGTTTCGGGCTGCAGATCGGAAAACACAAAGCGATGGTGCTGCTCCGGGGTGGATTGCGCCGCGACGTGGATGAAGTCGTCACATTCAAGCCCGACCCGGACCTGTGCGGTCGCGGGCTCGTCGACCTCGAAGGTGATGACCGCGCCCGTGGCATGCACGATCGGGACTGCGAGGTTGGAGACGGTCGGCGCCCCGCAGTCGATGGCTGCCCGATGCTCCACCCTGGCGGGGTTGCCGGTCCCGTCGTCGTTATCGTCGTAAGCCAGAACGAGTTGATCGCCGGCATGGACCTGGAGGAGGCCATCGCCGGGCAAGGCGGGGCCGGCCGCCAGCGCGAGTGAAGCGGTGAAGATACCTGAGCCGGCCGGCGACTCGATCAGCGAAACGGTCTCCTGGTCGCCGCGCAGCGTGGTCGCCTCGACGTTCGCCGTCCCCTGGCCGCTCAAATCGTCGTCCCAGAGCACGATACCGACCAAGTCCTCGCAGGTGTACATCGCTTTGCTCATCCAGAACGTGCCCGCCGAGGGACGGCACAGGTTACCGGGCAACTGGGCGCAGATTCTGGGCATCGGCACGCCGCGATTGGGGCAATCGGGACAATGGTGCAAAGCGATGACCTTGTGGTCAGCGGCGGCCAGCACGGGCGCGCCGGAGCAACCCCCCGTCGTATCCGCGTAGTACCCCAAGTCGCGGAAACTCAGCCCGCCGCTGCACGCGGGTTCATTGACGGAGAAGACGCGACAAACGCCGCCGGTATCCTGGGAGTGGGTACTCTGAATTGCGAATTGCTTGGCCCTTCCGTTCGGATACTGAGGGATGTAGATCTGTTCGCCCACCGTCGGCGATCGGTCGGTCATGCGCAGGTACCCGTAGGAAACCGCCGGCTGGCCCGCCGCGATCCGGATCAGCGCATAGTCCTGAGCGATATCGCTCTGCTCCATCACGCCGCCGGAGAAAACCTGTCCCGGATGGCACAGCAGGCAACTGGCGGTGCCGCAGTCGGGGGTTTCGGCCATGAACTCATAGTCCGTGCTCAGGGCCGCTGCCGGCGTCGAGATGCAATGCCGGGCCGTGATCAGGTGGTTGAACGGCGAGGCGAGCCAGCCGGTGCAAACCACGCTGCCCTGGATCAGGAGCCGGGCCACCGGTCGACCCTGCGCGTACATGGCCGGGTGCGAGTCGCGGTAGCAGACCGCGTTCTTCTTGTCGTCGGCCCCGCAGAGGGCCTCGACCTCGCGCGGCCCCGCGGGGGTTTCGTCGCCCTTGCCCTCGTCGGCCTGGGCGGGCAGGTGATCGAGATCCAGGAAGCCGGCCACATACTCGTCGATGCGGAAGCCCGGTCCCCCCGCCGGGCCGGCCACGATCAACTGCAGCAGGGCGGTGTCGCCCTTGATGTGCTGGCTCCAGAAGGTCCCGGCGTCCAGCTTGCCCCGCCCGGTCAGCGTGTAGGACTGCCCGCCGGCGGCGTCGGAGACCAGCAGGTAGTCGCCCTCGCCGAGGTCGAAGTCCATGAAGTGTACGGCGATGTAGGTCGCCCCCGGGTGGTGGAGCGCATGCGACCAGACGAGCACGGGCCCGGTGCCCTGCTGCTGCCCAGGGTAAGGGCTCGCCGGCTGAATATCCGCCGGCAGGTGCACGCCGGCCTGGATCTGGCCCAGGCAGACCGCCGCCCACGCCCACGTCATCAACCCGACCCAAAGTACGCGCAACAGAGACCCCGTCCGCAAGGCATGTGTACGCTGCATGGCCGTCAGCCTCTCCCGACTACCCCGGAGTAATCGTACAGCTCACTCGACCCGCACCGTTCCATCACGCCCGTTCCCTGCTTCTCCGCAAACTCGGTTACCATTGTAACCGCTTCCGCCCCCGAATGCACGCGTTCCGCCCGGCGCACCCGGCGTGACAGAATCTACGGGAGTGGTTGCCAGGACCAAGCCAACTTGTTGCTGTTCGTCACCTGCCCCTGGGCACGTCCATCAACAAGTTGACTCGGTCCTCAGCGACGGGTGGCATGGGTCGGTACTCCGACCCGTGGCTGGGCTGGGAAGGGCCGCGGGCCTGAGTACAGGCCCATGCCACCCAACCGCACCCGGCGGGCGAGTGATGGGAAGAGATCGGTATACCCGGCTCGTAGCAGAGACGGACGAGCGATTCAGGCACCGCATATCCTGGGCTGTTTCACTGCTGGTAACCCGGTGCGGATGGCTGGGCCGCGTCGTGCATCTGTTTCAATCGCTTGCGCGAGATGATACGGTCACTGTGCTCTCTCTCGCTGGCGCGCAGAAACTCAATCAGCCGGTCCAAGTCGCCCCCGCATTGGTCCCACATCTGCTCCCGAATGCGATGTACTTCTTCGACGATGGGATCGCCATTCATGGTCCTGGCTCCTCCAACAACGCCTCTGGCGTTACGATGACCGGCGTGGCGCGGCCCAATCGATTGTTGACGGCCGTCAGCCTCTTGATTGTATGCCCGTTGGCGAGATGGGCGCAGTTCCAGGTCAGCATGTAGTCGATTTCGTAAGATACCGAGAAGGCGATATGCAGTATGTCGTTGCCTGCTTTCGGGGGCAGTCGCAGCTCTGTCTGGTACACACGAGCCAGCGAAATGATGTCGTCGTTGAAACCGAGGAGGAGAATGCTCTCCGCCAGCTGCATCCGTAATCTCGCTTGCTCCGGATCACCCGCCCTCAATTCCTGCAGCACCACTTCAGATAAGAGCAGGTCGTAATGGGCGCGGGCTGTGTCCCACCAGGTCCGAGTTGTCTCCTGGTGTCCGGCAACAACCACATCTCGGCTGGGCCTGACGGTCAAGTAGCTGATGATGGTTGTTTCCACGTATACGGAGACCATGCTCCCTATCATCGGCGGACTGTTGCAGGCTTGCAAGTGAGACGGTATCCCGACCCGTGGTCGGGTCGGGACAGGTCACCCGCCTGAGTACGGGCCCATGCCACCCAACCGCACCCGGTTTGCCCCGCCGCGGGGAGGGATGGTATGATGCCCGCCCGGTTCAGTGTACTTTGACCACTTTGAGAGGGACATGTGACATGGCAAGCCCACTGGTTCGCGTCGGTCTGATTTCGGCACTGGCGGCCCTGGTCGCGACGTTCTGCTCCTGTGCCACCGGCCCCTCGGCCACGGATGAAATGACCATGACCCAAGGCAAATCACAAATGAAAGTCGAGAAATCCCGCTTCGGTAAGCTGCCCGACGGCCGACCGGTGGACCTCTACACCCTGACCAACGCCAACGGCCTCCAGGCGACCATCACCAACTACGGGGCCATCGTCGTCTCGCTACACGTACCCGACCGCGACGGCAGGCTCGCCGACGTGGTCCTCGGGTATCCCACGCTCGCGGGCTATCTCAAGAGCACGCCTTACTTCGGAGCCATTGTCGGCCGCTACGGCAACCGCATCGCCAAGGGGCGGTTCACCCTGGACGGCGTCGAGTACACCCTGGCCACCAATAACGACGAGAACCACCTGCACGGCGGCAAGGTCGGCTTCGACAAGGTTCTGTGGGAAGCCGAGCCGTTCCAGAAGCCCCGCGAGGTGGGCCTGAAGCTCTCCTACCTCAGTGCCGACGGGGAGGAAGGCTACCCCGGCAACCTCCAGGTCACCGTCTGGTACGCGCTGACCAACGATAACGAACTCCAGATCACCTACGACGCGACGACCGACAAGCCGACCGTGCTCAACCTCACCCACCACGGCTACTGGAACCTGGCCGGGCCCGACAAACGGGACATTCTGGATCACGAGCTGACGCTCAACGCCGACCGGTTCACGCCCATCGACGCGGGGTTGATCCCCACCGGCGAACTCCGCCCGGTGAAAGGCACCCCGATGGACTTCACCCAGCCGACGACTATCGGTGCCCGCATCGACCAGGACGACCAGCAGCTCCGCTACGGGCTGGGTTACGACCACAACTTCGTGCTGAACCGTACGGGCGAGGGGCTGTCGCTGGCCGCCCGCGTCTACGAGCCGACCACCGGTCGGGTCATGGAAGTCCACACCACCGAACCGGGCGTCCAGTTCTACTCCGGCAACTTCCTCGATGGCAGCAACGTCGGCAAAGGTGGGAAAGCATACCGGCACCGCTATGGCTTCTGTCTCGAAACGCAGCACTTCCCCGACTCGCCCAACAAGCCCGAGTTTCCCTCCGTGGTCCTTCGGCCGGGCGAACGTTACCAGACAACGACCCTCTATCGCTTCCTGACCCGCTGACGGGGGTGACATGGGGACAGGCGCCGCTGGTGGGCCCGGGGCGGGGGACGGCTACTCGCGTTCGAGGTAGGTGTAGCCTTCCAGGCCGCGCTCGTACTTGTCGACGAAGAAGCGGGCTTCCTCGAATGAGATGGTGCCCAGCCGGACCGCGGCCTCGACCGCCTGACGCAGTTTGTGGGTCAGCTCGGTCGGCGAGTACTGCACGAACCGCAGGACCTCCTCGACGGTGTCGCCCTTGAGCACGTGCTCGATGCGGTAGCCGCTGGCGGCATCAAGGCTGACGTGCACCGCATTGGTATCCCCGAACAGGTTGTGCATGTCGCCCAGGATCTCCTGGTACGCGCCGGTGATGTATACGCCGAGGATGTAGTCCTCGCCGTTGATCGGGTGCAATTCGAGGACGTCCTTCACGTCGCGCAGGTCGATGAAGCGGTCGATCTTGCCGTCGGAGTCACAGGTGATGTCGGCCAGCACGCCACGCCGGGTCGGCTGCTCACCGAGCCGGTGGATGGGCATGATCGGAAAGAGCTGCTGCACCGCCCAGAAGTCCGGCAGCGACTGAAAACAGGAGAAGTTGCAGTAGTAGGTATCGGCCAGGGAGCGCTCGAGGCCTTCCAGGTCGTCGGGGACGTATTCGAGCTCGCGGACGATGCGGAGGATCTTCTGGGCACAGGCATAAAAAATGGTTTCGGCGAGGCTGCGGTCCTCGAGCGACAGGTACCCGTGCTTGAAGAGGCTCATGCAGTCGTCGCGGTAGTGCAGGGCGTCGTGGTAGCTCTCCTGAAAGTTCTTGCGGGTGATGTTCCTGTGGACCTCGAAGAGGTTGACGAGGGGATCGGGCTTGTCCTGATCGATGGCCTCGGGCACCTCGGTGTCGCCCAGGGCGTTGGTCCCGAGCACCTCGAAGACCATGACCGAGTGGTGGGCGGTGATGGCCCGGCCGGACTCCGAAACGATGACCGGCTGGGGCACCTCGGCGGCGTTGCAGGCGTCGAAAACGGCGGCCACGATATCGTTGGCGTACTCCTGGAGGGAGTAGTTCGTGCTGCTGGCGAAGTTGGTCTGCGAGCCGTCGTAGTCGACGGCCAGGCCACCCCCGACGTCGAAGAACCGCAGAGAGGCCCCGAGCTTGGACATTTCCACGTAGATGCGGCAGGCCTCCTCGAGCCCCTCGCGGATCGAGCGGATATTGGTGATCTGGCTGCCGAGGTGGAAGTGCAGGAGTTCGAGGCAATCGAGCATGTCCTGCTCGCGCAGGTAGGTCATGGCCCCCATCAACTCCCGAACGCTGAGCCCGAACTTGGAGCGGTCGCCGCCGGAGGACTCCCACTTGCCGGATCCGCGGCTGGTGAGCCGTGCCCGCACGCCCACCCGCGGCACCACGTTGTGCTTGCGGGCCATCTCGATAATGATCGGCAACTCGCTGGACTTCTCCACGACGAGGATCACGCTCTTGCCGATCTTGGTCGCCAGGAGGGCCAGCTCGACGTACTCCACGTCCTTGTAGCCGTTGCAGATGATGAGGGCCTCGCTGCTGTCCAACAGGGCCAGGGCGGCGATGAGCTCGGGCTTGGAGCCGGCCTCGAGCCCGTACTGGTGCTGCCTGCCGTGGGCGACGATCTCCTCGACGACGTGACGCTGCTGGTTCACCTTGATTGGGTAAACGCCCAGGTAGCGGTTGCGGTAGCCGCACTCGCGGATCGCGGTCTGGAAAGCGATGTTGAGGGCGTCGATTCGCGAGCGAAGAATGTCGGAGAACCGGATCAGGATCGGGAGCTGGATGCCGCGGCGGCGCAGCTCGTCGACGATCTGCTTGAGATCGACGCTGGGCCCCTCCGGCCCGCGCGGGTAGACGCAGGCGTTGCCCGTCTCGTTGATCCCGAAGTAGCCGGCCCCCCAGTTCCGGATGTGGTAGAGGTCCATGGAATCGCGGACGGTCCACGCCCTCAGGGTGTCCGGCTTCGTAAAGATCGGATGCTGTAGTTTCGCCATGGCGCAACGTCCTGCACTGTCGGGTAGGGAGAATCGCGTCCCGGAGGCGAACGGGGAACAGCGCCGACCGCTGTTACCGGCCGGGCCCGCCTCAGGCTACCTTGCCGCAACGCGAACTTGCCGTGGGGCGCGCATGCCGCAACGCAAGCTCACTGCAAAGCTAGCATTGTGCGTTTTTTCAGCCGCAGGTCAAGCCCCCTCGCGAAAAACCCACAAGAAGCCCACGGGTTGCAACCCGTGGGCTTGGGCCCCCCGGGAGCGCATCGTCTGCACAGCCCGATCAACCTCCTCACGACAGCCCGCTCAGCAGCGCCGCGAGCTGATCGCGCAGGCGCCGCAGCGCCTGGCCGCGGTGACTGATCACATGCTTCTGCTCCGGCGTCAGTTGGGCCATGGTCAGTCCGAGTGGCGGTACAACGAAGAGCGGATCGTAGCCGAACCCGCGCCCCCCCGCCGGCACATCGCCGATCCGGCCCTCGACGGTGCCCTCGGCCTGAGCGAGCACCGCCTGCCCGTCGGTGAGTATCATCGCACAGCGGAACCGGGCGGTTCGCCGATCGGCCGGCACGCCCCGAAGACGCTCCAGCAGCAAGCGGTTGTTGGCCTGGTAGTCCGCCTCATCACCCGCGTAACGGGCGGATCGAACGCCGGGCTCGCCGTCCAGAGCATCCACCTCGAGCCCGGAATCATCGGCG
>CAZEEJ010000097.1:0-10505 GCA_964511155.1 uncultured Planctomycetales bacterium | reverse complement strand
AGGCCCGTCTGACCGGCGTACGCTCGGGCCTTGAGTTCCGCGTTGGCCAGGAACGTGAGCCCGTCCTCGACCGGCTCAATCGCACCGGGAAACTCCGCCAACCGCCGCCAACGGACCGCGATCCGCCGGCCGGCCTGAGCGACCGACAGAATCTCCTCCATCTCGCGGGCCTTGTCCGGGTTGCCTGTAGCCAGAAGAATCTCTCGCATAGTGGGGAGCATCCAGGCTTGCAGATCAATCGCGCGGGACGGCGACCAGCATCGAGCGGGGCACAACCATCTGGCCGTCGGGCGCGGTACGCCGCACGCGGTGACCATTCTCCAGCACGTAGCGGAACTCCTCCTCGCGACGGGAGATCAACTGCTCGACCCGCGGGCCAAACTGCGGACCAGTCGGCGTGTTGACCACGTCCGACCCTTCAAAGTCGCCGACGTAGACGAAACTGCGTGACAGCTCATGGCGATAGTAGGCGGCAAAGCCGTCGGCCCGCAGCAGGCGGACGTACTCCTCGGCCACCTCGCGGCGCTGGTCGAACCCCTCGGTGTTGTAGAACACGCCGATCTGCAGGGTGTAGCTGCCCGTGGCGTTGGCAATATCCCATTCGCCTGGTTCGCCCGACGGCCGACCGCCGATCGGCTCCGGCTTGGCGTATCGGAAAATGGGAACATTGCTCACCGTCAGCCGTTGGATGCGGGCCACGTCCTGCTGATACTGCTGCGGAAAGACCAGCCGGCCGGTCTGGGGGGAACTCACCTTCGCGTACTCGCCGTAGTACAACGTCGAGCCGGCGGTGTCGGTGACAACACGGGCCTTGCGTGCCTGGAGGCCCTCCACTCCACCGAGCATCTCCGCCAACTGCCTGACGTACGCTTCGTGCCCGGGAGCTTCCGACCGCAGGCAGAGGATGGTCCACTTCTCCCGCTCCTCGGCGCCCATGCCCAGCAGTCCGCCCCCGGCAGAGCCCGAGCCCTCGCAGCCCCCCGCACCCATCGCCGACAAACCCGACAGAGCGGCCAGCAGAACCCACCCGCAGGACAGCACGGCCGACAACCGGTGGGTGGCCCATCCTTGCGCAGCAAGGGTGGGCTCGCGATGATCGCCCGCGCGGGAAACCCGACTGTGTCGGCACACTTTGCCTAATCCTCCGTATCATCGTGACGTGTGCCACTGCTCTGTGAGCAGTGCGCCTGGGAGCACGCCGGCCGAGCACCGGCGAGACGCCGGTGCTACAGTCTGGTGCCACACCCCGGTGCCACACCGTGGCCTGCCGCTTGCGGCTTCGCACCGAACGGGAAAGGGGCCGCCCTCGACCCAACTCACCCACGCTTGCGCGCCAGGGCCTTGGCCTGAGCAGCGATGATCTGGCGAACGCCCGCGGCGGCGGCCTTGAGCATACCATCCAGTTCCGCTCGCGTGAAGGTACACCCCTCGCCGGCACCCTGGACCTCAACGAACCGGCCCGAGGCGGTCATGGCCACGTTGAAATCCACCTCCGCCGTCGAGTCCTCCGCATAATCAAGGTCCAGCAGGATCCGCCCCCCCACCTTGCCGACGCTCACCGCCGCCACGGGCTCGACCACCGGCGAGACGTCCAGGAGCTTGCGGCCCTGCAGCCAGCGGACGGCGTCGCACAGGGCCACATACGCCCCGTTGATCGCGGCAGTGCGCGTGCCCCCGTCCGCCTGCAGCACGTCGCAGTCCAGCCAGATCGTCCGCGGCCCGACCCGGGCAAAGTCCACCACGCTGCGCATGACCCGCCCGATCAGACGCTGGATCTCGACCGTCCGCCCGTCCGGGGAATGACGCCGCCGCGGCCGACGATCCCCGGTCGAACCCGGCAGCATGTCGTACTCCGCGGTGACCCAGCCCAGCCCACTTTCCTTGCGCCACGGCGGCAGGGACTCCTCGACCGTCGCCGTGCACAGCAGCGCCGTCCCCCCCAACCGCACCAGGACCGATCCCGGGGCCTTGGCCGTATAACCACGAACAAACGTCAACTGGCGCAACTGCGTCGCCCGCCGACCTTCCGACCGTTGATGTTTCATGGGAGAGTTCAACTCATCAGCAGTTCCAGCAGAGCCCGCTGCGAGTGCAGCCGATTCTCGGCCTGCTGGAACACGATGGACTGTGGGCCGTCGAGCACCTCATCGGTGATCTCCTGCCCCCGGTGGGCCGGCAGGCAGTGCATCACCACGGCCGTCGGTTGGGCCAGACGCACCAGCTCCGCATTCACCTGGAACCCGACAAACGCCGCGTCGCGATCCTTCTGTTGAGCCTCCTGGCCCATGCTCGTCCACACGTCGGTGTAGACCACGTCGGCGCCGCGGACCGCCTCGGCCGGCTCGTGGGTCTCGGTGATGCCCGCTATCGATTTACCGCCGATCATCTGGGCCGTCTGCACCATGCCGCCGTCCAGCCCATAGCCCGCGGGGGCGGCGATGCGGAACGGCATCCCCACCTTCGCGCAGGCGGTCATCAGCGAGCGGGCCACGTTATTGCCGTCACCGACGTAGGCGACGGTGCGCCCCCGGAACTCGCCGAACCGCTCGCGAATGGTCATCAGGTCGGCCAGCGCCTGGCAGGGGTGGGCCCAGTCGCTCAACCCGTTGATGACCGGGACGGAACTGTACGTCGCCAGCTCGACCACCAACTGGTGCCCGTACACCCGGGCCATGATCGCGTCACACATCGACGCGATCACGCGGGCCACGTCGCGCACGTCCTCCCGCTTGGTCAGACCGACCTGCGTGTCCTCCAAGTTGATCGCGTGCCCGCCAAGGTGGGCCATCGCCGCCTCGAACCCCAGCCGCGTGCGCAGCGAGGCCTTCTGGAAGATCATCGCCAGCACTTTGCCCTGCAGCATCGGCTTGAGCTGCCCGCGCTTGAACTCCGCCTTCCGCCGGATGCAGAAGTCCACCAGCGTCTTGAGTACCTCGCCGTCGATGTCCCGGACCGCCAGAAAGTGCCGGAGGGACCGCAAAGATTCGGGAATATCGCTGCTCATGAAGCCACCAGTCTGCTTTCAACTTCTTTGAACGCCTCGGTCAGGATCACGAAGGCCTCGTCGACCTCCTCCGTTGTGATGGTCATGGCCGGCAGCAGCCGGATGATGGTCTCCTGCGTGCAGTTGATCCGCAGGCCGCGTTCCAGGGCCGCCTCGACGATCGACTTGCCGGGCACCGACAGCTCGATCGCGATCATCAGCCCCCGACCGCGGACCTGCTCGATGAACCCGAACTGGCCCTGCATCCCGCGGGCCCGTTCGCAGATGTACTCGCCCTGCCGCCGGGCGGCCTCGAGCAGGTTCTCCTCCTCGATGGCCTCGAACGCGGCCACCGCCGCCGCGACCACCAGCGGGTTGCCCCCGTAGGTGGTGGCGTGCGAACCGGGCTTGAGCGACGCGGCCACGTCCGGCCGGGCGACCATCGCCCCGATCGGGGCCCCGCCGCCCAGGGCCTTGGCCAGCGTCATGATGTCCGGCTCGATGGGGCTGTGCTGGTAGCCAAACCATTTGCCCGTCCGCCCGCAGCCGGTCTGCACCTCGTCGAGAATCAGCAGGATGCCGTGCTCGTCGCACAGGTCGCGCAGGCCCGGCAGGTAACCGTCATCGGGGATGTTCACCCCGCCCTCGCCCTGGATGGGCTCGACGAGAATCGCCGCCGTCTGGCCGGTGATCGCCCGGGCGACCGCGTCGAGGTCGTTGAACGGCACATAGACGAAACCGGGTACGAGCGGATCATGCCCCGCGTGGATCTTGGACTGGGCAGTCGCGGACATGGCCCCGTACGTACGGCCGTGGAACCCGCGCTCCATGGTGATGATCTGGTAGCGGTCCGGAGGCGTGTGCCGCCGAGCCAGCTTGATCGCCCCCTCGTTGGCCTCCGCCCCGCTGTTGCAGAAGAAGCTCTGCCCGCCGAACCCGTGTCGATTGAGCAACTCGCCCAGGCGGCCGCCCTCTTCGGTGTAGAACAGGTTGTCGATGTGAATGAGCCGCTCCGCCTGGCGCTGGATGGCCGCGACCACTCGCGGATGACAGTGACCCAGCAGGCTGCATCCCCAGCCGGGGAACAGGTCCAGGTAACGCTTGCCGTCCGCGTCCCACATCTGCGAGCCCGAGGCCCGCGCGATGACGATCGGGTAGCGGGGGTAGTTGGCGATCACGCAACGACCGTACAGATCCATCACTTCATGGGTGGTCATCTTGGGCTCCCTGCGCCGGCCGGCCAGCCTGAAACACCCGCCGCGGCGCCGAAGCGAATCATTGTACCGCCTCACCCGCCCGGAGCAACCGCCCCGCCGGACCCGGACAAGGGCGGGACGCGCAAAACGAGCCCGAAGCGCAAGCGACGGGTGGCCCATCCTTGCGCAGCAAGGGTGGGCTCGCGATGATCGAATACGGCGTCACTCGCCATCCGCGGGCAAAATGACCAATGGCGAAGCACCAATGACCAATGAAGTCCGAATGACGAATGACCAACGGCCCCAGCCGCGGCCGGTGTTTTGGTTTCGGGCTTGGTCATTGATTGGTCATTGGGCCTTGGGCATTCGCCATTGGGCACCAGGGGCCGACGGAAAGCGCGTTGCGCCCGATCGAATGCGCGATGGGTGGCATGGGTCGGTACTCCGACCCGTGGTTGGACCGGGAGAGGCCACGGGCCTGAGTACAGGCCCATGCCACCCATCACGCGTTCGATCATCGCGAAGGGCTGAACCCCGGGTCGTCCGAGTCCCCCGGCGCGCCTACAATGGCCACATCCTCGCCTGGTCGGCGAATCCGGACGTGACGGGGTAAGTCCTTTCTACAAGGAGTCCGTGATGTTGAGACCAGAGAAAACGGCTTGGCCGGTATCCATGATCGCTCCCCTGCTGATCATCGCCCTGATGACGTCGACGGTTGCCGCCTTCCAGCCGCAGGGCTCGATCTGGACGGTTACGGCGACCAACGGCGCGGTCTCCCAAGGCGACGCATTCACGCTGACTTACAGCTTCGTGCCCGATGGGACCAACATCCCGGCCACGGGCCTGGGTGATGCCGCCGCCCCCAGCAATCTCTTTGAGACCATGAATGCGGGTTTCCCGGGCGGGATGGATGCGTTCAAGGAACAGGTTCGTGCAGTGCTTGACCGGTTCCAGGAGTTGACAAACATCACCTACGTCGAAGTGGCGGACGATGGGGCGGCGTTCCCAAACTCGCCCGGCGTGCTGGGCTCGCGCGGAGACGTGCGCTTGTGCATGAAGCCTCTCGGCGGCACATCCGACCGGGGGGCCGTCAACTTCTTCCCGCAGTTCGGCGGGGACATGATCCTCAACAGCGATGAGATCGAACTCTTTGCCAACCCCGCGGGCAGCTTTATCCGACTCCGCAACGTCCTCGCCCACCAGCACGGCCACGGTCTAGGCCTGCGGCACGTGCTTCCCGAGGACGGCACCAAGCTCATGGAACCGCAACCCGCGACGACCATCGACGGCCCTCAGGAGGACGACATTCGCGGCCTGACGTTCCTGTATGGCGACCGGTTCGAGTCGAACGACACCCTCGCCAACGCGCCTTTCCTGGGCGGTCCGCTGCGCGATCCGGCCACTGGCGGGGAACAGTTACTGACCGTGGCGGAGGCCTCATTGGAGCGTGCGAATTCAGAGGACTTCTACAGCTTCACCGCGTTTGCCAACATACCCATCGCCATCCGCGTCGAGCCGGTCGGTACAGCCTATGACCAGGGTCCAGAGGGCGGGACGATCAGTGCGGTCGATGCCAAGGCGGTCCGCAATCTGGGAGTGCGATTGCATCGGCGGGTCTCCGCCGCGGACAACACGTTTGCCCTCCTCGCCCAGATTGATTTCAACGGGGCCGGCGAAGCCGAATACCACCCGCCCATCCCCTATACGCTGGCCGGCTTCATGGTCGCCGAGGTGTACTCCACCGACGGAATCAACGACGTGCAGCGCTACCGGCTGCGCATCAGCAACGTGGCGATCGAACCGACCGCGGACCCGCCCGCGATGTCCGTGTTCGACGTGGCGGAAGACGTGGAGATCAACGACGGCGATACGGTACCCTTCGGCACCGTGGAGGTCGGAGAGTCGAGCAACAAGACCCTGACCATCGTCAACGGTGGTCCGGGAACGCTCGAACTCGGATCCATCACCATTCAGGGCCCGGCGGCGGACGATTACGGCTTCACCCTGGTCGGGTTGCCAACGGTTGAGCCGGGCACCAGCCGCTTGATGGCCATTGGTTTCCTGCCTGCCGCTGCCGGACAACGCGCGGCCGTGCTGACCATCCCGAACAACGACCCGACGCGGCCGAACTTCGCTTGCGTCCTCAGCGGCACGGGCACGGCCGCACCGGTGATCGAAGTGCGCATCGACGATGTCCTCGTGGAAAACGACGGCGACTTCGATTTCGGTGACCTCGCGGTCGGTGCAACCCGCACCGTAACGCTGCAGATCCGAAACACCGGGAACGCCCAGCTTGAGGTCACGGCCATCAACCTCGCCGGAACCGACGCGGCCGATTTCTCAACCAGCCTGCTGAATGCCAGCGTGGGGCCGGGAGGAATCGTGACGGGAGATCTTAACTTCTCGCCCGCGGCTGACGGGCCGCGCACCGCTTCCCTGGAGATCGTCAACAACGCCAGCCCCTACACGGCCAATCTTCAGGGAAACGGGCTTTCGGACTGCAACGACAACGACGTGCCCGACGCCGACGACATTGCGGACGGCACCAGCGAGGACTGCAACGAGAATGGCATCCCCGACGAGTGTGAGGCTGATACCGATGGCGACGGAGTCATCGACGATTGCGACAACTGCCCGGACGTGGCCAACCCGGACCAGGAGGACTCCGACGGCGACGGCACAGGCGACGCCTGCGATGCGTGCCCGGACGATCCCGATAAGACCGAGCCCGGCCTCTGCGACTGCGGCGTACCCGATACCGATACCGATACCGACGGCGACGGCGTGCCCGACTGCAACGACAACTGCCCGGCCGTGGCCAACCCGGACCAGGAGGACACGGACGGTGACGGGGTGGGTGATGCGTGCGAGCCGCCCGTGACGCCGCCGCCCCCTGCCTTCTGCGGGGCCGGCCTCGCCCAGTCAGTGATGCTGACCGTTGCGGCACTGACCCTCCTGCCGCGCCGCCGTCGGCGGTGAGCCCGACAGCGCCCGCCAAGGCCGTAACCGCTTGGGCGGGTGGCCCATCCATCGCAACGCGATGGGTGGGCTGACGATGATTGCCACTTGGCGGTTCGATGGGTGACCGCTCACCGCTTATGGACAGGAATCAGAAAGAGCGGTGTTCAGGCCGCTGCGGACCATCACCAGATCGTTGAGATTGATGCTGCCACCGGCGTCAACGTCCGCGCGGAAGTTGTCGGCGGAGAGTGGCTGGTTGAGCACATTGCGGACCGCCACGAGATCCAGCACGTTCACCACGCCGTCGGCATTCACGTCGCCGCGCAGCACGCCAAAGCAGAGCGTATCGGTCACCAGCGCACGGGTATCCTCGGCATAGGCCAGGTTGGGGAACGCGAGGGTGACGATGCTGCCATGCGCGATGGAGCTAAGCTGGACCGTCAATGTGTCCTCCTCGACGGCGGCCGACCATACGGTGCCGGTGGACGTGGTGACGCACTCGCTGTCGGAAGCGGCCTGGCACTGGATCGGTTCATCGAAGGTCACGATCAGCGTGAGTTGAGGGTCCAGAGGCCATCGCGTATCGGCCGGCCGGGAGCCGATCGGTTCATCGAGGGTTGTTGCCAGGATGACCTGGAAGGTTCCTCGGCATTCGACGGCGTTCGGGGCGAGCAGGTCATAATCGAACAATGTTCCGCTCCGCCCGTGTGCGAAGCGTGAGACGGCGGTTCGGATGACCGGCGGGGGAGGGAGCGGAAAGGGGCTTCTCACGAAGAGGCTGTGCTGGTCGCCGGCGGCAACGGCCACGACTTCACACAGGGCCGTGATCTGCACGGGCGTGAGGCGGTCGATCTGGGTTCCATCGCCCAACTGGCCGGAGCCGTTCCAGCCCCAGCCCCAGGCCGTGCCGTCCGCCTTGACCGCCAGGCTGTGGTAGCTGCCGCCAGCGATGGCCACCACCTCGGTCAAGCCCGCGACCTGGGTCGGCAGCAGGCGGCTTTCGGTCGTTCCATCCCCCAGGCCGCCGTACTGGTTCAAACCCCAGGTCCAGACCGAGCCGTCCGCCGTGATGGCCAGGCTATGCCAGACGCCCGCCGCGATACGGACCACGTCGCCCAGGCCCACGACCTGCACCGGGGCCGCGCGAAAGCTGGTCGTGCCGTCGCCCAACTGGCCATTGCGGTTTTCGCCCCAGGCCCAGACCCTGCCGTCGACGGCACGGGCCAGCGTGAAATGCCCGCCCGCGGCAATGGCGGTGATCTCCGGCAGCCCCGCGACCGGCACCGGCAACGTGTCCGCGGTCAAACCGAAAGTCCAGACCGTGCCGTCCGCGGTCAGGGCCACACTGTGCAACACGCCCGCGCCGATGCCCACCACGTCGCTCAACCCCGGCACCAGCGCCGGCTCGAAGTGGTCATCGCCGAACACCCACACCCGGCCGTCCGCGGTGAGCACCAGGCTGTGGTATAAACTCGCAGACACCGCTCTGGCCTCGTCGAGGCCGGGTACCGGACCGGGCACGTAGCGCGTGCCCGAGGGACTGTCGCCCAACTGGCCTTGGGCATTGTTCCCCCATGCCCAGACCGTGCCGTCCTCGCTGATCGCGAGAGTGTGCGAAACGCCGGCCGCGACCGCCACTTGCTCAGTCAGCGAGGGGACAGAGAGCGGCGTCATCACGAACGACGGCAGATTGCCGAAGGTTCCATTCCCTAGCTGACCGAGGAAGTTGCGTCCCCAGCTCCACACCGTACCGTCGGAGCGAAGTGCCAGACTGTGCTCGTGACCGGCGCTCACGGTGACGACGTGGTCCAGGCCCAGCGCCTGGGCTGGCCTCCGCGAAGGAACGCCTGGCCCAGTGCCCAGTTGGCCGGCCAAGCTAGCTCCCCAGGCCCAGACGGTGCCGTCTGCCTTAACCGCCAGGCTGTGGCTGCCGCCACCAGCTATGGCCACCACCTCGGTCAATTCCGCGACTACCGCGGGGATGAGGCGATGCTGGTTGGTGCCGTCACCCAACTGGCCGTA
Source organism: uncultured Planctomycetales bacterium (assembly GCA_964511155.1). GTDB lineage: Bacteria > Planctomycetota > Phycisphaerae > UBA1845 > PWPN01 > JAAYDF01. Next base: position 1,343 of record CAZEEJ010000097.1, on the reverse strand, counting down.
GTTGTTTAAGCCCCAGGCCCAGACCGCGCCGTCCGCCGTGATGGCCAAGCTGTGTGTGTCGCCGGCGTCTACAGCGGTCACATCGACGAGATCCAGAACCTGCACGGGCGTAGAGCGGTGAGTGGTTGTCCCATCACCCAACTGGCCTTGACCGTTGTACCCCCACGCCCAGACAGTCCCGTCTGCCTTCACCGCCAAACTATGACCGGGGCCGCCCGACACGGTAGTCACACCGTCCAGCGCCAGTACCCGCACAGGCGTGGTTCGGGTGGTGGTCGTCCCGTCACCCAATTGACCGAAACGGTTACTTCCCCAAGCCCAGAGCGTACCATCGGTCTTGAGTGCCAAACTGTACGATACGCCGGCGCCGACGGCGATCACCTCGCTGAGGCCCGCCACTTGTACCGGTACAGTTCGGACATCAGTGCTCCCGTCGCCCAACTCGCCAGATTCGTTGTTCCCCCAGGCCCAGACGGTGCCATCTGACTTCATCGCCACGTTGTGGTAGGTGCCGGCGCCGATGGCCACCACCTCAGTCAAGGCCGCGACTTGTGTCGGCGTGGATCGGGTGGTGGTCGTCCCGTCGCCCAACTGATAAAGTGCGTTCCATCCCCATGCCCAGACCGTGCCATCCGACTTGAGGGCCACGCTATGCTGCCAGCCCGCGGCGACGGCGACCGCATCGTTCATCAAGCTCGGTTGGGGTGACCAGGTGGGGCCGCGTCCCAACTGTCCGTAGCTGTTGCTGCCGGTGGCCCAGACGCCGTAGGGTTCGGCGCTGGCTGATGGAGCGTCGGCGGGCCAGTCCATGGTCGTTGGCGGGGCGGCAAGGGGCGGGAGGGGCGACCATTGGCCGTGCGCCGGGCCGGCGAATAGCGTCAGGGCCAGCGCTGCCAGCAGGCCGGCCGGTGACCATCGCTCGTTCCATCGGCTCACTTCGCGGCGTGCCACGGTCGCTTTGAGGTGCGCAGGGGCATGCATGGCCTGATCTCCTTCCGTCGGCAGAATACACCCTTCCCCGCTGCAAGATCCGGCCACTCTCCACTGCCAGCATATACCGTCAGTAGGTGCGGCGTCAAGGCTTTCCGGGGCCTGTGCGGGATAGGGAAAACCCTAGCCGGCATCCGCCGGGGGTCTACCACGAAGACACAGCGCGGGCCTTGCCCGGCACCCATGGAATGCGGAACCGCCGATCCGGCTCCGCTTGGCTTCGCCGTGACGAGTGGACGCCGATCCGGCTCCGCTTGGCTTCGCCGTGACGTGTGAACGCCGATAAGAGACGGGCCGACCGGCTCACGATGATCGAACGCGTGATGGGTGGCATGGGTCGGTACTCCGACCCG
>CAZEEJ010000096.1:0-19615 GCA_964511155.1 uncultured Planctomycetales bacterium | reverse complement strand
GAGGTGAAGATTGGGAACATGGGAGGAAGGACGCTGCCGCGTTGAGCTTGGGTAAGCGGGGCGCAGGCAACCCCGCCGGGATCGACAGGCTGTAGCGGTCGTCCCCCCGTGGCGACCGGCTCCGGGTGAGGCCCAGCCGTAGCGGTCGCCCCCCGACTTCGGCGAGCTCAGCCGAGCCGTGGCGACCGGGTCCGGGTGAAGGATAGCCCCAGCCCCAGCCCCAGCCGTAGCGGCCGGCCCCCCTGTCTCGGTGGGCTGGCTGTGGTCGCTGATGGGTGGGGCATCGGAGGGCAGAGGCCGACAAGTGAGCGAAGCCCGGCCAGCCCTGATGTGGGCGTTTCGGCCAACCCGTGGCACTGAGTGGCGGGCACGGGCAAGTTGGCGTAGCACGTCACGTTCGCGGATGCGTGACACGGTCAAAGGAGAAGACGCCATGTTTCGTTTTATCTGTGCGATAGCTGTTGTGATCGGGGCATCAAGTGCCCCCGCCTACGCCATCACGCTCGGGCAGGTGGAGACGTTCTCAGGCCCCGACCACTTTTGGAGCGGCGGGGGTGTTGTCCCCGATGGCGGCCCCGCCGGGGCCGGGGACGCATACCTACGAGTCGTAGCTACTCCGCCAACTGAAGCGCTGAACGCAACGAACAGATCGCAGTGGAGCGGAGACTACATTTCTGCCGGCGTGACTTCACTGGAGATGGATCTCATCAACCAGGGGACCAGCGAGCTTTCGATCAGGCTGATCATCTATGATGCATCCGGACCGGGGGGAGGAAGTCTTTTCGCCTCTACGCAGGCTCGCGTTCTTCAGCCTGGCACACTATGGCAACGTGTCACCTTCGGCTTGGCCTCATCGGAGTTGACTTGGCTTGGTACCGGTAGTGGTGACTTGCAGGGTGCGCTAATGAATGTTGACGCGGTCTTCTTGCGCCATCAAGTGGGCCCCCCATCGAATGAGTTTACTCCGGTGGTGGGCACCCTCGGAATCGACAATATCCATGCAGCTCCGGAGCCAGCAACATTGATGCTGCTTGCAGGCTGGGCGTTGCTAGGCCGTGGAAGGCGTCCAGAAGGGGCTAAAAGTCTAAAAGGGGACATTCTACTTTTCTATCGACTCCAATGCCGATCATGGTTAAGGTCAGGGTAATCGCAACCGTTCACGAGTCGAACCACCAAGACACAAAGGCATAGCGCGGGCTTCGCCCGCAACCCAACGAGAGTAGTAATCGCACTGCTCCCTGAGATAAAGTGTTTCTGACAAGGACCCCTTACTGAAGGAGCAATGCGATGGACTCTTTTGTACAACGTCACCGGGATTCTGTCACGGGGACGCTCAGCGGTTTTGACCGGCTGCGTTTCCGGGGCACCATGCGTTGGCTGAATTACGGCGACGGCATGGGGAAGTACCTGAACAAGATGGGCGTACTGCTGAAACATTTCGACAGTTTTGTGCAGAGCGTGACCGGCCGGCTGAAGGAGGCCACGCGCCAGTTGACTGAGGCCGCGGGCCGTCCCCTGAAGTATCTGGCCAGCAGTTCGGCCAGCAAGGAGGAGCAAGCCAGACGCATCGCGGACCGGGACGGCATCCAGGAGGGCCTGATTTGCGTTCTGAGTTGTGTGGAGCCCTGCTGGACTTTTGGATTGTACCGCGACGCGAAGACCCGGCGCCTGGAACTCACGCGAGCCTATCGCAAGTGTCTGCACTACTACTTCTACCTGCGGCATCCTGGGGTGGGCTTCATGCACCTGCGGCTGCAGAGCTGGTTTCCCTTCGGCGTTCACGTCTGCCTCAATGGCCGCGAGTGGCTGGCCAGAGATCTGGACCGCCTGGGTCTGGGGTACATTCGGCGGGAAAACTGTTTCGTGCATCTGGCCGACGCCCGACGTGCCCAGCGGCGGATGGACCTTCAATTGCGCATGAACTGGCCCCACTTCCTGGACGGGATCGTAAGCCAGGTCCATCCCATGCACGCGGAGATGTTTGCGGAGACTCCCTACTACTGGTCGGTGGATCAGAGCGAGTGGGCTACGGACATCATGTTCCGCCGTTCGGGCGACCTGGCCGGACTCTATCCCGGTCTGATCCGGCATGCCATGCAGAACCTCGGCAGTCGGGAGGTGATGCGTTTCCTGGGGCACCGGGTGCCGGCCGTGGGGATTCGGGCGAACTTTAATGGCGAGGTGGTCAGTGATCTTCGCCGCCGTCCGGAGGGGATGCGGGTCAAGCATCAGGTCAACGGGAATTCGGTAAAGATGTACGACAAGCAGGGATCGGTGCTTCGCGTCGAAACGACCATCAACAATCCTGACGACTTCAAGGTGTACCGCAAGACAGAGGGACGCCCGGAGGATCCTCCGCGATGGCAGTGCCTTCGCCGGGGCGTAGTGGACACGCGGCGTCGGGCGGAAGTGTCTCAGGCCGCGAATGCGCGTTACCTGGAATCGATGGCAGGGCTGGAGCAGACCATACCGCTGGGAGAGTTGACCGCGTCGCTGTGTCGCCGGGTTCGCTGGAAAGGACGATCGGTTCGGGCGCTCAACCCTCTGGCCGCCGAGGACGCCCAACTGTTGGAGGCGGTGAACCGGGGCGAGTTCCTGCTGAATGGGTTTCGCAATCGAGACATTCGCGTCCTGCTGTATGGAGCGAAGCAGGCCACCCCAAAGCAACAAAAAACCCAAGCGGCAGCGGTCACCCGAAGGCTGCGGATGCTTCGGGCTCACGGCCTGATCCGGAAAGTTCCCAAGACGCATCGCTACATCCTCAGCAAGAACGGACAAGCGGCCGTTACGGCATTACTCGCGGCCAGAACAGCAGATACGAAAAAACTCGCGGAGGCCGCATGAGAATAATCTTCGCACGGCGCGAAGAAATCGACTGTTAGTGGTACAAAGAATGTAGCCTGGTCAATCAGTCGCCCGCCCGATTCGTGCCGAGCATCCGCCTTGGTGCCTTTATGACACAAGCGTCACAATGCTTCTCCAGCCGCGAAGGTTCTCCGTGGCCCGGAGGACTCACCACAAAGACACGGAGCGCACGGAGAAGGAAGGAACCGGGCCTTCCCGGTGTCCTCAGTGCCTCCATGGTGCTCTCTTTGGCGCGAGCCGGGCGGTTCGCCACTCCTTGGGTCACGGGCGAAGTTCGCGCTGCGCCTTCGTGGTTCGACTTGTGAACGGTTATGAAACCCTTTCAGGGTTTGCAGGATCATGGTTGGTCTCACCACCCAGGGTGCGCTGCGCGACCCTGGGCTGAGTTATTCAACGCCGTTGGCGTTGGCGCGAGAATGACTGTCCCATCCCAGTTCAACCCCCGTGAGCGGTTACGGGTAATCGTTCACAGCAGTTGACTCCCGCGGAAGTGTGCATAGTCACAAGAAGAGTTGGTAACGCAGAGACGCCAAACTGCGAAAAAGAAGGATGCGACCCATGGCGAAACCGGCATGTCCTTCCCCTCGCGTCCGCCATGGCTTGGGTCTGGAGGTGTTCGTAGACCAGGAGTGATGGGGAATCCATCAACAAGTTGACTCGGTCCTCCATCAACAAGCTGACTCGGTCCTAACATCAACAAGTTGACTTGGTCCTGGCGTCAACAAGTTGACTTGGTCCTTTACGGACAAGGTGCACGACTCACCGGAGGAGGGTTTCGCGCAGGCGGCGGTAGGACTCGTGCAGTTGCGGGGCGGCCTGCCGGAACTGGTCCTCGGACTCGTAGGTCTGGCTGAGTTCCGCGTCGCCTTGGCGCAGGTGGACGGTGATGCGGCCGTCGGGGTGGGTCTCGAAGCGTACCGGCGGATCAACGGCAGCCCCGCCCTCCGGCTGTACGGTCGAGTCTTCGGCCGCGGGCGGGCCCGAGGATGCAGGGGGCTCCGGCAGACTGGACTCCCCGAGCGGTCCCTGGAAGAACCGGTCGTACCACTCACGCCAACGCTCGTCCCATCGCCCTTCGCGGATGGCTTCCTCCGCCTCGGCTCGCCACTTCCTCGTCTGTTTGCGGAACTCGTCGATCTGCTCGCGCCATTCATCGAGCGACTTGTCCAACTCGTCCCAACTGCCGCTGTCCCCGGGTTTGGGGAGCTTCGGGGGCCAAGTCCACCGACCCTGTGAGCCTGGCCGACGGAGGATCTCCCGTTCCTTCCGCGAGGACTCCAGCAATCGGTGGGCCTCGGGATCGTCTGCCTTGAGTTCCTCGACGTTGCCGTAGGTTTTCACCTCGGCCGAGCGCTCGCCGTCCTGATCCTGATACCGCTTGACGACGACCGTGCCGTCCGGGTTGAGAATGATCCGCAACACGCTTCCGTCCTTGTGGACCCGGCGGCACTCGGTCGGTTCGTCCTGGCCCTCGGTAAATAGCTGATCCACATATTCCTGCAGTCGCCCGGACCAACCACCCCCCGGAGGCAACGGGCCGAGGTCCTCCATCCGCCAACCGTCGGGCCCTCGTCGCAGGATTCGTCCATGCAGCCCGGGAACGCCCAGGGGAGGCTCCTCGTACTTGAGTCCCCGTGCCGCCCAGTCGTGCGGTTGGGTCTCCAAGCGCACCTCGGCTTCCATCCTCTGCCCCTCGCGGTAGAGGACCAGGGTCAGCGAGTCCCCCGCGCTCTTGCCCTGCACCGCCCGGGCGAAAGCATGCACGTCGCTACGGATCGCCATCCCGTCCGCTTCCACCAGTACGTCGTACTGGCGCAATCCGGCCTTGTCGCCGGGACTATCGACGAACACGTTCCGCACCATCAGGCCCTCGCTCAGCTTGAGCTGGCTGGCCAACGGGGGGGGTACCGGTTCCAGTTGGATGCCCACCCAGGTCGGCGGGGAGGCCGAAGGCGGAAGGCCAAGGGCGAAAGGCTGAAGGCTCAAGGCTGAAGGCTGAAGGCCAAAGGCCAGAGGACTTGCGAGCAGGCAGGTAATCAGGCTCGCAATGGTCAATGACAGGATGGTTCTCATGGTTCACTCTCCTGAATCGGAGTGCGGCGTTGTGCTCCGATAACCTGAACGGCCCTTTCAGGGCCGGTTTGCGCCGCGTGCCTTGGTCCCCAGGCCTTCGGCCTGGGCTGATGGAACGAGCCTTTCAGGCTCGAAGACCGCAGGCCTCAGTCCGACCGCCGGCTTCGTACGGCCGCAGGCTTCGCTACGGGCGCCGGCTTCATTGCGACCGCGCTGGATCCCGCTTTCTCACTTCTCACTTCTCACTTCTCAGCTCTCGATTCTCGATTCTGAATTCTCGACTCTCAATTCTCCATTCTGAACTCTCAATACGTCACGCTGACCGGTACGACCTTCAACGGCGGCTGACGGATCTCGAGCAGGTACACGCTCTCTGTTTCGTCATCGACCACGCCGAAGACGTGGCGGGGGCCCGCCAGGGATGAGTCCAAGAGGTCCGCCGGCAGCGGGGTATCCATCGTCCAGTTTTCCCCGGCGGGCACGGATGGGGCGGGCGCTTCGACCAACATCCTCGATACCCCGCCGGAATCCTGTGTTTGTGGGCCGCGTTCACGCACCAGCTCGCTCAGACCCACGACGAGGGCGGTGCAAGCCGCCACCGCCATGATCGCTCGGCTCCACGACCAGCGACGGGCCTTGGATTGAGCGGGTAGGGCGTGGGCCTCCGCCCATTCACAGCCACCAGTCGCCAAGGCGTCCCGCAGCGCCCGACAGGCGAGCGCGTCGTTGCGTTCCAACTCGGCAAGCAGGGCGCGGGCCTCCGGCGACTTGATGAGCCGCTTGTCGAGGTCCAATGCCTCGGCGTCGGTCAGCTCGCCGTCCAGCTTGCGGTTGATGAGTTGTTCCGTTCGTTCGTCCATCACGACCCCGTGTTTTTCCCGCTGAGCGTCTCCCGCAATCGTCTCCTCGCACGCACCAGCCGTGTCTCGACCGTATCCACCGGCAGACCCAGCAGGTTGCCGATCTCCTCGTAGCTCCAGTTCTCCAGGTGCCGCAGCACGAAGGGCTCACGGTACAGCGGGGGCAGCTGGGCGATGGCCGTCAGCACGGCCGCCTGCTCCTCCTGCCGGACCGCGATGGTCTCCGGCGACGGCGCCTGGCGGTGCGACGGGTGGCCGGTCTCTGTCACCGTCTCAACCAGCGTTCGCTGTCGTCGCCGGGTCCGTGTGGCGTCCACGGCGGCGTTCCGGGCCACGCGGTACAGCCAAGCCCGCCAGCGGGCCGGCTCCGCCAGCCGCGGCGCCTCCCGCCAGACCTGCAGCCACACCTGCTGAGCCACGTCGTCCACGTCGTCCATCCGCCCGCAGGCGGCGAAAATCACCCCTCGCACCCAGCGGCTCTGCCGCCGGATGAACTCCGACAGGGCGTAAGCGTCCCCCAGCCGAATGGCCTCGATGACCGGGATCTCCGGGTCGAAGTCGGCTGCCGCGGGGCTGCTGGATCGGGCCTGGTGCTCACGCATGGTACTATTATCTTAACAGACGGTGCCGGCCGCCGAATCCTGTCATGGGGGGGGCTAAAGGCTGAAGGCTAAAGGGTTGGCGGGGAGAGGTAGCGCTTGGATGGAGCGGAAGTTGTCTTGCAGCCTTGATTTAACCGCCTGCCTGACAGATAATAGAGCGTGGAGGCCGCGGGGCCATTGTATTCCAGGAATGGCGGGGCGCCGGTGTCTGGCGGCGTGAGTACGCACGCGGACAGGGCTTGCCGGTGCGACTTCGGGATGGTGGGGCACCCCCAGGGGTGGAGATCATGCGCATGCAGGTTCACGAGCGGTCGGCGAGGGCGAGCGAAACCGCAAGGTTGCACCTCGCATCCGCGCGAACCGGTCGGTGTTCGCCATTCGTCACGGGGCGCGTCTGTTCGCCGGTCGCCACGCGGGGCGACCGCTACCGTCGCGTCCCGGGCGCGCGGGTCGGCCGGTTCACGCTTGCCGCGGTGCTGATCGGCGCAACCTCGTTGCTGGTGGGCCCGGCCGCCTGGGCCTGGAACCCCACCGCAGGGGATTTCTCCAAGATACATCCCGCCCACGTCAGGATCGTCAGCTACAATACGCTTCTGCAATTCATGGCCGAGCCGTCCAAAGACGCGGCGTTCAACCGGGTTCTAACCGCACTGAATCCTGACATCATCTGTTTCCAGGAGATGGTGTCTTCGCTCACCATCGGGCAGATCGCCTCGCGTCTGCAGAGTGTGCTGCCGTTCAGCGAGGGCACTTGGCAGGTGCACTTGGGGATGGCCGAGGGGAGCAGAGTGGTGGTGGCGGCACGCTTCCCGTTGAACCTGCGACGGACGGACACGGTTCCGGCGGCGGGGACCCGTGGGGTCGCCATCGCCCTGGCCGACCTGCCCAACGAACGCTACCAGACCGACCTGTACCTGCTGGGCGTGCATCTCAAATGTTGCGGGACCTCGAGCGACGTGGCGGATCGTCAACGGAGCGCGGATGCCATTGCGGCCTGGCTGGGGGTAGCCCGTCAACCTGGCGGGCTGGTCACCCTGGCCCTTAACACGCCCATGGTGGTGCTGGGTGATTTCAACTTCGTCACCGGACCCCAGCCGGAGATCACGCTCCTCACCGGCGATATCCAGGACAACGCGACGTTCGGCCCGGACGTCAAGGGCGACTGGGACAACTCGAACATGACCGATGTCATGCCGGAGGACCCGTTTACCGGTAACGCCAACACCTGGCGGAGCGACCGCACCAATCCCACCGATCGCCTGGATCGGTTCATCTACACGGACAGCGTTGCCTCCGTGGCGGCCGGCCTGGTGCTCAACACCCGGAACATGACCGGATCGGCGCTGGCGGCGACCGGGCTCCAGGCCAACGATACCACGCCCACCAATACCGCCGATCATCTGCCCATCCTCATGGATCTGGTCGTGCCCACGTGGCCGGACTGCAACAACAACGGGATCAACGACGCCCTGGACATCGCCAACGGGACCAGCCAGGACTGCAACGACACCGACATCCCGGACGAATGCGAGTTGGCGGACAACGACTGCAACAACAACGACACTCCGGATGAGTGTGACTCCGATACGGACGGCGATGGTGTGATCGATGACTGCGATAACTGTCCGTACGTGCATAACCCGGGCCAGGCCGACACGAACGGCAACCAGATCGGTGATGCCTGTGAGCGGCCGACGATCATCGCGGCGGTGTCGCGCCGGACGCATCAGCTTGCCCATGAGTATGATGTGGATCTGCTGACGGGCATTGGCGGGCACGCCGAGGCGATCGAAGGGCGCAGCGGCGGACCCAGCCGTCTGGTGGTTACGTTTGACCAGCCGGTCGCGGGGGTTGGCGGCCTGGATACCAGCGACGTGATCGTGACCAACGGTTGGGTTACCGGCGTGGCCATCCAAAACAACGAATTGACGATGGACTTGGCCGGTGCGACCAACGGTGGTATGCTCGCCGCCTTCCCGGGCCTGGAAAATGCTTACGTCGCCAATCAGACGGTGCTGGACATGCTGTGTTTCGCGGTCCTGCAGGGTGACGTGAACGGCGATGGGACGGTCAATATCCTCGACCTGGTGCAAGTCCGCAACGGCTTGAACCAGGCCGTTACCGCCGTCAACTTCCGGGCGGATGTGAACACGGACGGCCAGCTCAACATCCTCGACTTGGTTGCCGTCCGCAACAGCCTCAATACATCGGCCGGCGCCGCCTGCCCGTAACGCGTATGCTTCGATCTGTGGAATATACCTCAACGTTTGAGCGCGCCTTCACCGGTCTGCGGGTTGGCTGCTGACGCTGCGGTAATAGGCGTCGAGCAGATCCTGGTGGTGCGGCAGGACCCGCTGGCGGTGAGCCTGCAGCAGGTCGCTGGTGGCGTCGGGAGGCATAGCGGTGTCGGCGTGGCCGCCGGTCCCGGCCTCGGCGGGGCCGGCCGCCCGAAGGACCTCGGATGGGTCGGTCGTCTGATCGGTACCGGATGGTGACCGGAGGGGCAACAGCACCCTCTCCGCGGGCACGGCCGTGTGGGGCAACTGAGCCTGTAAACCCTCCGTGACGCGGCGGTACTCCTCAACGAACTGCCTTGCCCGCGGCAGATCCCAGTCCAGTGCATCCAGCATCGCGGGGTCGAGGTCATCCTGCCGCAATCGCCGCTCGAGCGCGTCCATCACTTCCGCGACTTGGCCGGGAGCGGTCACCGTGTCGTCCGTCGATGGCGAAGGACGCTCGGGCGGTGAGGCCTCCGGAGGCGGAGCCGCCGGCGGGGGGAGCTCCGGCGCATCATCTTGCCCGTGCCGCGAGGGCGCTCCGCCCCCTCCTGTGGCACCGCGCGCGCCCTCTTGCGGAGCCTCCGGCTCGGCGTCGGGAGATTTCGGTTGCGCGGCCGCTGACTCGCTGGAGGTCTCGCCGGGCTGCTGACTCTGATCGTCTGTGGCTGACCCGGCGGACTGTCCCTCTGCCGCGGGGCCGGGCGTGCTTGTCTGCTCGGCAGGGGGACTCGCTTGCTCGACCGGCGAGTCGGACTGCTCGGCAGGGAGATCCGCTTGCTCGGCAGGCGAGTCGGACTGCTCGGCAGAGGAACCCGCAGCATCGGCCGGGGGCGCGGCCGATGCGCCGGCCGGAGCGGCCTTGTCTCCCGCGGCGGCGTGAGCCGTTTTGGGCGTGTCACTCGCGCCGGACGAAGCCGGTAGGCCGGGTTCGTCGCTGGCGTGTTCCTCGGGTTTGCCGGGTTGCGGCTCGCCGATCTTGCCCGAGCCGGCCGTGGTAGCCGGTGCCGGTGAGCCGGTGCCTTCCCGGGCGACCTGGCCCTCGGCGGGCACGGCACACTCCTCCTCCCGTTCGCGCATGGCGAGACGCGGTTGGCGGCCCGGCTCTGCGTCCACGCATTCCGTGAGCGGATTGCCCGGCGACTTGTCCTTCGGGTCTTCGCCGCCGCGCGGCACAGGCGACTGTGCAGTTGCCGGCTCGGGCACCGCGGAACCCGAGCCCTGGGCATGATCCTCCCCTTGGTCGGCCGATGGAGAGGACGCTTCACCCAGCTCTCTGGCAACGGCGTGCTCGGCGGTGGGGGGCTGGTCTGCGGTGGAGAGATATCGAGCCAGCGTGGCCAGTTCGTGTTCGTGGGCCCGGGCGAACTCCCGAGGAGTGGTTGGGTCAGCCCGGTCCGCCGGCTCGGGCTTGCGTGCATCGCTTTCGCCGGATTCGGACTGCTCATTTATCTCTGCCAACGGCAAGGGCTCATCCAGCATGGCCAATTCCGGCGGAGGCTCGCCGAGGCCAAGCGCGTCCGCGGGGGCGGTGTCGGTCACGGCCGTTGATGCGCGTTCCTGATCTTCCGGCGGGGCGAGAGGCTGGTCCTCGGCCAAGTGGACCGGCGGCTCCGTGGGGGCAGCGGGTTCGCGAACGACTACCCGACGAACCTCGCTATCGGTGCGCTGATGAATCGGCCTGCCCGCCTGGTCCTCCCGGTTGTCCCAGGCCGCGACCCACCACTCGATCGTATCTCCCGGTCGGGCGGCCAATTCATGCACGGGGATCGTGCGGTTCAGGTCGAGCATGCGTCCGCTGTTGCGGGGTGGATCGTCGAAGCCAAGCTGCCGCGTCTCCGGTTGCCCGGCGAGCCGATACTGCATCTGCACGCGCGTCAGCCCGTAGTCATCCTCCACCCGCCCGGTCACCCTCAGGCTGTCCGCTGGTTCGACTTCCACGTGGGGCTCGGGCGAGTGAATACGCACCACGGGCGCGTGGTCCGGACGGGCTCGGATCGGGTGCCAGATCGGATGGGGGTTTTGTGTTTTTTGTGCATCGCGGAACTGGAGGCAGTAGCTGCTGTCTTCCGTGACCGTCAGCTTCGCGATGAATCGCCCGGGCTGCTCACGGTCGGGTTCCGCCAGGACCTGCCGCTTGTCGCCCGGCGGTCGCCCGAGGATGAGCATGGGCCCGAACGCCGGTACGTTGGCCGTCGCTTCGATCGTGACCCGCGTGCCGGCCACAACGTCGATCTCGCCCCCGGGCTGCGTGGTGGGGGCCAACCCGGTGTAGCTGGGGTACTCGCACCGCACCCGCATGTCCGCGATCCCGGGCACGGGCCGCACGTCCAACCGCCGCTCCTCGCTGACGGCGTCGCCGGCCACGATTTGCCAGATAATCGGCTGCTGAAGGTCCTGCCCGGCCTTGGTGGCTTGCCACGGCTGGTCGCTCAGGCCCGAGCCCTCCGGAGGAACAAGGGCCAGTTGCTGGGCCGGCAGCCACGCGGGTTCGTCCTCCGGCCGAAAGCGAACGAGGGTCTCCCGCGGCCGTTGCCCCGCGAGGCGGGCGGTGAAAGTGACCGCCTGACCTCGGAGTACGGAGGTGCCGTCTGCTGGGCCGATCTCGAGGATCCGGGTGCGGGTGGGTGCCGGGGCCGCCAGCCCGATGGCCCGCCGGACGCTCGGCCCCACGGGTTTCGGGGCCAGCAGCACGTACACGCCGAAGATGCCCAGCACGACCGCGTTCACCACGGCCAGACGCCGCAGGCCTCGGCCCGGCACACAGCGCCGCGCGCTCACCCCGGCCACCTCGCCGGCCGCACGGGCCACCACCGCGGTCACCACCGAGCCCGGCAGGTCCACACGCCCGCGGAGCTGAATCGCATCCACCAGTGTATTGCGGAACTCGGGATGGGCGTGTTCGATCAGCCGCGCCACGTACAGGTCGTTCACCCGACGCACCGCCGGCAGCACCGCCGCCATGGCCAGCCATACGCCGCTGGCCACCACGAGCGCCGCGCTGGTGACGGCCCGGGCACGCTCCGGCACGCCCTCGCGCAAAGCGTGATCCAGGGCCACGAACACCAGCAGCCAGGTCACCGCCGCCGCCGTCCAGCCCAGCACGGCCATGCCCACCGTCACCAGGCGCAAACGTCGCTTGGCGGCTTCCAGGGCGGCGTCGAGGCAATCGGTCTGTTCAAGTCTGGAAGGCACTGGCGGTTCTCGTCTCCCGAAGCTCCGGTCACCGAGTCCGTTCGCGGGGGCACTCGTGCATTGTACCCGCCATGCCTCCCGAGATTCCACGCCGTCTGGGGCTGCAGTGTCCCACCGGGGTCGCGATGGAGTCGGCGGAGGCACCCAAACGAGCGAGTCGGGAGAACCGAACGGCCGGGTAACCAGAGGCGGGTGGCCCGGATCCTCCGGACCCGGGGGAGCGATTAAGAGTGCATCCTGAAACCGGTGTGGCACCGGCGTCTCGCCGGTGCCCGGCGGCCACGGGGGGCCGCCGCTACAGGGTTTTAGGACGCACTCTAAGCCACGCGGATGGTTTCTACGAATGGACCAACCTTCGCGTGGCGACTCAATCGCTTCCCCCACGACCCGAGGAGGTGGGCCACCCGGTGTCGTGGCCTCATCCACGATCGTAGCTTCGTCCGCTGCCGTGGCCGCGCCCGCGCCAGGCCCGGCATTCATGCCGGGTCCAAGGCGACCCACCCGATGGCGTCCAGCCCGCTTCAGCGGGGTTCTCAATGTGTGGGTTTACCCAATGCGTATACCGTTACGGCTCCAAGGGCTCAAGCCACCCATCGAGAACCCTTTGAGGGGGCAGGCCTTCGCAAGCACGCGATGAGAGGCGACATGAACGGCCCCTACAGGGCCGAGCCGTGGTGAATGATCCGGTTCCCAGGCCTTTGGCCTGGGCTCACGGAACGAGCCCTTCAGGCTCGAAGACTCCGCGAACCATCCGCTTCGGGGTGAAACATGGAAGCCTTCCCCCGGTCGTCATTCGCCGTCGCTTGGCCCAACTCCGATATACTGCGTCGGGAACTGGGCCCGCGGGTTGGGGTGGACGCCGACGACGTTCGGGCGCCAGGCGTAGACCATCACGTACACGAAGATCGGGGCGACCGGTACACCCTCCTCGACCATTTGACGCTCCGCCTGCGTCAGGAGGTCGAGGCGCTTCTGCTCATCAGGCTCGCGGGCGGCCTCGGCCAGCAGGGCATCGAAGCGCGGGTCGTCATACCCGGCACTGTTGTGCCCGTTCTCCGACTGGTAGAGGTCCAGGAAGGTGGTCGGGTCCATGTAATCGCCGAACCAGCCGCCGCGGGAGATGGTGAAGCGATGCTCGACCTTGTCTTCGGCGTAGGCCTTGGTCTCCTTGCCGATCAGCTCGAGGCGGATGCCCAGTTCGCGCTCCCACATGCGTTTGAGCGCCTGGGCGATGGCCTCCTGATTGAACCCGGTGTTGTACAGGTACTCGACCACCGGTAATCCGCGACCTTGGGGATAACCCGCGTCGGCGAGTTCGCGGCGGGCCCGCTCGGGGTCGTAGCTCAAACCCGCGGGGCTCGCGTAGCCGGGAATCTGCCCCGCGGGTACGAAGGTCGTGGCCACGGGGTTGTCCAGCCGCACGACGTGGTCCACGATCGCCTGCCGGTCCAGGGCCAGCGACAACGCCCGGCGAACGCGCACGTCGGCGACGGGGTTGGGTCGGCCGTCGTTGAGCAGCGGGCGGCAGTTGAACGTGAGGTAGTACGTGCCGAACGACGGCACCGCGTGGATGTCGTCCCGGCGGCCGTCGCGCGTCTGGCGGACCAACTCCGGCGTGTAGTCCATCGTCAGGTCCATCATCATGTCCACGAGGCCCTGCTCGTACAGCATGAACCCCGCGTTCTGATACTCGATGTCGAACGACTCGATGACCTGCGAGCGAACGTGGGCCCGGTCCCAATAGAACGGGTTGGCCTCGTACCGCAGCTTCTGCTTGAACACCCAGTCGGTCAGCACGTACGGCCCGTTGGTGACCAGCCCGGCGTAGCCGTTCTGCCGGTGCCGCGGCTTGGTCCACTGCGGATCGTACGCCCAGATGCCCGTATCGCTGAAAGGCCGCCCCTCGTAGCGCTCGCGAAGCAGTTCGATGCTTTCGTGGATCGGCATGTAGGTCGAGAACGCGGTGAGATCCAGGAAGTACGGCGTCGGTCGCTCCAGTCGCACCTCCAGACGGCGGCTGTCCAGCACGCGAAGCCCGACCTCGGCAAAACGCGCCTGCATCTCCGCGATGTGCTCATCCAGCAGCCGATCACCCAGCGCCTTCCAATCGACGTCCACCTGTTCCAGCAGGGTGACGCAAGTCTGCCAGAACGGGTCCTGCACCGGCGGCGGGAAGGCGGGGATGTTCAGCCCGGCCGCCTGGGCCAGCACCGGCCCCGCGGCGCCCCGCAGCGCTTTGGCCAGGCTCTCCGCCTTGATCGGCGCGGCCCGCTGCCGCAGACGGATGACGCCGAGGACCTCGACCCAGGCGGTGCGCCAGTCGGCGTACGCGCGTGCCCCGACAATGTGGTTGGTGATCAACTCCGCGTAGACGTCGGCGGTGCCGGGCTCGATCGCCCGTCGCCAGCCGCGGACGAAGTCGCCCGCCGTCACCGCATCGCCGTTGGACCAGCGGGCCTCCGGCCGGAGCGTGAACAGGTACCGCCGGCCGTCCTTGCTGATCTCCGGCGGCAGGTACGCGGCCCCCTCGATCGGCTCGCTGGTCCGCGGGTGTACCCGAGTCAGCCCCTCCCACAGCGTCTGGGCCGCCTGGATGTCCTGCATGTAGCTCATCTGGGCCGGGTCGAGGATCTGCACGCTGCCCCGGCTGATGAAGCTGAAGTCTGCCTCACGCCGGCCGGCCCCCGTGGCGATCACCACGGCCAGCGCCGCGCCGACAAGCACGATAACGGGAACGAGGTAGCGCATCATCGGCCCGGCATTCTACCGCCGGACGCCCACCGTGACGAACAGCGACCAAGTTGCCTCGGTCCTGGGGCGTGCATCCGCCAGATCGTAGCGGCGGGCGGGCATGCGCCCTCGTGCGCCACCGCTCTGTAAGCAGTGTCCCTCCCCATGAAAAACACTGCTCACCGAGCAGTGGCACACGGATGAGACCTGTCCCTCAACGAAGGATGCCCCCCGGCCTTGGTAGGGGGCCTCCGGCGTGTGGCGATGCCGGTGCGCGTGCCGTTCGGACCGATAGTGTGTCCCGAGAGGTAGCGCGATTGCCCGACCCAGGCCAAGTGACCGGATACGCGGCGCGCCGGCCACCGCAAGCCCTTCGCTCGGGTTGGCGTCTGGGAAGGGCCTAGAGCCCACCAAGAGCCCAGAGGGTGTCAGACGCCAGAGGCAGCGCTAGAATGGGACTGAGGGCGATGGACGGCGGGGGTGGGCAAGGTGTTTCGGCAAGCGTTGGCTTCTTCGCGGACCGCCCAAGCCTCGGATCGGCGGGGATATTCCAAAGGTCCATATGGAGGAATGGAAAGATGCACGTGTCGATCAATGGCGGGACTACCCATCCCGGATGCGGGCCTGTCACGGTAGCGGCGGTACGCAGGCGATACGGCGGTCGACTGTTCATTGCTGGTGTGTTGCCGGTTCTCTTCCTCGCACCGCTGGCCATGGCGCAGGTCAGTTATACCTTCACCTCCGGCCCGTTCGGCGATGGCTTTAACTGGCCCGCCGAGAACACCGGCATAGACGATTTCGACTCGTTCTACACGCCAGACGGAGTCTCGTTTCATAACTTCATCGGCAACAGGCTCTTCTTCGATGATCACTACCAGGTAGCCAGCAACGCCTCGGGTATCACTGATGAAGCCGTGTGGGGAAATCCCAAAGATGGCGGCTGGGGCACGGTCGACATTCTCTTCGACGGTTATATACCGCAAATCGTAGAGTTCGATTTCGCCTGGGCGGTGCCGGGCGCCCCCGGGGCCACGCCCGAGGAGGTGTACCTCTACATCGAGGATTCCGAAGGCCGGGCGACCGATGTGGGGTGGTTTCTGGATGAGACCTTCCCCGGCTTCGGCGGGGTCGATGGACAGGCCGGCCGCATCACGCTCAGCACCTGGGATCTCTACGATGACTACTTCAACGTCGATGGTGAACAATTCATCGACATCTCTTACATCTATATCTATGTGGACGAGATCGCCACCTTCGGAGGGACGACCGAGTTCGCCATCGACAACCTCGATCTGGACGGTGGAATCCTCACGGGCGAAGTCTACCCGAGCGTCAACAACGGCGCCTTTGACGTGACCGGCTCGACCATTACCGCCACCGCTCTGCGCGGCATCGGAACGTACGGCATCGGTGTCGAGGTCACCAACGGTACGAACAGCGATACCAACTACTCCACGCAAATGCTTCCCGGCGGCACCCTCACGGACGGCGGCCAGGTCAGCGGTGACTTCATCGCTTCAGGTCAAACGATCTACAACCCGGACCTGGCCATCGTCAACCGGTCCTGGGCCAGCGACCTCTATCACAGCGACATCCGGGTCATCAACGACAATGAACCCGGCGATCCGGATAACGACGTGACGCTGGCCATCCGCCTGCTGGATCCCCCAAGCCTGACGCTCAACAGCCCGGTGGATGTCAACAGCGGGCAGAAGGTCAGGCTCGAGAACGCCGCCGCGCCGGGCGGGGGATTTCGGGCTGCGGTCAAGGTGACCGGCTCGAGCACGGTCGGACCGTTCAACGTCGCCGGATACGATGTCGATGGGCGGGCCCTGGCCGGCGAGGCCATCGAGGGCGATCCCAGCCTATACCGGTTCGGCTACCTCTCGGGCGGGCACAACGGCACCTTCACCGCGTCGTTGCAGATGGCCTACTATGCGATCGGCACCGGTTTCGACTTTGAGGTGTTCGTCTTCGGCGCCGAGCCGGTGCCCGATGCGGTATGGTCGCTCTCGGGAACCCTGTTCGATCTGCTTTCCGACAATGCCAGCTATGCGGCCGACGATCCGGTAGGCCCCGGCATCGTCGGCGTCAACAGCACTACCACCGCCGCGACCATCGTGGGCGGGACCACCTATGTGTCGGGCAACATGTCGATGGCGTTGGTGTCCGGTGAGGAGGGCACCACCACGGGCCATATCGGGCAGGCGGTGCTCACGAACTTCAGCTCGGCCATACCCATCCACGCGGTTCAGATGACCTATCACCCCGGATCCACGTGCGGCGTCATAACCGAGGCCAACCTGCGGCTGCTCTACTACAACGCCGGAGCCTCCAACTGGCAGCTCGCCATCAACGGCAATACCGACGGCGGATCCGGCGCGAACTTCTTCGCCGGCTCCTTCGATGATTTCGTCGCGACGCTCGGTGGGGCGCACCTCGACGGCGAGCTGAGCGCCCACGGCGTCGACGTCGTCAACAACCGCGTCTGGGCCGTGGTCAATCACGAGGGCACCTTCGGCATCGGCGAGATCGGCGTCCAGTGCTCGGGCATCCCCGGCGACTTCGACGGCGACGGCGACGTGGACGGTGCCGATCTCGCCCTGTTCGAGCCTTGCGGCTCCGGCCCGGCCATTCCCCTGACCCCCGGTTGCGAGGGTAAGGACTTCGACTTCGACAATGACGTCGACCAGATTGACTTCGGTATCTTCCAGGGATGCTACAGCGGCGAAGATAAGCCCGGCGACGTAGCCTGTGCGGACTGACCGGAGCAGGATCGCGGAATCGGCAGCCCATCAGTATGGAACCTGGTAACCGGTCACGGTCCGCGGCATTGTTGGAAGTGCCCAACCCTGTGCCACGAGGCACCCACCGGGGCGCGATTTGGCCCGCGGGGGGGCTACAACCGTGGCACCATGATCGTCGATTGCCATACCCATATTGGGGAGTCCGTCGAGCAGTTGGGACGCGGGACGAAGCTCTGAGACTCTGAGCACTTGGGCGTGATCGGTTTGCGGTTCATGCTGCCGATCGGATACAATCACCGGAGCAGGATGGGCTTACCGATGGAGGGCGGCTATGACGCCGTTGGACCGTATTACCTTCGATCCGGAACGAATGGGGGGCAAGCCCTGTGTTCGAGGCCTGCGCGTCACCGTGGGGACCATTGTCGGCCTGGTGGCCGCAGGCCGGACTAAGCATGAGATCCTCGAACTCTACCCTTACCTGGAGTCCGCGGATATCGACCAGGCACTCGCGTACGCCGCCTGGCGGGCCGAGGAAATTGACGTTCCACTTGGCTCAGCATGAAGATCGTGATCGACATGAACCTGTCGCCGGCATGGGTGCCGGTGCTCTCGCAGGCCGGACATGAAGCCGTTCACTGGTCGGCCATCGGCGAGACGATCGCGGCTGATCGAGAGATTCTGGCGTGGGCTCGGGACCACGGTCATCTGCTTTTCACCCACGACCTCGACTTCGGTGCGATCCTTGCCGCGACTCGGATGAATTCGCCGAGTGTCGTTCAGCTCCGAGCTCAAGATATCACCCCTGAGCATGCGCAGGGCCTGCTTCTGGACGTGCTTGATCGCTTCGCGGGTTCACTTTCCCGCGGTGCCCTGATATCGGTGGACGAGTCGAGCGCCCGCGTGCGAATGCTGCCGATCTCCAGAGAATGACCACTCAACCAACGGACTTGTTTGGAGTCGGCGGCCTGCGTCACCTGGCTCGATGCCTGACGGCAACTGTGCCTTCCCGATGCGGACGATACAGCGGCCGGGGCGCGATTTGACCCGCGGGGGGGCGTCGGCTACAACCGTGGCACCATGATCGTCGATTGCCATACCCATATTTGGGAGTCCGTCGAGCAGTTGGGACGCGGGACGGGGCTCTGGTCGCATGGACAGCCGCGGCACAAGGGCGGTATGCCCCCGCAGGCGGGCACGCGCGAGCACCTGGCCGCCAGCAAGCCGGTCGACTGCACCTTCGTCCTGGCCTTCCAGAGCTACTACCTCAACGCCGAGGTTCCCAACGACTACGTCGCCCGCTACGTGCGGCAGCAGCCGAACCGGCTGGTCGGCTTCGCGGGGGTGGATCCCTCCCGGCCCAAGGAGGCCATCGACGAGCTCCGCCGGGCGCACAACGAACTGGGCATGCGCGGCGTGAGCATCTGGCCGGCGGCCCAGGACTTCCACCCGGCCAACTCGGCGGCCATGCGCGTCTACACCGAGGCCAGCCGCCTGCACATGCCCATCATCATCCACCAGGACGTGCGGGCCTCCGAGAACACCAAGATGGAGTTTGCCCGGCCGTACCTCGTCGACGAGGTCGCCCGCGAGTTCCCCGATCTCAAGATCATCATCTCGCAGCTCGGCTACCCGTGGATGGAGGAGACCGTCGCTCTGCTGGCCAAGCACCGCAACGTCTTCGCGGACATCAGCGGGCTGGTGCACCACGAGTGGACGGCCTACAACGCCCTCTTGTCCGCCTACCAGGCCGGCGTCATGGATGCCCTGCTGTTCGGCAGCAACTTCCCCTACACCACCGCCGCCGCCTGCATCGAGGCCCTCTACAGCATCAACCAGTTCTGCCACGGTACGGCCCTGCCCACCATCCCCCGCGAGCAGCTCCGCCAGATCGTCGAACGCGACGTGCTCAAGCTCCTCAACATCGCCGGCGAACCCGACCTCGCCCCGCCGGAACCCGACACGACTGTCATTCAGGTCGAAGATTGACCTGCGGGAATTGAGAATGGGGAATGGAGAATTGAAGGGATCGCTGGCCTGCCCCCACCTGTGATGTCATCGCCTGGTGGAAGCCATTCCGTACCGCGACCGTGAGGGAGCGGACCTCGTGTGCGCGGCGTTCCTGCGCAAGGGCCGCTCCCTGACGGTCGCGGTACGGAGAGGCCTGCCTAACCAGGCCGTGTGCCACTGCTCTTTGAGCAGTGCTTTCGCGGGTACCGCTCCCTTACGCAGCGATCTTCATCGCCTAGTTCTTTTGACTCCGTTGCGCA
>CAZEEJ010000095.1:3451-19896 GCA_964511155.1 uncultured Planctomycetales bacterium | reverse complement strand
ACCCGGATCGAGCAGCCGGAGGATCTGCGGTACCTGGTGACGGCCACACCGGCCCGCAACGTGGGGGTGCTGCTGGACGCGGCCCAGTTCCACGCGTCGGTGGTGGACCCGCTGGCGGTGCTGGCGGAGTTCAGCGATCTGGTCGGGAGTGTCCACCTGGGCGATTGCGTGGGCTACCGGCCGGTCGCCATGGGACAGGGCGAGGTGAATCTCGCCCGGCTGATCGAGCGCCTCGGACAGTTGGCGTACCCGGGATGGTTCGTGATGGATTTTGAAGTCAGCGGGCGGGACGACCCCCTGGAGGGGCTGGCGGAGGCCTTGGCGTATGTGCGAACGCTCGGCTGAAAAAAGGGGTCAGAAGCCTTTTATGGCCGCGCTCCCCGGTGAGGAGGGTCAGGAAACGGCTTCGGACCCTTTCGTGCGCGAGGTCGTCGTGAAGGTACAGGCTGGTGAGCGGTTGCAGTTTGAGGATGGCCTGCGGCTGTACCGGTCGCGCGACGTCCACCGCCTCGGCGAACTGGCCAACCTGGTACGTGAGCGATTGCATGGCCGGCGGGTGTACTACAACGTCAACCGGCATATCAACTACACGAACTACTGCGTCCTGCGCTGCCGCTTCTGTTCCTTCTATCGCCCGTATCCGCGCGAAGGGCGAACCGGCAGCGGGGACACCCCCCTTGAGATTTCGGCATCGGAGATTGGGCCGAAGGCGGGGGGGTACGAGCTGAGTGTCGAGGAGGTCGCGGCCCGGGCCAGGCAGGCAGCCGAGCAGGGGGCGACGGAAGTGCACATCGTCGGCGGTCTGCATCCCCGGCTGCCGTTCGCTTACTACGAGGACATGTGCCGGGCGATTCGCGATGCCTGCCCGGATGTGCACATCAAAGCGTTCACCGCCATCGAGATCATTCACTTCACCAGGATCACCCGCCCGCGGTTGACCATCCGCGAGGTACTCGAACGCCTCCGGGCAGCGGGTCTTGGCAGCCTGCCCGGCGGTGGGGCCGAGATCTTCGACGATCGCGTCCACGCCGAGGCGTTCAAGAACAAGGTGGGCGAGGAGGGTTGGTTCGACGTGCATCGGACCGCTCACGAACTGGGCGTCTTCAGTAACGCCACCATGCTCTACGGTCACGTCGAATCACCCGAGGAGCGCATCCGGCATCTCATCAAGCTGCGCGAGCACCAGGACGCCTCGCTGGCGAATCGGCCGGCGCACTTCAACTGCATCATTCCGCTTTCGTTTATCCCGGATGGGAGCGAACTGGCTCATCTGCCCGGTCCAACCGGCCTTGACGATCTCAAGACACTGGCCATCAGTCGGCTGATGCTGGATAACGTGCCGCACGTCAAGGCTTTCTGGATCATGCAGAGCCCGAAACTAGCCCAGGTCAGCCTCAACTGGGGCGTGGACGACCTCGACGGCACGGTGGTCTACTACGACATCACCCGGCGCGAGGGCGAAAACGGCGGCACGCATCAGGAGCTGACCGTGAACCGGATTCGCGAGCTGATCCATGAGGCCGGCGGAGTCCCGGTCGAGCGGGATACCCTGTACCGCGAGGTGCAACGCACGCCCTGACCAACGGTTGCCGAACTGCGCGTCCTCAGAGCCGGGTCCTCAGGGCCGCGCCATCAGAGCCGCGCCATCAGAGCCGCGACCGTGAAGGAGCGGTTATCCCCCCCAACAACCGCTCCCTTACGGTCGCGGCTCCGACGGTCGCGGCTCCGACGGTCGTGGCTCCGCGACGCAGATTCCTCCCCTGCCGGAAAGCGATTCCGGATCCCTCTGAGGGCCATACCCCGCGTGCGCCTGCTCGCGGTTCGACCGGACCCGTCGGCCGGGCGGTCCCTTGCGGGGCTGCACGTGCCAGCCGGTCAGCAGGCTCGCACGTGCACGTCAGTGCACGGTAGCGTCCTCATGCGGATGCTCGATCGCCCGATGAAAAGCGCACCTCGGCGGCCGGGCAGATCGGTACTCAGGCAATCCAACACTGGTGACAGCGGGGGGAGAACAGGAATACCGCCATCGATATGCACTTGGCCGGCGGACCTCGTTACCGAACTGGGGTCCCCCGCACCGGCCTCTATTTCATTATTAGCCGCCAGCTGCACAAGGCAAGCGGCCGACAAACGAAAATATGCGCTCGACGTGACGACCTCCGGCGCGCGGGCGAGCGAGAGCCAGAACCAGGATCTCCGACAGCCGACAGACTTTGGCAACGGGCACCGGGCTTGAAATCCAGTCAGGCGACGGGTCGCCGCCGGGCCTGTGGGAGGAGGCGGTAGCGGACTGCGTCACTTGATTATGGGGTGCCGCACTTAGTTATAAGTCCTTGTCAAGACGCGGATTGGCTACGCCGCAGCGCCTCCGCAGACAGGAATTGAACTGACAGACCACATCTATTGTGGCTCCGGGGGCATGTAAACACAAAAAAAAGCTTGCAATTCCAGGGATAGGTGAGTAGGCTGAGTATGACAGGAAACGAGGAGAGGCGCGAATCAGGCCACCTCTGCCGAGGCCAACCCAGCGTCGGCAGGCCGGGAAAAGCGCCCCTCTCGGGAGCTCTACGCGGGCGAACGTCGTGCCGCCAAGCTCCGGACAGGCAAAGAGTTTGGAGGAGGGAATGCAATGGGTACACGTCTAGGCGTAGGTTGTTGCGCGTGGCAAAGCGCTTGGCTGGTCGCTGTGTTGGTTGGTGCGCTGATGGTGTCGTCGGCCAGCGGTGCGTTTACGCTCGAAGACCGCAATTCCTCGGCGAGCTTTGAGGTCGAGGGTGATGGCCAGTACGGCTGGCTGGTCGACGGTGTCGACCAGCTTTACAACCAGTCGTTCTGGTGGCGCGTCGGGCTCACGGGTGGAGAGGCGCCGGTGAGCGCCCTTGGCCTCGTCGGAGCCGGGGTCAGCGACAGCAATCCTTTCAGCGACCCGCGGCCCGATGTCCTGGCGGCTTTGTACCGCGAGGCCGACGATCAGTTTGAGATCGAGGTGTCCTACAAACTGCGTGGAGGGCTGGCGGGCAGCCGGACTGCGGACTTGGCCGAGACCATTGTGATCCGCAATCTGACGGCCAGCCCCCTGGACTTCCACTTCTTCCAGTACGTTGATTTCGACCTCGATGCCGGTGCGGATGGCGACACGGTCTGGTTCCTCAACGACAATACCGTGATGCAGGCATCCGGCGCTATCAGTGTCAGCGAAACGGTGGTCATTCCGACTGCAACGCGCCGGCAGGTGGACTTCTTCGCGAACACAGTCACCTCGCTGTTGGACGATGAGCCGACGGATCTGAACAATGACATGGGTCCTCTGGGCCCCGGCGACGTGACTTGGGCGTTTCAGTGGGATTTTGTTCTGGTGCCCCACGGCAGCCTGATCATCAGCAAGGACAAGCTGATTACCCCGGAGCCCACGACGCTGGCCCTGCTGGGTTGCGGCCTGTTCGCGGGTCTGCTCCGGCGCCGGCGATAAGCTGACCGGCGGTGGCAATAAGCTGAATAGCTGCCCGCCCACAGGGGCGGGCATACCTGGACCCCCGTACGAAGGGCGGATGCGTCAGGTCGTTGCGGCCGGCGTATCCGCCCTGTTTTGTGCGCTGAGGGGTGTGCATGCGCGGAGCCGCGTTGGTGTGCTGATCGCCGCGAAGCGGCAAGCCTTGAGCCTTTGGCCTTGAGCCTTTGGCCTTCAGCCTTTGGCCTTTAGCCTCTTTTCTCACCTCAGGATGCTGCCGCGGCGTGTCTGGATGATGCCTGTGTTGAGGTTCCATTCGAGGCTGTCGCCGTTCCAGTGGCCGTTGAGCCGTCCGGTGGCGGCGTCGACCTCCTCGATGACCGCCTGCTGAGAAGGTCCGCCGGCCACCTCGACCAAGCCTGAGCCTCGGTTATAGGCGATGATGGTGCCGGAGGCGGTCCGTTGGGTTCTGGCGTCGCGATCGAGCAGGTAGACATTGCCCCAAGCGCGGAACCCGTGGAGGCTGGTGGCTCGCGAGAGCGGTGAGGAATCCTGACGCTTGCGGCCCGGGTCTGTCTGGAATTCGGCTCTCAGGTTGTCACAGGTCAGGTTGGCGGACCGACTTCGAATCCGCCGCCGGGTCGCCTCGTCGAGCTTGAGGGCGGATTCGAGTTGGCCGGCCAAGACCATCTCCTCACCCGCACGGTGGCGCATGACCACCTTGCGATCGAAGACCGCGATGTTGTTCCGGCTGAGGAAGGTCATCGAGTTTTCCCAGGTGAACAGCGTCTGGCTGGGGCCACCGCCGCCGTCGAGCCCAGGCAGGGCATCTCCGGAGAGGAAGCCCGAGGTGACGGCCTCACGTCGCGGCCCGCCGGTCGGCAGGCGATAATCCTCAACGAGCAGGTTGCCTTCGCCCTCGACGAGTAGTTGCTCCTCAAGCAGATCGATCCGCACCCTCGGGCCGGCCATGCGTACGCGGCTGAGCAGACGGCGCGTCTCGGCCACCGGAGCGGGTTGCGTGGCGGGGGCGAGGAGTGCTTCCGGTACAAGGTCCACCACGAAGCGGGCGACGGCGGTGGCTTGACGGGCAGGTTCCTGGTAGGCGGAGGAGAGGATCACCGCGTCGCCGAGTGCATCGACTCGTCCCAGTCGTTTGCGAACGCGACCGGCGAGTCCGCCTTCCTGGGGGTGTTGGCCGCGGTTCTGCGTCCCGCCGAGCAAGCCCGCGAGAAAGCGAGGAACGCCCGTGGCCGGTGCCGGCGCGGTCTCGGCCTGCGGGGGCGGAGCGAAGCGCAACCGTAACTCCTGCGCTTCCATGATGTTATTCTCGGAAGTCACGCGTACGTTACCGGTGAAGGTGCCGACGTCCTCCTTGCCGCGCAGCCACATCTGCCGATCCCAGGTGACGACGACGGGGATGGGCTTGGCGAGGGCGCGGCCGTCGAGGTCCTGGTCGTTGTAGAACCGCAACATGCCGGCCCCGGGCACTTCGACTGATTCGCTGGTCATGTCGAGGCTGAGCTGCTCCCCGCGGATGGCGAAGGTGTTGTGGTCGACGTAGGCGGGGCGCTGCGTCGAGCCCAGGATGAGGGCCTTGGTCATTTGGCCGGCCTGGTCGAAGGAGCATTCGAGGGTGTTGCCGGCCAGGTCGTTGAGGTTCTGGCGGGCATCGCTGGCCGCCACGCCACCGCGGGCGACCAGTTGCGTGATGACCACATCGCGGCGGTCCTGGAGGCGTTGGACCTGCTTTTGCCATTCGGGAGAGTCGGGGGAGTAGCCGTGACGGCGGCCATAGGCCTCAAGCCGGCGGCGTTCGGTGTCCGTCACCGGCCGGGGGACGGAGGCCATCTCGATGACCATCTGCTCGCCGGCGCGGATCTCCCGTACCTGGGGCGGCCCCCAGGGGATGGGGCCGCGATACTCCTGGACGGTCTGGCGGGCGACGACGCTACCCAGTGCCCGCCCCTGGCTGGGAATGTTGCGGCCGCCCTCGTCGACGGTCATCTGGACTTCCAGGCGGTCACAGGTAACGAGATCACTCTTGCGTGGGCCGGCCTGTCGGCCATCCTGGTGCGTCTGCTGGGTCATGCGGACGCGGCCGGTGGCCAGGATGTGCTCGGCCATGAGCCGGTCGCCGGACAGGCCGCCCGGTAGGGCGCTGGCTCGCTCGCGAGGTTGGTCCTCCGTCTTGTCCGAAGTCGGCGGCAGGAAGACGACCTCCACGCGGTCCGCGGCGACGGACTGCCCGGGGGTGCTCATGTCCACGCCACCGAGGAAGACCGCTTGTTTGAGGTAGTTCACCTGCTGGCCGGGGGCCTGCGCCTCAGCGTTCGCCTCGGTGGCCGGCGGCTGGGTCCGGGCGAAGTGCAGCTCACAATGCTCCGTCCAGGCCAAACGCATGTCGGAAGGGCTGTCCGCCAGGACCATCCGCAGGGCGGACTGCTCCTGGGCGGCCAGGTCGGTGTCAGCTCTGGCCACGCGGCCGCGAATCATGCGGCCGGCACCCTCGAGTGTGGCAAGGCCCGTGGGGTAGTCAAAAAACAGGCTTTGGGCGACCGTGATCCGAGTGTCGGGGCCGGAGTGCAGCTCGACGGCAAGGTCGGGGGCGCCGGTCAGCCAGATCCGCTTGCTTTCCATGTGGTATTCGAGCGAACGGCAGACGGCGGCTCCCTCCTGGGCATCGCGGACGGTGACCCGGGCGCCATCAGCTCGCAAGTGAAATCGTTTGGGAACGTCCGGGGCGGCTTCCTGGGTGGTTGGGCTGGGTGCCGGTTCCAGCAGGACTTCGCCCGTCCAGAGCAGCTCGATGGTCGAGCCGTCGTCCTGCCCCGGCGGCATGGGCTCCGGGGCGCCCTGGGCGGCGGTCGCGGGAGCCGTCTGTGCGGGCTGGGTTCCGGGTACATGCTCCGCCGCGACGCGCTCCTCACGGCCGAAGTCCGCCAGCACGGTCAGGACATCGGCGCGCAACTCGCCGATCACCTTGATGCCGTCCTTTTGCCGGGCGACGACGTTGTCGCGGAAGATGACCTGGTAGGTGTCGACGCGGTCTTCGGGGAGCTGCTGTTTCGGCTCGACGAAGGAGATCGTTGCCCCGGGCGAGGTATGAAACGACGAGCCGGGCTGATCGACGGCCGGATCGGGCTTGGCAGATCGCGGGAGCGTGCCGGGCAGGGCGGCGGCGACGCCGACATTGACGTTTTGGGCCGTGGCGTCCGTCGGCGGTACGCGAGAGGCATCGGGAGTTGAGGTGTCCGCCGTCGGCGTGGCGGTCGTTTGCGTTCCTCCCGGCAGGGTGCCGAATTCCTGCAGCCCGGGCCCCTGAAGCGTCGCTCGGCGGCCTTCGACGATCCGCAGAAGCTTGACCCGGCGATCGACTTCGCTCCACGCCAGTTCGAGCCCGCGGCCTTCAATGGTGCCCCGGGAGCTCTGGACGAGGACGTCGCCGTCGGTTTGCAGCCGGGCGAGGTCGAGGTCGAAGCTGGCATCGTCGAGCCAGACCTTGACCACGGCTTGCGGGTGTTGCTCGGGCTCGGCCAGGTCGGGGTTCTGCCGCCGCCACTCGGGGTCGGTGAGGTCCACGAAGATGCGGACGTGGCCGGAGAATCGGCCACTCTTGGGGTTGACGTTGCCGTTGTCGTCGATGTGGACTTTGATGTGGCCCTCATCGGACCGGACGAAAGCGAGTTGACCACCCGGCAGGAGCAGCCGGGCCGACGGTTCGAGCAGGTGGAACTCGGTATCGCTGATGGGTTCCCACTGCGAGGCCTGGAAGATGATGCGGGCTTCGCCGGTGTCGGGGTCGTAGAGCCGGGCGACGGGTCTTTCGCCCGGGGGCAGCCTTGCCCCTCGGAAGACCAGGGCGGGCGCCTGCCCAGCGGCCGGCTGGGTCGTGCCGCTGATGGGCGTGTTTGTGGGCTGGAGGGTGGGGACTTGCCGGGGCACCGGGCGCACGCGCACGGTTCCTTCGTCCCGCCATTGGTAGATGGCGAAGGCGACGCAGGCCAAGGCAAAGGTGGCGACGAAAAGGATGATCTTTCTGAACACGGATGCTCTCTTATTCGCGGTTCACTCGGTGCCGCGGTCGGCTCCAATGGCGTGCACGGCGGCTTCCCAGGCCGCGTCGCGCTTGAGCAGATGCTCGACGGCTTCGCGGACGGCCCCATGCCCGCCGGGGCGGCTGGTGGTGAACCGGGCGGCATGGCGGACTTCGGGGGCGGCGTCGGCAACGGCGATGGGATATCCGACCCGCCGCATGGCCACCAAGTCGAGCAGGTCGTCGCCGATGTAGGCCGCCTGCTCCGCGGTTACGCCGGTCGCGGCCAGGATCCGCTCCAGCCCGGGCAGCTTGTCCTCGGCGCCCTGCTCCACCAGGTCGATCTTGAGCATGTTGGCGCGGGTCTCGATGGCCGCGGACCGCTTGGAGGTCAGGATCGCCGACTGTCGGCCGGCCGACCGCCACATGGCGATGCCCAAGCCGTCGCGAATGTGGAAGCGGCGTAGTGGCCGGCCATCCTCGTCGAACAGCAGCCCGCCATCGGTCAGCACGCCGTCCACGTCGAGGACCAGCAGGCGAATCTCAGTGCTTGCCACGGTGCGCCCTCGTTGCGGGACCACGCCAACGGTCACTCAGCGGTGCGACGGTTCAGAGCCGACCGATCGGAGCCGCGCCCGATCAGAGCCGCGCCCGTAAGGAAGCGGTTCTGCTTGGGAACCGCTCCCTTACGGTCGCGGCTCTGCTGCGTCGCGGTCCCAGTATCCCGCGTTCTGCCGGGAACATCAAGCCAGAGGCGTAGGTCGCGGGGCGAGCGGGCGAGCGGCGGCTTGACTTTAGGGCATGGGGCGGGTACCGAGACACCATGCATGATCCGGGACGCCGGTCGGCGGGCAGGGCCGGGCTGCGGATCGCGTTGGTCGAACACGCTGGGGCCCTGCCGCCGGGGCCGCGGCATCGGGGAGTCCGGCCTTGTTCAGCCTGGACCCGGTCGAGCTGATGATCCGCGTGCCCGTGGTGCTGCTGGCGCTGACGGTGCACGAGTTCTCGCACGCGTATTTTGCCTACCGCATGGGGGATCCGACGGCGTATCACCTGGGGCGGGTGACGCTCAACCCGCTCAAGCACCTCGACCCGCTGGGGACGATCTGCCTGATGTTCGCCCCGATCGGCTGGGCGAAACCGGTGCCGATCAACCCGCTCAACTTCGACGATCGGCGGCGGGGGATCCTGATCTCGACGGCGGCCGGTCCGCTGAGCAACGTGGTCCAGGCGGTCGTCTTCGCCCTGTTGCTGCGGCTACTGGTCAGTGTGGCCGGGGGGATGGAGCAGGTGGTCGGCGCCGGGGCCGACCCGCGGTTCGAGGCCGCGTTTCTCATGGGGCTGGTGGCCGTGCTGATCAACGTCGGGCTGGCGGTCTTCAACTGTTTGCCGCTGTTTCCGCTGGACGGCTTCCACATTCTGATGCAGTTGCTGCCGCCGGAAAGGCAAGAGCGGTTTTCCGAGACGGCCCATTTCGGCCCGTTCGCCATCCTGGGGCTGATTATCGTCGGGCAAGCGACGTCGGTGAATCTGTTGGGCACACTGGTCGGGCCGCCCTTCAAGTTCATTCTCCGCAACGTGGCGGGGATCGATATCTGACCGGAGAGGCTAAAGGCTAAAGGCTGAAGGTAGGAGACAGAAGACAGAAGACAGAAGACAGAAGACAGACAGGAGAGTCACGCGGGGAAGGTACGCGGGGGCGCGGGTAAGACGCACGACGTGGCTTGCCGTTTCGCGGGGAACACGCAATCTTTGCCCGCCAGCTTACCGCCGAGTCTGAGAACACACGTCAACAGCGAGAGCAATGATGCGAGTACTGTCGGGGATCCAACCATCGGGACGCCTTCATCTGGGCAACTACTTCGGAGCGATGCGGCCGCAGATCGAGTTGCAGCAGACGCACGAGTGCTTCTACTTCATCGCCACGTACCATGCGCTGACCAGCCTGAATGACGGCAGGCTCATCGAGGAGTACACGCGTGAGGTGGCCCTCGGGTATCTGGCGCTCGGACTGGACCCGAAACGCACGGTGTTCTATCGCCAGACGGATGTGCCCGAGGTGACGGAGCTGGCCTGGATCCTCTCGTGCGTCACGCCGATGGGCCTGCTGCAGCGTTGCCACTCGTACAAGGACAAGGTCGCCCAGGGGTTGCTGCCCAACCACGGCCTGTTCGCCTACCCGGTTCTGCAGGCGGCCGACATCCTGATCGTCAAGCCGCAGTTCGTGCCCGTCGGCCAGGACCAGAAGCAGCACATCGAGATCGCCCAGGACATCCAGACCAAGTTCAACCAGGCGTTCGGCGGCGAGATCCTCGTGCGGCCCGAGCCGCTCATCCGCGAAGAGGTGGCGGTGATCCCCGGGATCGACGGCCGCAAGATGAGCAAGAGCTACGACAACGCGATCGAGCTGTTCTGCCAGGAGAAGCAGGCCCGCAAGCGGATCATGGCCATGGTGACGGACTCGACGCCGGTGGAGGAACCCAAGGACCCGGCCAAGTGCAACGTGCTGGCCCTGCTGCGGCTGTTTGCCGACGCGGACGAGACGCGGGACTGGGAGGAGCGTTACCGCCGCGGCGGCACCGGTTACGGCGAGGCCAAGAAACGGCTCTTCGAGCTGTATTCAACGGTGCTCGGCGCCGCCCGTCAGCGTTACCAGGAACTGGCCGCCCACCCGGCCGAGGTCGATCGCATCCTCGCCGATGGCGCCCGCCGGGCCCGCGAAGTCGCGGCCGATACGATGCGCGAGGTTCGCCAGGCGTGCGGGTTGAGCACCGTGGCTAAAGGCTGAAGGCTAAAGGCTAAAGGGTAAGGGCGGCGAGATAAAGTCTGGCCCGACCGGGGAGCGCCATCGCACGGGCGAGCTTGCACGCGATCCGCACTGCTCAAAGAGCAGTGGCACACGCTTACTGGTTCCCCGCGAAGAGGCAAGCCGGTAGCAGAATTGTCGCGAAGAGGCAAGCCGGTGGCAGGTCTTTCTCGCTCACTCGCTCGCTCACTCACTCACTCACTCGATTGCTCACTCCCCGCCTTCAGCCTTTGGCCTTCAGCCTTTAGCCTTTGGCCTACTTCGGCGGGGTCCACTTCTGGGCGGACATCCAGTGGACGATGCCTTCGAGGTCGGCGGGCTGGTCGGTGATGCGGATGCGGATGTCGTGGGTCTGGCCAGCGGCGTGGACCCATTGGGAGGGGAATGCGGGGCCGACGTTGTGGAACCAGGCGGGTCCGCCGGCGGCGACACCGGCGGCGAACTGAAGGCCGCCGATGCGACGGATGGCGGGCAGGTTGACCGACTGGAGGTAGACTTCGTCGTTGGCGACGTCGAGCCGCTGGAGATCGACGACCGTGACCACGGGAACGGTTTCGGAGATCCAGTTGGGGATGACCGCGCGGGCCATGAGCATGGCAGGTCCGAGGCTGTCGAAGCCGACGAGGTTGATGCGTTCGAGTTTCTCGTAGTCGGCCAGGAGGACGCCGAGGACGGTGGCGAGGTCGAAGGTCGCCTCGGCGAGGTCGGTGCGATTGAAGGTGGAGAAGAAGGCGGTGGTTCCACGGGCCTTGCCGACGAAGGCGGTGACCTGCTCGAAGGCCTGGACGACGGTGGAGGAGTCGACGGGTTCGAGCGGCGTGGTGGGTTGGGTCGGGAGGCGAAGTTCCCCGACTCCGAAGGGCTCGACGAAGACGACAGTATCGGGTTTGTGTTTGCTCATGGCGGTGAGGACGAAGGCCTCCATCTGCTCGGCGATGGCGACTCCGTCGGGATGGGCGCAGATGGTGACGCCGCCGCGGGCGCGTGGGGAGAGCCGGGTGTCAAGCTGGACGGTGCGGACGGCCCGGTTGTTTCGGATGTAGTAGCGTTCGACGGGGTAGGGGGGGAAGCCGGCCTGGTCGATGAACTTCTGGTTTTCACGGATGGCCTGCTCGGTGAGCCAGCCGCCCATGAAGAAGGGCTGGTCGGTTTTGGGGATGACCTGGATCTGCTCGCGGCGGGGCAACTCGCTGTTGATGGCGTGCATGAGCCCGGTGTGAAAGTTCCAGGTGAGGATATGGAGATCCCTGGGGTTTGTGGGGGGCAGCGATTCGAGCTTGGCCCGGGCGGCGGTGATCATCTCGGTGAGGAGCAGGGGGGCCGGGCGGGCGTTCGCCGGCAGCTCGTGGTCGTCGGGGAAGAGCAGGAGGTTCTGATCGCGCTCGATGGTGAAGGATGCCTCCTCGATGGTCCGGCGACTGGACCGGCCGAACAGGCGCTGGACGAGGAAGCGATAGACCGCGGTGCGGCTGGCCTGGTTGAAGTTGGTCGGGCCGTCGACGTGGACGTTCTCGACGTCCTGGGCATGGCCGTAGAGCTCGTAGACCGAGCGGATCATGGGGAACTCGACGGTAGGGGTGTTGCGGGTGGCGTCCTCGCTGGCACTGACGAGCAGCACGGGGCGGGGGGCGGCGCAGGCGGCGAGTTCCATGTTGTTGGTGTCGATGCGGAGGGCGGGGGCGTTTTCGCAGGGGCAGTCGCCCTGCATGGTGGCGGAGACGGTGCAGACGGCGGCGGTGGCCTTGATGCGTTCGTCGAGGGTGGTGAGGAGCAGGCCGTGCAGGCCACCGGCCTCGACGCCCACAATACCCAGGCGGGCACGATCGACCTCGGCGAGGGATTGGAGGAGGTCGAGCCCGCGGAGGCCATTCCAGATTTCGAGGCCCATGGAGGAGATGCCCCAGAGGGCGCGTTGGGGCGAATCGATGACGTGCTCGATCTGGCGGCGGCTGTCGTTGAATCCGACCATGTCGCAGGCGAGGACGACGGCGCCAAGCCGGGCGAGGGTGACGCAGGCGGCCTGGATCGAGCAGTTCTCGTCGTGCTGGAGCCGGCCGCGGGGCCAGTGGCCGTGCAGCAGTAGTATGCCGGGCGCCTTGCCCGAGACCTCGCGGGGCCGGTAGATGTTCCCGGTGACCAGCAGGCCGGGGACGCTTTCGAAGGACACCTTGCTGACCGTGTAGGTGCCGCGGTCGAGGAGGTCGAACTCCTGGGTGCGGAGGGGGGTCTTGACGGGTTCGGGCCAGAGGCCGACGGCGAACTGGATCTGGCCTTTGAGCCAGGCGCGGCGCGTCTCCCACTGGGCGAGCGTCTCGAAGCGGGTCGGCTCGAAGGGTGTGTTTGTCTCCGGCAGATCCTGCCAGCGCAGGCTGATCAGAGGCAACTCAGGGTAATCGGCGGCCCCGACCGGGAAGGCACCGGCCAGCAGCAGCACGCCGATCGCCAGACTCTTGCAGTCCATGGTACGTTCTCCTCGTCGCCGACAAACCCCCGCTGGTCGCCATGCGGACGCGGATCAGGGGCTGACCCATGCGGCGGTCACGTCGCCTGGATGATTCAGAATCGCGCGGCTCCGCTTCAGCCTATTATTGTCGTGATCGTCGGGGGGATTGTCCACCCGCCATCAACAAGTTGACTCGGTCCTCAGCGAATCGGCACCCCGCCGATTCTGTCATGGATCCCCGCGAGGCGGCAAGCGGGATCGTGCATTTTGCTCGCGGCTCGTTCATGCTATTCTGGTGTGCGCTATGGGGGGCGTGGTTGATGGGGGGCGAGAGCGTATGGATCCCATGCCGTGAAGTCTCTGCCGCAGTTCAGTGTTGATAACCCCGTCCTGGTGAACATGCTCATGGTCACCATCATCATCGGCGGGCTGTACAGCAGCTTGACGCTGGTGCGGGAGATGTTCCCCGAGTCGCGGCCGAACCAGATCGTGATCAGCACACCCTATCCCGGGGCCACGCCGGTGGAGGTCGAGCGGGGCATCACCGTGCGGATCGAGGAGGCGGTCAAGGACATCAAGCACATCGAGAAGATCGAGAGCCGGGTGTCGGAGGGGATGAGCGTCGTGCAAGTCACGATGACCAGCGACGCACAGGACATCGACCAGGCGGTGAACGAGTTCAAGGCGGCAGTGGACGGGATTCCGCGGCAGGATCTGCCGGAGCAGGCAGAGCAGACGCTGGTGACCAAGTTTGAACCGCGTTTGCCGGTGGTCTCGGTGGCCCTGTACGGCGAGGTTGGGGAGGAGGCGTTGAAGACGGCGGGGCGGCGGCTGCGGGACGACCTGCTGCTCCTGCCGGGGGTCAGTGAGGTGGAGCTGACCGGCGTGCGGAAAGCGGAGCTGGGGGTCGAAGTCGAGCCCCGGCGGCTGATCGAATACCAACTGTCGCTGAGCGGTGTGGCGGAGGCGATTCGGCAGACGAACCTCGATTTGCCCGCCGGCCAGATCAAGATGCCGGAGCAGAACGTCGCCGTCCGTACCCTGGGCGAGACGGACGAAGCGGCGATCATCGCGGAGACCATCGTGCGGACGCTGGCCGGCGGCCAGGTCGTGCGTGTCCGGGACTTGGGTGGGGTGG
Source organism: uncultured Planctomycetales bacterium (assembly GCA_964511155.1). GTDB lineage: Bacteria > Planctomycetota > Phycisphaerae > UBA1845 > PWPN01 > JAAYDF01. Next base: position 6,025 of record CAZEEJ010000095.1, on the reverse strand, counting down.
TGGACGGGTTCGAGGACCGGGACGTACGCGGGCGATTCAATGGCCACCCAGCGGTGGACGTGATCGTCTACAAGTCGGGCGACCAGGACGCGATCGACATTGCCGGCCGGGTGAAGGCGTATGTGCACGGCAAACAGGGGCGGGCGCTGGAGCGGGATTGGCGCGTGCGTTGGGGGCTGGCGGAGGAGCGGGTGCGGATCTGGAAGCAGGCCCGCAACGATCCGTGGGCGCCGGGGATCCACATCGAGGTGCACACCGACCTGTCGCTGTACATCGAGGGGCGGCTTGACCTGCTGAAGCGTAACGGCTGGTGGGGGCTGGTGCTGGTGTTCCTGTCATTGCTGCTGTTCCTGAACTGGCGGGTGGCGTTGTGGGTGGTGATGGGCCTGCTGCTGGCGATCGGCGGGGCGGTGCTGCTGATGAAGATGGCGGGGGCGACGCTGAACCTGATCAGCATGTTCGGGCTGATCGTGGTGCTGGGCATGCTGGTGGACGACGCGATCGTGGTGGCGGAGAACATCTACGCGCGCGTGGAGCGGGGCGAGGAGCCGCGTGTGGCCGCCGTTCGCGGGACGGAGGAGGTCACCTGGCCGGTGGTCATCGCCGTGACCACGACGATCGGGGCGTTCATGCCCCTGCTGTTCATTGAAGGGCGGATCGGCGATTTCATGGGGATTCTGCCGGTGGTCGTCACCTGTGCCTTGACGGTCTCGCTGTTGGAGGCCCTGACGATTCTGCCATCGCACCTGGCGGATTCTCTGCGGCCGGTGCAGCGGGATTTGAGTCCGGCCCCGCCGCGTCACTGGCTGGCCCGGCTGGCCCGCCCGATTCGCGGTTGGCAGCAGCATCTGGTGGTCGACGTTCTGGGCTCGTGGTACGAGCGGCTGCTTCGCCTGGCGGTGGCGTATCGCTACGTCACGGTGGCCATGGTTGTGGCGACGCTGATCGTGTCGGCCAGCGTGGTCGTCAGCGGGCTTCTGCCGTTCGTGTTCACGCAGAAGATGGATTCCGAGTTGGTGACCGTCAGCCTGGAGATGCCGGTGGGCACGCCGGCGGACCAGACGGAGGCGGTGCTCAAGCAGATTGAGGCGGCGGTGCTGGAGCTGCCGGAGACGGAGCTGGCGTCGATCTACACGCTGGTGGGGGTGCGGATGCAGTTGGGGGAGGAGGGGGCGACGGGGGTGGCCCGGGCCCACGCCGGGCAGGCGATCATCGAGCTCAAGGGTCTTGGGGAGCGCACGCGCAGCAGTGAGCAGATCATCGCCCAACTGCGTGGGGCGACGTCGAACATCGCCGGGGTGAATCTGCTGAACTTCAAGCCCATGCAGGGCGGGCCGGGCGGCGCAGAGATCGAGATCGAGATCACCAGCGACCGGATGGACGACCTGCTGGCGGCGGCGGGGGAGATGAAGTCGGCCCTGAGCCGGTTCGGCGGGGTGTATGACATCGCGGACGATTTCGAGGAAGGGCGGCGCGAGATTCAGATCAGCCTGCTGGATGCCGCTCGCCCGTTGGGGCTGACCACCCGCGGGCTGGCGACGGAGGTACGGGGGGCGTTCTACGGTCTCGAGGCCCGCACGCTGCAGCGGGATCGGGAGGACGTGGACATTCGCGTGCGGTTTCCGCTGGAGCAGCGGCGTTCGATCTACGACCTCGAGTCGATGTGGGTGGCGACGCCGGCCGGCCGGATGGTGCCCTTCAGCGAGGTCGCCCGGGTGGAGGACGGCCGTGGGTATGCGTCGATTCGGCGGGTGGAGCAACGGCGGGCGATCGTGGTCAGCGCCGACGTCGATCAGAATCGGGGCAACGCGGAGCAGATCATCGCCGGTCTGGCCGCCGAGGTTATTCCCGATCTCGAATCGCGTTTTGCCGGTCTGCGGATCGAGTTTGCCGGTAACAAGCGTGAGACGGCCAAGTCGTTCAGTTCGCTGCGGCGCGACTTTTTCATCGCCCTGGTGGTGATCTTCGTCATGCTGGCGGGGTTGTTCAGGAGTTACATCCAGCCGCTGGTGGTGATGACCTCGATTCCGTTCGCATTCAACGGGGCGGTGCTGGGGCACCTGGTGATGGGTTACCCGCTGACGATCCTGTCGATGATCGGGCTGGTGGCCCTGGCGGGGATCGCGGTCAACGACGCTTTGGTTCTGGTGGACTTCGTGAACAAGGAGCGGCGGGCGGGAGCGAGCGCCGTGGAGGCGGTGATCCAAGGAGGCAAGCGGAGGCTGCGGCCCATCATCCTCACGTCGCTGACCACCATTTTGGGGCTCGGGCCGCTCATGGCGGAGACATCCTTTCAGGCGCGGTTCCTGATTCCCATGGCGATTTCGATCAGCTTCGGCCTGGCGTTCGCCACCGTGCTGACGCTGGTCGTTGTGCCGAGCGTTTATATGATCATCGAGGACGTTCGCGTCGTCGCCCGTCGCGTCTGGTACGGTTCAAAAGGGGGCGTGACAGAAATGGCGGGGGGCGGGTGATTCGCCGGGGGCCGAGTCAGCACGGGCAAAACGGGGACAGGCACCGCTGGAGCGATTTGCCCCAGGCCCTGAACTTGGCGCGCATCCGAGGATGCTTGCT
>CAZEEJ010000095.1:0-3441 GCA_964511155.1 uncultured Planctomycetales bacterium | reverse complement strand
GGCTGGGGCGGAGCCGGTCCCCATTGTGCCCCGACGTCACCATCCTCGCATACGCGGCCGGCGAGTTATGCCCGAAGGATTAGCCCTGGGACGTCGTGGCGGGTATCATGCGGCTGCGTGCCTTTCGGGGCGAATTGCGTGTTCCGCTGTGGTTGTCGAGGGAGCCGTCGATCATGCCGACTTTGAGTGCTTTTGCCGACGAAATCAGCCCGGAGCCCCAGGTTCAGATGGACGAGCTGGAGGCCAACGGGGTGAAGTTCATCGAGCTTCGCGGCGTGTGGGGCGTGAACGTGATGAAGTTCTCGCAAGAACAGTGCCGGGAGCTGAAGAAGCAGTTTGGCGACCGAGGCTTCGGGGTTTCGTGCATCGCCTCGCCGATCGGGAAGGTGCGGATGCATGAGGACTACGGCGTGCACTTCGACCAGTTCCGCCACGCGGTGGACCTGGCGGAGTTCTTCGATGCCCGCTACATCCGTATCTTCAGCTACTATCCGCCGGAAGGCCGCGACGTAGGCGACTATCGCCGCGAGGTTGTGGATCGCCTGCGGCAAAAGGCGGACTATGTTGCCGATCGCGACGTGACGCTGGTGCTGGAGAACGAGAGCAATCTGTTCGGCTCGCTGCCCGAGCGTTGCCTGTACCTGCTGGCTGCGGTGCAGTCGCCGAAACTCGTCGGGGCCTTCGACCCCGCCAATTTCGTCAACATGGACGTGCAGGACGTCTATCACACCTGCTGGCTGCCGTTGCGGCCCTACGTGGGCTACTTCCACATCAAGGACTTCAAATACGGCGAGAAGGATCATGCGGTCCCGGCCGGCGAGGGCAACGGCGATATCCCCGCGATCCTCAAGGACGCGGCCGCCGACGGCTACGACGGCTTCCTGGCCCTGGAGCCGCACCTGGTCAAGGCGGAGCATTCCACCGGCCAGACCGGTCCCGAGCTCTTCAAGGTCGCCGCCGACGCCCTCAAACGCATCTGCGCTCAAGTCGGCTGGCCGGGCTTGTGACGGCGTGCGGTTCGCTGACACCTACCATCGCGGATCATCTGAAGGCGGCTTGCTTTCGGCGATGGGGGGGCGTAACTTGGCGGCCATTTGAGCGGCGAGGCGGACAGGTTGGCGGTGCAGCGGGTGGGCATCGGGACGGACGTGCATCGGCTGGGGCCGGGGCGGCGGCTGGTCCTTGGGCATGTGCCCATCCCGCACGACCAGGGGCCGATGGCGCACAGCGACGGCGACGTGGTGCTGCACGCCCTGATCGACGCCTTGGCAGGGGCGGGGGGCTTGCCGGATATCGGTGAGATGTTTCCGGACAGCGACCCGGCCTACCGGGATGCCGACAGCGGGCCGTTGCTGCAAGAGGTGGTGCGGCGGCTGGCGGACCGTGGGTTCGCGGTGGTGAACGTGGACGTGATCGTCCATGCCCAGCAACCGCGGCTGAGCCCGTACAAGGCGGCCATGCAGACGGAGATCGCCCGGTTGCTGGGCGTGTCGCCTGAGGCGGTGAGCGTCAAGGCCAAGACGGGCGAAGGCGTGGATGCGGTAGGCCGGGGGGAGGCGGTGGCGTGTACGGCGGTGGCGGGGTTGGCGTGGAAGGAGAAGGCTGAAGGCGGGCTAAAGGCTAAAGGCTAAAGGCTGAAGGCCAAAGGGGGGAGGCTGAAGGCTGAAGGCTAAAGGCTGAGGGAGTGGGTGGCGTCGGTATGTCGTTGAAGATCTACAACACGTTGACCGGGAGTAAGGAAATCTTTGTGCCGGCGCGGCCGGGCAAGGTGGGCATCTACCTGTGCGGGCCGACCGTTTATAAGCCGAGCCACATCGGACACGCGGTTGGGCCGATCATCTTTGACGCGGTCAAGCGTTATTTGTCCTACAAGGGGTTCGAGGTCACCTGGGTGGTCAACGTGACCGACGTCGACGACAAGCTGATCGATGAGGCGGCCAAGCAGGGGTGCACGGTGCCGGAGCTGGCCCATCGGGTCACGGAGAACTACCTGGCGGCACTGGACCGGCTGGGGGTGCGGGGCATCGACCACATGCCGCTGGCCAGCGAACACATCGGCGGGATCATCGCCATGTGCGAGCGGCTGATCGCCAAGGACGCGGCTTACGCCTCCGACGGCGACGTGTACTTTGACGTGAGTGCGGATCCGGACTACGGCAAGCTGTCGCACCGCAAGGCGGATGAGCAGCAATCGGGCACGCGCGAGCTGGCCAGCGGCCAGAAGCGCAACCCCGGCGACTTCGCCCTCTGGAAGGCCGCCAAGCCCGGCGAGCCACCGGAGGTGCAGTTCGATTCTCCATGGGGCAAAGGGCGGCCGGGCTGGCACATCGAGTGCTCGGTCATGGCCTCGCACTTCCTGGGTGAGACGTTCGATATCCACGGCGGGGGCATGGACCTCATCTTCCCGCACCATGAGAACGAGATCGCCCAGTCCGAGACCTGCCACGGCGTGCCTTTCGCCAGGTACTGGATGCACAACGGGCTGACCCGCATCGGCACCAAGAAGATCAGCAAGTCCGACCCCGAGATGGCCCGCAGGATGCAGGAGCTCACGCTCAGCAACCTGTTGAGCAAACACTCGCCCGAGCTGCTGCGGTTCTGCGTGCTGAGTACCCAGTACCGCCGCCCGATCGAGTTCTCCGACGAGGACCTCGAAGCCAAGCGAAAGGGGTTGGAGAGCTTCTATCGCCTCTTCGAGCGGATCCAGCGGATCACGGGGCAGGATCCCTACGCCGGCGGGACGGATCTGGATCATGCTCACAGTTCGGTCGACGGCGAGGTCGAGCGGGCCTTCGTACTGGCCGGCCTGGATCATCGCGCCCGCTTCCTCGAGGCGATGGACGACGACTTCAACACCGGCGGGGCGATCGGCACGCTCTTCGAGCTGGCGGGGTGCATCAACCGGTTTATGGAGGAGCAGCGGCTGGACACGCGGCACGACGCCCGATTGGCGACCCTGGCGGCGGCGGCGGTGCAAACGCTCCGTTCCCTGGCCGCTCTGCTGGGGCTGTTTGAGCAGCGGCCGGCCCGGCTCGACGCGAGCGACGGTCTGGTCAACCAGTTGATGGAAGTGCTCATCGCCGTGCGGGCCCAGGCTAGGCGTGACAAGCAGTTCGCCTTGGCGGACTTGATCCGTGATCGGCTGGCGGCCCTGGACATTTGCCTGGAGGATCGACCGGACGGCACTGCGTGGCGGCAGGGGGGATGAGGTTTGACGAACGGCATCTGTGTGGTTTGTGGGATCGACCCCGGCCTGCGGCAGACCGGCTACGGGGTGCTGCGCATCGACCACGACGAGGACACCATCCGGGTCATGGACGCCGGGGTGATCACCTGCTCGCGGGATGAAAGCCTGGGGCTGCGTTTGGCGGAGTTGGCGGCGGGGATCGATGAGGTGCTCGATGAGAACGACGTGCAGGCGGTCGCCGTCGAGCAGGTGGA
>CAZEEJ010000094.1:0-19935 GCA_964511155.1 uncultured Planctomycetales bacterium | reverse complement strand
AATCGCTCCTGCTCGCCGCGGCGTGAAGGCGGCATTGTGAGGGGCGCGTCAACATACAACTTTTTGCCCATCATAGTTCTCCTATGTGCGAGGGCATTGCGACCCGCGTTTTGCTTTCCGGGTCGCTGGGGAAAGAGGCCTGCGTTTCGGCCTAGAAAGGTTGGAGAAGCGATTGAGAGGGCGATGCAATCCTGACCACAGACCTGGCGCACGTCCGACCCAGCCGACAAACCTACCGCGCGTATTGTAGTACCCCGCCGACAGAATGTACAGGGCATCCGTTTTCTTCACCGCAACTTCCGCCGGCGCCCCTCTCGGGGCACCCATCGGGACCGGCGAATCGGCCTTGGCGGCCCTGAAAACGCGGATAGACTGCGTCCCGACCCCGATCATCGCGAACCGTCAAGCCCCCTGGGCAGTTTCAATGTGGCGCCCCCGGGACGATCTGCCCCCCCGTTGTTGACTGCGCCAACGCGAATTCGGCGCCCAAGAACGGGCATGCCCCCTGGGGCCTGCTGGGGCGTTGAGGTTTCGCGGGCGGGCCGGTAAGCTTCGCGCACACTCGTCGGTGGCCGGGGGCCGCGCCGGGCACTTTGCCAGGCCGGCAGCGCCCAGTGGACGGCGGGTGAAGGGAAGAGGTTCCATGGATTACCAGAAGTTTATCGACGGCCAGGTTCTCGAATTGAGGCAAACGGTCGGCGACGGGCTGGCGATCAATGCCCTGAGCGGCGGCGTGGACAGCTCGGTCGTCACCGCCCTGGGGCACCGGGCATTGGGTGACCGCCTCAAGACGATCTTCGTGGACAACGCCCTCATGCGCGAGGGTGAGCCCGGCTACGTGCAACGCACTTTTGCCAGCCTGGGGATTCCCATCGAGGTGATCGACGCCAGACGGGCGTTCCTCACGGCCTTGGCGGGGAAGACCGACCCCGAGGAGAAACGCTGCGCGATCACCGAGACGTTCTACAAGACGGTCTTCGGCCGCGTCGTCCGCGAGTCCGGGGCCCGGTTCCTCCTGCACGGGACGATTCTGACCGACATCGAGGAGACGGTGGCGGGTATCAAGCGGCAGCACAACATCCTGGCCCAGCTTGGCATCGATCCCCAGCAGACGTACGGCTACGAAGTGCTCGAGCCCCTCAAGACGCTGCGTAAGGACGGCGTCCGCGAAGTGGCTCGCCTGCTGGGCCTGCCCGCGGAGATCACCACGCGGATCCCGTTCCCCGGGCCGGCACTGGCCACCCGGATCGTCGGCGAAGTCACCGAGGCGCGGCTCGCCACGGTGCGAACGGCTACCGCCATCGTGGAGGAAGAGTTGGCCGGCACCGACGCGTTCCAGTACCTCGCGGTGCTGCTGAACGATTACGCCACCGGTATCCGCGACGGCAAGCGCGAGTTCGGGCAGATCATCGTCGTCCGTTGCATCGAGAGCACGGACGCGCGGACTGCTACGGTCACCGAACTACCCTGGGCGACGCTGCATCGTCTCAGCGAACGGGTGACCCGAATACCCGGCGTCAACCGCTGCCTGTACGACCTGACTCCCAAGCCGCCGGCCACGGTGGAATACGTGTAGAGCTTTGACCTGACCGCGCTGTCTGGTAGCGGCCGCCCCCCGTGGCGGCCGTGGGGCAGCGAGGGAACCGCGGAATTCGGCCGCCACGGGGGGCGGCCGCTACGGAAAATGGCGATGCCGCGACGCGACGACATCCATTCGGTCCTGATCATCGGTTCCGGTCCGATCGTGATCGGGCAGGCGTGCGAGTTCGACTACTCCGGCACGCAGGCGTGCAAGGCCCTGCGGGCGCTGGGCTACCGCATCGTGCTGGTCAACTCGAACCCGGCCACGATCATGACCGACCCGGGCATGGCCGACGCGACCTACATCGAGCCGCTGACCGTGCCGGCCATCACGGAGATCATCCGCACCGAGCGTCCGGACGCTCTGCTGCCCAACCTGGGCGGCCAGACCGGGCTGAACCTCGCCAGTGAACTGCAGAAGGCCGGCGTGCTGGCCGAGTACGGCGTGCAAGTCATCGGCGTGGACATCGACGCCATCGAGCGGGGTGAGGACCGCCAGGCGTTCAAGCGGACGATGGAGTCGCTGGGCATCGACATGCCGCATAGCGAGGTCGTCTACACGGTCGAGCAGGCCGAGGCGGTCGCGGCGGGGTTGGGCTACCCGGTCGTGGTTCGCCCGGCGTACACGCTGGGCGGTACCGGCGGGGGGCTGGTGTACAACGTCGAGGAACTCCGCACGATCAGCGCCCGCGGGCTGGCGGCGAGCATGGTCGGGCAGGTGCTGATCGAGGAATCCGTCCTGGGTTGGGAGGAACTCGAGCTCGAGGTCGTCCGCGACGCCAAGGGCAGGAAGATCACCGTGTGCTTCATCGAGAACGTCGACGCGATGGGTGTGCACACCGGCGACTCGTTCTGCACCGCCCCCATGCTGACCATCAGCCCGGAGGTGCAGAAGCGGTTGCAGGACCACTCTTACGCCATCGTCGACGCCATCGGCGTCATCGGCGGCACCAACGTGCAGTTCGCTCACGACCCCCGCAGTGGGCGGATCGTGGTGATCGAGATCAACCCGCGCACCAGCCGCAGCTCGGCCCTGGCCAGCAAGGCCACCGGCTTCCCCATCGCCTTGGTCTCCGCCAAGCTCGCCGCCGGCCTGACCCTGGATGAGATTCCCTACTGGCGCGACGGCACGCTCGACAAGTATACCCCCAGCGGCGATTACGTCGTGGTCAAGTTCGCCCGCTGGGCCTTCGAGAAGTTCCGCAAGGCCGAGGACCGGCTGGGAACCCAGATGCGCGCCGTCGGCGAGGTCATGAGCATCGGCAAGAACTACAAGGAAGCTCTGCAGAAGGCCATTCGGTCGCTGGAGAGCGGCCGTCACGGCCTCGGCTTCGCCAAAGACTTCAACCGCCGGTCGCTCGAGGACCTGCTGGCCATGTTGCACGAGCCCTCCAGCGAACGCCAGTTCATCATGTACGAGGCCCTGCGGAAGGGGGCGACGGTCGAGAAACTCCACGAGCTGACGCACATCAAGGGTTGGTTCATTGAGCAGATGAAGGAACTGGTGGAGCTGGAAGAGCGCATCCTGGCCCACCGGGGCCACCTGCCGCCGGACGATCTGCTCATCGCCGCCAAGCGCGACGGATTTGCCGACCGCTACCTCGCGAAGCTGCTGGGGCTGCCCGAACGCGACCTGCGGCAGCGACGTGAGCGCCTCGGCGTGAACGAGGCCTGGGATGCCGTCCCGGTGAGCGGCGTCGAGGATGCCGCCTACTACTACTCGACCTACAACGGACTAGACCGGGTCGGCGTCAGCGACCGTCGTAAGGTGATGGTTCTCGGCGGCGGACCGAACCGCATCGGGCAGGGCATCGAGTTCGACTACTGCTGCGTCCACGCCGCCTTCGCCCTGCGCGAGCTGGGCTTCGAGACGATCATGGTCAACTGCAACCCGGAGACGGTCTCCACCGACTACGACACGTCGGACAAGCTCTACTTTGAGCCGCTGACCGTCGAGGACGTGCTGAGCATTTACCGCAAGGAGCAGCCGGTCGGCGTGATCGTGCAGTTTGGCGGGCAGACGCCGCTGAACATTGCCGGCGAGCTGGAGGCCGAGGGGGTCACCATTCTGGGGACGAGCGTCGATGCCATCGATCTGGCCGAGGACCGCGACCGCTTCCGGCAAATGATGGATCGGCTGGACCTGCCCATGCCCGCCAGCGGCATGGCCAGCACGCTGGAACAGGCCCTCGAGGTCGCCGCCCGGATCGGCTACCCGCTCATGGTCCGCCCCTCGTACGTGCTGGGCGGACGCGGCATGGAGGTCGTGCACGACGAGGAGATGCTCCGCCGTTACGTGATCGCCGCCGTTGACGTCACGCCCGAGCGGCCGATCCTCATCGACAAGTTCCTCGAAAACGCCCTGGAGTGCGAGGCCGACGCCATCGCCGACGGCACCACCGCCTTCGTGCCCGCCATCATGGAGCACATCGAGCAGGCGGGTATCCATTCCGGCGACTCGGCCTGCGTGATCCCGCCGATCAGCATTGCCGAACCTCACCGCAAGACCATCAACGAGTACACCTGCCGCATCGCCGACGCCCTCAACGTCGTCGGACTGATGAACATGCAATACGCCATCGCCGACGAGAAGGTCTACGTGCTCGAGGCCAACCCCCGGGCCAGCCGCACCGTGCCGCTCGTTTCCAAGGTCTGCAACGTGCAGATGGCCCCGATCGCCACCCGCATCATGATGGGCGCCAACCTGGCGGACATGGGCCTGGTGCACCGTAAGATCCCGCACTTCGGCGTCAAGGAGGCGGTCTTTCCATTCAATATGTTCCCGGAGGTGGACCCGGTGCTGGGTCCGGAAATGCGTTCGACCGGCGAGGTGCTGGGTCTGGCGGCTTCGTTCGGCTTGGCGTTCTACAAGGCCGAGGACGCCGCCAAGGGTACGCTGCCGGTCGAGGGCACCGTGCTCATCAGCGTTTCACGCCCCGACCGGCCGGCGGTGCTCAAGCCCGCGCAACGGTTCGCCGAGTTGGGCTTCCGCATCCTGGCGACCGAAGGCACGCACAAGTTCCTCACCGAGCAGGGCATCGCTGCCGAGCCGATCGCCAAGCTCGGCGAGGGTCGGCCGAATATCCTCGATGCGATCATGAACCGCGAGATCCACCTGGTGATCAATACGCCCGTGGGCAAGCTCAGCGCCCTGGATGATTCGTACATCCGCAAGTCGGCCATCAAGTACCGTGTGCCGTACATCACCACGCTTGCCGCGGCCCTGGCCGCCGCCGACGGCATCGCCGCCTACCGGCAGGGGGGCGGCACCGTCCGTTCGCTCCAGGCGTACCACGCCGGCATCGCGGACGGCAAACCGTAACCGTAGGGTGTAAGTCATCATCCGCGGGCGAAATGACCAACGGCGAAACCCCGATGACCAATGAAGCCCCAATGACGAATAACGAACGTCCCTGTCCACGGCCGGCGTTGTGACTTCGGGTTTGGTGATTGCCTGGTCATTGGGCATTCGCGATTTTGTCGCAGGAGCCCAGCGGGCAGCGCGTTGCGCCCAAGTCGTTACCCTGTTGTGTCGATGACACAGTTGTCGTGCCGATGGTCGTGGTGGGATAGCGGCCGCATGGTGCACTCCCGATGTTGCATCCGAGAAGCAGGCATACAGCGCTATTGAGTGGGGATGTAACCGGCACGCCCAACGGGCCGGAGGATGGTCTCATAATGTCCGAGCCGGCCGTTTCTGAGGGTTTGCGAGATGGCGCCTGAAACCGTTCATGGTACAAGCATCCCCCATGAATCCGTGCGTCTGGACGCGGAACGCATACAGGCGATTCTGAATCGGATTGAAGGGGCGAATACCACGCGCGAACAGGTCAACCGGACCGGCGGGCGATACTCCTACCGCACACCCACCATCCTGCACGTGCGGCAGAACGGCAACGGCAACCTCTCCGTCGCGTTCCGGGTACCCACAAGGAACCTGTCACGGGGCGGCTTGGCTTTTCTCCACAAGAGCTTCCTTCACCGCGGTACCCCATGCACGGTACAGCTTGCCACGACGCGAGGACACTGGGTCGATGTGCAAGGAAAGGTCATTCGTTGTCGGTATCTTGAAGCGGGTATCCACGAAGTGGCGTTGCAGTTCAATGAGGAGATCGATCCCGCGGAGTTCTGTGCGGGAGCCGCCCAGTGCCGGGTTTTGATCGCCGAAGATGATCCCATGGTCGCCAAGCTCGTGCAGTTTCACCTGGACAAGCTGAACGTGGAATATGACCACGCGGAAGACGGGCAGAAGGCACTGGCGATGGCCAACAGCAACGCCTATGACCTGGTGCTGCTGGATATGGATATGCCGGTCGTGGATGGCTTCGAGGTGATTCGCAAGTTGCGCGAGAGTGGCTACACCGGGATGGTTGTCGCAACCACGGCCATGACCCAGCAGGGTGATCGAGAGAAATGCATGACTGCCGGGTGCGACGCCTATATGGCCAAACCCTATACCGCCCAAGGATTGGCCGACCTGATCGCGTCCCTCCATGAAGAGCCTCTGTACAGTACCCTGAGCGGCGATCCCTCGATGGCTCCTTTGGTCAAGACCTTTGTCCTGTCGCTGTCCGCCAAGGCCAAGGCTCTCGAAGAATCCGTTGGCGAGAACGATCGGCAACGTCTTGCAGGTCTGGTGCGGCAAATCAAGGGGCAAGGCGGGAGCTTTGGATTCGAGAGCATCAGTCAGAAGGCCATCGCGATCGAGACAGCGCTGGTCGAGGGCATGACGGGCGAGCCGCTTCATCAGGCGGTGGAGGAGTTGGTTGCCCTGTGCCGAAGGGCACGATCACGCGGTTGATCGGCGGCCTGCAAGCGAGCTTGCGCCGCTAAAGGCGTCGTCGCCTTCCGCCGCGGCGCCGGCATCGTCCACTCCTTCCGGGCTCACCACGCTGGCATCGGGTACGGGAAAGAATCCGAACCACGCGGTGATAACGAGCTGGTACGCTTGCTCCGCGAAGCGACAAGCCCGATCGTACCTGCTCTCCCTCAACGCTCTTCGCCAGGTTCTTTTTGACCCACTCTCCTCATGTGGGTACACGTCGAGCAAAGCGCCATGAGAGGACCCCCGGTCTCCTCTTCTCTGAGCAAATCCCAGTCTTGAATCGACGACGGCGTGGTCGTGGAACACCTACCCCAAACTGCATCCGATGTGGTATGATGCTCTATCGCGACGGATGACCGCGGAGAGGATGATATGGACGATCGCCGGGCGGGATTGAGAGTCTACGTGTTGGTACTGCTGGCCGCCCTGGGGCTGGGCGGTTGTCAGGATCCGCATACGCCACGAGAGCGGAGTCGGACGGAGGGCCCCGGGCCGGGCCGGGCATGGACCATCGGCGGTACGACGCGGCCCCAGGATGGATCGGCCGGCGTACCGAGTAAGTCGTCCGCCCGGCCGAGAGAATCAGCGGAACGATCGAAGGAGCCCGGGCCACGGGCTGAGCCTGCCACGGCGCCGAGCGAGCCAACGCCGCCGCAGCCCGCACCTGCACCGCCGTCCACCACCGAAACGGGTCCTCGCTGGGCGGAAGTGCCCGCCGACCGCCGGCCGTCGGCACCGTCGCCGTTGCCACCGCCGGCTAAGCAAGCACCCGCCGAGCCTCAGCCGGCCCCCAGCCCCGCCCCGGTCCCCGTGTCTTCGCCGGCCCCCGCGCCGGCCGACGATCCCGATCCAGGCGATGATCCGGCGCCACCCGCCGACGAACCGTCCGACGCTCCCCTGGCGGGGGAGTTTGTTTACGCGGGCACGCCCGTTGGACGGCCGGAACTGCGCATTCTCGAGAACATCGCTTTCCTTGTGGGCTATGATGAGGACCGCCGCAACCCCGCCTGGGTTGCCTACCGTCTGCCCGGCGAGATCCGGTTCACGGAGCACAAGCGACCCAGCGGCTTCCGTGTCGACGACCGCACCGAGGCCCGCGTCCGCCACGAGGACTATACCAACACCGGCTTCGACCGCGGCCACATGGCTCCCAGCTACGCCATCTACTCGCGGTTCGGCAAGGAGGCCCAGCTCGAGACGTTCCTCATGTCCAACATCTGCCCGCAGACGCCCAACCTGAACCGCGGCCGATGGGGCCAGCTTGAAGGCCGCATCTCCGGGCATCGGCCGGACGCCCCTTCCTGGTCCAGGGACTGTGGGGAGGTCTGGCTGCTGCTTGGCCCGATCTATGCCGAGGACCGTGACCGCTTGCCGTCGGGCGTGGCCATGCCCAGTCACTACTTCATGATCGTGCTCGACGAGGAGGAGGGCACCGGCAACCCACGCGCTCTGGCTTTCATCCTGCCGAACGCGGAGCGGGTGGACGGTGACCTGGAGGACTACCTGACCAGCATCGACGAGATCGAGCTGCACACGGGGATCGATTTCTTCTGGGCGTTGGATGACGCCGTTGAAGGACCCCTGGAGATGAATACATCCGAGCAGCTCTGGCCGCTCAGTCCGAACTGACGCTTGCGGGAGCAGACGAGGGGCCTGGCGCCGCCGGTTGCGAGGCCGGCTGCGAGCTGGGGTTGCCGGCCCCGTCCTCGTAACGCTTCAGGGCCTCCCGCAACTCCGGAGCCAACTGCGGGTCTTTCACCCACTCGACCGCCTGTTTCTGCACGCGGGCGGCCTCAGCCTTCTGGCCGGTCTCCCAGAGCACGCGGCCGTACACATGTGCGATCGAGGCCGACAGATCGGTCGGCGGGGCGGCCTTCACACCCTCAAAAGCCGCCTTCGCCGCCTGGACGGCCAGCTCGAGGTCCCGGGCCCGCGTGTCCTCCCACGACAGGATGTTCCAGGCCAGCGCGCCCAGCAGGTCCGGATTCTTCGCCGCCGCCTTGAGGATCTCGCCGCCGATCCGCTTGGCCTGTTTGCCGAGTTCGTCGCGCTGGAGGGTGTCCTGAGTGAAACGTGCCTGCATGAGCTTCTGGAAGTAGTCGTTGAGCAGCCGGCCCGCCTTGGCCGTGGCCTTCGCGGCCTCGAGGTCATACTTGCCCGTCAGCACCTGCTCCACGATCTCGTCCATGTTCTCGAAGGGAGAACCATGCCAGGCGATGATCCCGTCCTTGTCCACCAGGCAGGAATGGGGAATCCCCTGGGCGCCGAATCCGCCCAGGTAGGTCCGCGTTGTTTCCTGGCGATTGTCGGCGGCGACGGTGAAGTCCATCTTCGTGCCCATCCGTTCCATGAACGGACGGATTACCCCGACAGGCTCGTCGCTGATGGCCACCACGACCAGCCCCTGGTCCTTGTACTTGCGCTGCAGGTCGGCCAAGTGCGGCAGGCTCTCCCGGCACGGCGGGCACCAGGTTGCCCAGAACTCTAACAGGTAGACTTGTTTGCCCTTGCCGGCTTTGAAATCGACGGGTGCGCCCCGGACCCACTCGGCGATCTTCAACGGTGGAGCCGGGTCGCCGAGATCCAGCGCCATCGCGGGCGCAGCCCACACCGCCATACACAGGCCGAGGCATGACAGACACTTACGCAACCCCATGGTGTTCTCCGAACGACCAGCCGCCGGCCCGTACGGCAGACAGGCCCTGAGCATCAAGTTTCCCTGCCCGTCGTAGCCACGTTCCGCACGTCTCGACCGGGCCCGCGGCCCAAAGCCGCCTCGCCCTATTCTATCTGGCCCCAGCCGCGAATGCGACCCGCCCGCCGCTCGCGGCTTCGCGGGGGGAGGGGCGTAACAACTTGGGCGGGTGGCCCATCCATCGCAACGCGATGGGTGGGCATCACGATGATGCGGATCAGGGAGGGGCTCCTGGTCCAGCGGGCTTTCACACGCGTTCGATCATCGCCAGCCCACCCTTGTTGCGCAAGGATGGGCTCCCCGACTTACCGGGCCAGTGCCCGGCCTTGCAGGATGGCCTCGGCGGCCGCGCGGCGAAGGGCGTAAAGCTCGTGCGGGTCCTGGGTGTAGCGCGAGGAGGATTCCACGACGCCCTGGGGTACGGCCAGCAACGCCCGGGCCGCCTGCAGAAACTCCGCCCGCCGCAGGTTCGCGGGCCGCAGGGCGACGGCCTGGGTCACCTCGGCCAACTGCCACAGATACTCGTAGTCTTCCAGGCCGTCCCGGATGTTCTCGAACCGGATGGTGGATACCGGGCCGTCCGGGCCCGCACAGAAGATGCTGCCGTCCCCGTTGGCGTACACGCCGTCGCGGCTCTTGCCCGCCCCCGGGAACCAGTCCGTGTACGGGCCAGGCGAGATCGGCTCCTCAATCAGCTTCCAGCCGTTGGTCATGAAGTACAGCAGGCCGTCGACCTCGTACTTTTAGCTCATCGCCCCCATCAGCAGCCGGGCCTCGATGGCCGCCGACTCGACGAACCAGTTCGGGTAGGGCTTGCGCGGGCCGACGCACAAATACCACCACATCTCCTTGCCCTCGGCCCGCAGCCGCCGCGCTTCGGCCATGTTGTACCGCGGGATCAACGGCACCCAGATGTCCACGTACTCCCGCAAGCCGGTCGTGCGCCCGAACGTGTTGTCGTAGCCGGTGGTCATCCGCGGCAGATCCGGGTAGAGCGAGCCAATCATCCCAAAGATCTCCTTCACCTTGGGGAAGACCTCATCGTTCACCTCGTCAAAGCCGTAGAGATAAGCCAGCGGGTAGAGGCCGGCGGCTTTCAGCGGCGGTATGCGGGCTTCCAGCAGCGAACGGACCACGTCGGCGCCCGCTCCTCGGCCCACGTAGAACAGGTTGAACGCGTTCATGCCCCGCGATGCGCCGTGCCGAAGCAGGGGGATGTCGCGGTCATCCTTGCCGTACAGGGTGTCGATGTTCAGCCGATGGTCCAGGATGAAGTCATGGTACCGCCGAGCCAGTTCCGGCGACCAGCGGTCCTTGTACAGCCGTCTGGTGTTGGACTCGGTGTAGGTGAATGCGTTCCGCAGGTGCGAACCCTCGGGCAATTCGATATCCCATACGTGAATGTTCAGCCGGACGTGCAGCGGCTCGCAGCCCGCGGCGGCGATCGTGATGGTGCTGCGGTAGTCGCCGGGCACGGCCCGACGGTCCGTGGCCACGTCTACCCAGAAGGCAACGTGCTCGCCGTCGCCGACGTCGCAGGTCTGCTGAAAGTCCAGGATCGGGTCGGGGTACCAGCCCACGTAGTCGGGCAGATACGAGCCTGCGGGCCTGGTCTGCACGTGCCCGACCAGAGCGGTGGTGATCCGGCCGGCCAGGGTCTCCCCGCCCTTCGTTCTCACTGCCGGTGACGCGCTTACGGTGACGTCCTTGAGCGGGCCGGTCATGGGAATCACCACGACCTGCATGGCTTCATGCTCATTGCGGGCGACGAACAGGTCATATTCCGGGGCCGTCCAGCCCGGGCAGGGGAAGTCCTGGATCATCACCTTGTCCATGGGCGTCGCCAGGGCCACCGCGAAGGCCGCCCGCTCCGACAATTGTGACCGCGTCTGACCGTACAGCCAGGCATCGGTCACGCGGCGTTGGAGCGGGATCAGCTTTTGATGCATCTCCGTCCAGTCCGCATGCAGCGACTCCGTCGGCGTGCCGATGAACGCATCCACCTCGGCCAGCAGCGATCGGAGGTCGCCTCGCATGGCTTCCGGGTACCGCGCCATGGCCTGCTGAATAAAGCCCGCCCGCTCGCGAAGAAGCGGTAGGCTGCTCAGTATCTCGGGTATCTCCGCCGGCCGCCAGAAGCTCAACACCGCCTGCCCGTCACTCTCGGTGAATGTGAAGTTAACGTGTGTGATCCGGTCGTCGAGCAACTCGAAGCTCACCCGGCCGTCCGGCCCGATTGCGGTTTCCTGTCGCAGCACCACCTGTTTGTGGCGGTCGATCGCTTCCACCAGGCAGCGCGTTCCCCCGGTCGCCTGCACCCGCAGGGCGTTGGCCCCCGCGCGGAGCGGTTTGAACTCCAGCATCCGCGCCGCCTGCGTCGCCTCGCCGCCGAAGATCAGGTGGGCGAACTCCTCCGGCGTGTGGTAGCCGCCCAGTACGGGTGCCCAGCAGTTGTCGAACCCGGCACGCGTGCTGAGATTGAACGTCCAGGTCGTGCCCTCCGGCGGTTCGCCCGAGCCGAGGTCCGAGAACGGAATGCGCACCACGGCCGTCCAGCCCTTCTCGTCGGTGGCGGTCCGCACGAAGGCTTGTGAATCCCAGCTCTTGTCGATGATGACCGAATCGGTGAGCGTGCCCTCCGCGTTGACCACGAAGCGGTAGAAGACCCGGTTGGTGGGCCCGACGTCCAACTCGAAGGTGAAGTGATCGTCCCGCTTGAGGTCCCCGTCGCGTTCGAGAACTTCCGCCCGGAGGTTCTGCCCGCCTTTGACCTCGTTGCGATAGCCCAGCCACAGGGCCTCGTGATCGTAGAAGAGGTAGGTCTGCACGGGCAGGTCCGCGGTGCGGATACGCCGCCAGTCCATGTTCCCGGTCAGTCGGGCCGCCCGGTCCCACGGCGGTTGGCTGAGATCCGCCACGGGTTCCGCCGGCCCCGCGAGCCGTGGTATCCTGACCTGATGGGCTACGTAGCCGTCGCGGTACTGGCTGGGCACGGCCCCTTGCACGGGATGGAGCCCCGTCAGCCCGAGGCCGGCGCAGACCATGATGAACAATCCGTCACCTGAACGCATGAGTCAGTTACCCCGTCATCGGCCCGCGATGCGCGGCCGCTACTGCCAGTCGTAAGCCCCTCGCGATCATAGTGGGCTAGGCGGAGCTTCGGAAGCGGGGTCGTGACAGGATCGGCGGGGATGGGCCACCCGGCCCAAGGGACTGATGCTCACCGAGCCGGACAGCCGATGAACAGTTGGAGAGCGCCTGTGCCGCAAACGGGCTGCCGGTTGCCAAGCACGCCCGCATGGGCCATGATGGGGGCCGGCGCAGGCCTCCACGGAACCTGTGGCCGCGCTGCGACGAACCGCAGGATTGGAGGTTCACACGCCGTGTATAGCAGGTGCATGCGTTGGAGTGGATGGCTGCTGGTCGTGCTGATCGGCCCGGCCGTTGCCCAAGTGCCGAGCACGGGGGTGCCGCTGGATGCAGAGTCGGGGGAGGCCCCGGCTTTCAGCAGCACCCGCCGCGTGCCCGATGACTACCTGGACCGCCACCGCAGACCCAGCGTTGTTCTGCCTTCGGAACCCGCCGAGCCGGGCCGGGGCGCCACGGAGCGCTCCGGAGCCGTCATCGCCAGGCTGAGCGCCGAGATGCGTCGCCTGCCCGAGGGGTACGTGATCGGGTCCCGGCCGGCGTATCTCAAGCCGGAGGACGAATGGTATGTTGCCCACCTGCTGCCCCGACCCGGCATGGTCGACGCACCGCCGCTTCGGCTGCTGCCGAACCAGCATCTGGCCCTCATCGAATCGGTGCTGGCCGAGACGCAGGAGACACCGCAGTTCGTGCTCACCGGCCGCGTGACTGAATATCTCGGCGCGAACTACCTGTTGATCGAGCATGTGGCCGAGGTGCTGACGCCGCCCACGGCGCCGGCAGAGGCGCCTCCTCCGCCTGTCGCCACGGCCCCGCCGCCGACGGAGGCGGAGGTCGCGCCGGGACCCGAGCCTGCCGCCGAGCCCAGCCCGGAGGAAATCATCCGCCAGCTCATGGAGACAAAGCCACTGCGGGCGGTGGTGCTTCCCCCAGAGCCCGACGACGCGGTCGCGCCTGCCGCGCCCGACGGGGCGTCCTCCGAGCCTTTGCCCAACAATGAGGCGACCGCGACTCAGACCGCCGCCGGTGCCGTGCAGATGCTGCCTGAGGGCACCATCATGATCGACCAGCTCGGCCGGTTCGTCCCCGCCGGCGAGCAGGGGTGGTCACTGGCCTTCGAGGACCCTGGCCGCGATGCCGGCCGGCCACCGATCCGGGTGCTGCCGAGTCGCCTGCTGGAGACGGCGGTGGCGCTTTCCACCGGCACTGCCCAGGGCGGTGTCTTCATGGTCAGCGGCGAGGTGACTACGTACAAGGGGCTGAACTACCTGCTGCTGCGCAAGGTACTGGTCCGCCGCGATCTCGGGAACTTCCGCTGATGGCTTTGATGATGAGTGTCTCCGGCGTGCGGGGCGTGGTGGGTGAAAGCCTGACGCCCGGTCTGGCTGTGGATCTGGGCTGCGCGTTCGGCACGCTGCTGGGAGGCGGACAGGTGGTCATCGGCCGGGACTCGCGGCCGAGCGGCCCGATGATCGAGGCCGCCGTGGTTGCCGGCTTGCTGGCCACCGGGTGCGAGCCTGTACTGCTCGGTGTGGCCTCCACGCCCGCCATCGCCCTGATGGTCAGCCGCCTCCGGGCGGCCGGCGGCATCGTGATCACCGCCAGCCACAACCCGATCCCCTACAACGGCATCAAGTTCCTGACTGACGAGGGCCTCGCTCCGCCGCCGCAACGGGCTCGTCAGCTCTTCGATCTGCACGGGCAGCGGGCGTTCAGACTGGTGGACGCCATCGGTGTCCGCCAGCCACTCACGGATCCCACCGCCGCACGCACCCACGTCGAGGCGGCCCTGGGGATCGTCGATCAGTCCGCGATTGCCGCCCACGGCTTCCATGTGGTGCTCGACAGCGTCAACGGGGCCGGCGGGCAGGAGGGGCGAATGCTGCTCGACCGGCTCGGCTGCCGGGTCGTGCAGCTCAACGGCGAGCTGACCGGGCTGTTCGCGCATACGCCCGAGCCTCTGGCGGAGAACCTGACCGATTTGTGTGACGCCGTCCGCCGGGAGGGGGCCTGCGCCGGCTTCGCCCAGGATCCCGATGCCGACCGGCTGGCGATCGTGGACGAAACCGGCCGCTACGTCGGCGAGGAATACACCCTGGCACTCCAGGCCCGGTACATGTTTGAGGCCCACCCCGGGCCGGCCGCCGCCAACCTATCCACCTCGCGGATGATCGACGACCTGGCCGCGGCCGCCGGCGGACCCTGCCGCGTTTACCGCTCGGCCGTCGGCGAGGCCAACGTCGTCGCCACGATGAAGCAGTACGGCTGCGTCTTTGGCGGCGAGGGCAACGGCGGAGTGATCGACCCGCGCGTCGGCGTCGTGCGCGACAGCCTCGTGGCCATGGCCATCGTTTTGCAGCTCATGGCCCGCACCGGCAAGCCGCTCAGCGTGCTCGTCGATGAAATCCCCCGCTACGTCATGCTCAAGACGAAGTTCGAGTGCACGCAGGAACGCATCGCCCGCGTTCTGGCTGCCGTTCGCGAGCGCTACCAGCACGAGCGGGTCAACGACAGCGACGGCGTCCGCGTCGACTTCCCCGACGGCTGGCTCCACGTCCGCGGCTCGAACACCGAGCCCATCATCCGCATCATTGCCGAGGCGGCCACCCGCGAGCGGGCGGACGATCTTGTGCGCCAGATCCACGATCTCGCCGCGCGCGCCGATTGACGGGGGCGTCACTCGCCATCTGCGGGCGAAATGACCAATGGCGAAGCACCAATGACCAATCAAGTCCGAATGACGAACGGGTGGCATGGGCATGTACTCAGGCCCGTGGCCTCCCCCGGCGCAACCACGGGTCGGAGTACCAACCCATGCCACCCGCCGCAGGCGGAGCTCTGGCTTCGGGCTTGGTCATTGGGCCTTGGGCATTCGCCATTTCGCCCCAGGAGCCGGGCGGGCAGCGAGTTACGCCCAATTGGAGGTAGCCGTTCACAGCGGTTGACTACTGCAGATGTACCCCAGCGTTGCGTTCTGCGACGATGGGAAAGTGAGAAGTGAGAAACCGTGTCTCCCGTGGACAGCCGGTGAACCTCACTGGTGGTGAGGTGGGGCGGAAGTCATGGAAGCTGGCTTTTTCTCAATTCTCCATTCTTCATTCTCCATTCCCTCCGGTTGCAGAATGCGACTGGGGGCTTAACTCTTGACCGGCAGCAACGGTAACACCACGTCGCGCACCATTTGCGCCAGCTCGACCGCCTCGCGAGCCTCATCCGGCGTAGCGTCCGGGCGATCTCCGGGGTATCGCAGTTGAGCGCCGTAGGGTGTCAGAACGATCGCGTCACGAAGCGATGAAGCTAACCCTGCATCGACAGTCTCCGCCCGATCAAGCAGTTCTTCCAGGTCGTGCGTCTTGGGAAAATCAACCTCGCGCCACACCAGGTAGGCCTTGATGTACTTCTCTGCGGCCTGCTGACAGTGAAACGCGATGGCGCTCGGGAAAAACACCCCCTCCTGCACGAGGTGCCTGGCCAGGCCGAGGTCCACATCGGCCTTGCGTAGCCATTCGGCGAGAATCCGCCGCCTGGGCTGATCAGGCGGCTTCATATACCACCCTGCCATGCTTGTGAGCCGGATAGGCAATGCCGCCGATCACGTCCTTGCTTTCCTCGAACCACTCCGTGGAAATCAGCATGATGTCGAAGGGGTAGCCCATGCCGCGCAGGGCCCGGCGGATGCGGACGTAGTCTCCGCGCTCGTCTTTGATCTCCGGCTTGACGACGAGCAGATCAATGTCGCTGTCGCGGGTCATCGCACCTGCGGCCGCTGAGCCGAAGAGAATGATCTTGTCCGGCCGGGCAGCGGTCAGAATCCGGCGGACGATTTCGTTGATGAATGCCTCGTCCAGACCCATGGATCTAAGTCTACCACTGACACGGCCCTGAGTCCATCGATGTTCGAGCGTCTTGGAAGTCCGGGGTCCGTGACCAGGAACCGGGCGTTTCTCCGCGGGCCGCCCGGCTGAAGTGCCGCTATGGGGTCGGGCGGCCTCCTAATCCTCATCCGGCTCAGGGTGGTATTTGTCCTCCTCGATGCGTCATCAGCGGCGACAGGGGCTGCCCGCACCAGTAGCGAACTGTTGCCGGATTGATCGAATCCGTCTTGAGAGCGCGATCAGCCATCACCACCATTTTACCGCCAGGCTCCTGCGGGGACAAACAAAGCTATCCCCCCGAGGGTGGACAAACCGCCGCTGGGAGGCCACACTTGGAATGGCTTGCGGCGTCGGGCCCGGTGGTTACCGGCCTGTGTGCCGCCGCGCACCACCGGATTGAGGGTTCGTGATGATCGCCGAACGCCACGCCACGAATCGTCGGCTCAGTCTGCCCGCCTGGCTTGTGACCGCGGCCATGCTGGCCTGTTCCTGCAAGCTGAGCGCGGCGCAGGCGGCCGTCGTCGAAGTGGAGGAGGTGGTCACCACCTACGCTGCCGCGGACAACGGCGCCGGGCCGACGTGGTGCTACGGCTCGACCTGCATCGCCAGACAAGGCGACCAGGTGTACGCGTCGGCGATCGAGACGGGCAAGGACGTACCCTTGCTATGCAACACGCGCTGGCAGCTTTGGCATCGTTCGCCCGAGGGCTGGACCCTGGCGCGGCATGAGGAACAATACCGCCAGCGCGAGCCCTGTCCGATGGCCGTGCAGCAGCGCGGGCCGCTGTTCCTGTCGGTCAACCCATCGACGGAACCGCCGGGCGTCAAATACGGCCCCTGCCGGCCGCTGGTCCTCGAGTTCAATCCGGCGGACCTGAAGTCCGGCCCACAGATACGCGAGCCCGCCTGGGCGGACGGTACGCACTTCACCGACCATTCCTATCGTGGCTTCGCCGCTGACGGAGCCACGGGCGAACTGCTCCTGCTGAACATCCATGCCGCCAACAGCGAGCAGTTCGTCTCCTGGCGCGACCGTGACGGCCGGTGGCATGCCCGTGGCACAATCGCCTTTCCCATCCGTTCCTGCTATCCCCAGGTGGCCCTCCGCAGCGGGGCGGCCCACGTGTTGGCCATCGGCGACATTGTCGAGCCGGTGGCCGAGTGGCGCGACCTGAAACGCGAGCACACCAAGCGCGAGTGGGATTATGTGTTCCGGCGGCTGTTCTACACCATGACGCCGGCCATCGTTGATCAGCCCTTCATCGACCCTGTGGAGGTGGACACGGTTGAGGAGACCGGCGGCCACATCCTCAACCTGGATCTGCACGTGGACGCGGAGGGCGCCGCGCACCTGCTTTACCTCAAACGACCGCATCAGTACGAGTTCCTGCGAGACAAGTACTTCCCCGGCCAGCCCATGAGCGTGTCGCTGGAGTACCTTGTGGTCCGGGCCGGCAAGGTCACGGCTCGCCGGACCCTGGCCCAGACGCCGCAGGAGGGTGCAGGCTTGACGCCTTCCTGGGCGAGGTTCCACGTGGACGGCACGGGGCGGCTGTACGTGGTTGCGGCGGGCACGATGGCCGACAAGGATGCGCGCGCTGCGTTCGGTAACTATCTGGCCCCGCTGACGGAGTCGACCGGTCGGCCGGCGTTCGCGGCGCTCGAACTGAAGCACCCGTTCAACAACTTTTTCACCAACACGCCGCGTGGCGGCTCCGCACCCGGTGCGGTGATCGACCTGTTCGGAACGACAGACGAGGCGTACACTCTCAGGTACGCCCGAATCCGGCTGCGCTGAGTAGGTGCGGCCCGACGGATGTCCAACGATCGTCCCGCTGGACAAGGAGAACGAAACATGACCTTGCGAATCCTTCCGCTGCCGGCAGTCGCCCTGACTGTTCTGATGTTGCTTTCCGCCGGCTGTGACAGATCAGCGGACCAGCCCTACGGCCCGGCGGCACCCGGGGAGGCTCCGGCCCCTGAGGCTCCTGACGCGGCTCCGGCCACAGGACCGGCGGCTGCCGCGCCAGGAGGCGGACTGCCTCTGAAAGCCCAGCCCGGCGAACGTGTCCTGGCCTTCAGGGTCGAGGGCATGCATTGCACCGGCTGCGCCCAGGGCGTCACGCAGAAACTCAAGGGGTTGCCCGGCGTGCGGCAAGTCCGCGTTTCCTTCCCGGCCCAGGCTGCCTGGGTGACGTCGCCGGAGGGCGAGGAGGATGTGACCCCGAGCGTCGTGGAGGCTGTGGAAGCCTTGGGCTATAAGGCCACCCGTTTGCCGGACAACGCTCCTGCACCAGCCACCCCGTCGGCCGGCGATTCGTGAACCGCCGATTATCGCGTTGCAATTCGCAGCGCTGGCAAGAAGAAGCTATAAGTGAATCATGGGAAGCGATAAGCCGTGGATGCTGGCGAAACTCCCTGGCGGTGAAGCAGGGCGGCAGGTACGGGAGATGGCTTGTTCTCAATTCTCCATTCTTCATTCTCAATTCCCCCCTGTTGCAGCATGCAACTGGGAGAGTACCTTTCGATCAGGAGCCGAACTATGAGCATGGGCAGAGCAGCGTCGTTCATCGGGATCCTTGGATTGGCGAGCTTTCTGGCGGCCCTGGCGGCGGGCTGTACGTCGACCGACGCATCGTCGGCCGGCGCGGCGACCGGTCGGCCGGCCTGGCGGCTGGCGGCGATGACCTACACGTTCAACCGCTTCAGCCTGCTGGAGGCGATCGACAAGTCCCAGCAGGCCGGCACGGCGTACATCGAGACCTACGCCTGGCAGAAGATCGGCGGCGAGCATCCCGAGGAGCAGTTCAACCATGCCGCCTCGGAAGCCGCCCTGGAAGCAGTGCGGGGGAGGTTGGCGCAACGGGGCATCAAGCTGACCCATTACTATTTCCATCAGCTCGGCACCGACGAGGCGGAGAGCCGTAAGGTCTTTGCGTTTTGTCGGAAGATGGGCATCGAAGCCATCATCTGTGAACCCGATCCGGCGACGCTGGATCTGGTGGATCGTCTGGCAACCGAGTACCGGGTCAAGGTGGCCATCCACAACCACGCCCGGGATCCCAACAACCCAGCCTACACCTACTGGAATCCCGACGAGGTGATGAAGGTCCTCGAGGGGCGCAGCGCCTGGCTGGGGGCCTGTGCCGACAACGGGCACTGGGCGCGCTCCGGCCTGGACTCGGTGGCGGGCGTGCGGAAGTACGAGGGGCGGCTCATCTCCATGCACCTCAAGGACGTCAACAAGCTGGAGCGTGAGGCCCACGACGTGCCTTACGGCCAGGGGGTCATCGACCTCAAGGGACTGCTGGCCGAGCTGCGGCGGCAGGGCTTCAACGGCGTGTTGTCCATCGAGTATGAAGCGAACATGGAGGACAACCTCGCGGACGTGCAGCAGTGCGTCCGACACTTCCGCCAACTCGAACGCGAGTTGACGTCCTCCCGTTGACCGAACTGGTTGTTCATTGGTCAACCCACTTGGGGGGTGTCGAGATCCTCACCGTTGCGTTCCTCGGCGACCTTGGCGGTAGAACGAAGAGGTGTGAACCGCGGAGGCCACAGAGGCCGCAGAGGACCGCGGAGGCTGGGGGCGGGCGGGATCGGCGAATGGCCGGGCGGGGATGGGGGAAGGGCTCGGAGATGACGGGAAGAAAAACACTTGCAGAAGTCCGGGAATAGGTCTTGACTCGCTACCCAGAGTGAGATAGATTGGTAGCAGCACGAGGTCGAGAGGGGCAAGGTCGAGGCAGGTGGGGGCGAGGTGAAGATTGGGAACATGGGAGGAAGGACGCTGCCGCGTTGAGCTTGGGTAA
>CAZEEJ010000093.1:0-20784 GCA_964511155.1 uncultured Planctomycetales bacterium | reverse complement strand
TGATGGCCACGGCCATGGGACCGCCATGGCAGGCATTATCGCGGCATGCGACAACGCCATCGGTGTGGTCGGGATAGGCAGCCGTATCAAGCTCGTCTCGGTCAGAATGGCCGCCCGGGACACCTCCTTTACGCTGGCCTCGGCCCTTGCGGCCCTCAACTGGACGACCGCTCATGCCAACAAGATCGAGGTCGCGAACATGTCGTGGCGCAGCCGCTACCCGGACGATGCCAAGATAATCGTCATGCACGATGCGATCGCGGCCCTGGTGGACGGTGGCGTGGTGGCGGTCGCTTGCTCCGGCAACGATGGCATCGACCTGCACCTCGAGCCGATCTTGCCGGCGATGTTCGACGAGGTGATCTCGGTGTCAGCGTACTGGACCACGGAGAGCGCCGGGGACATCGCGTATGCGGACTTCAGCAACTATGGGCCCGGCATCGTGGACATCGGCGCCCCGGGGGCCGAGGTGCTGTCAGCCTGGAAGAAGGGTCGATACAATGTTGTCTTCGGCAGCTCCGCTGCCGCGGCGCACGTCTCCGGTGCGGCGGCTCTCTATATCCAGAAACATCCCGGCGCCACGCCCGCCGAGGTCCGTCAGGCCCTCATTGACGCCGGCGAGAACGGCTACCCTGGCCAGGACGCGATCAACCCGGCCACCGGCCTGCCCTACGACCCCGAGCCGCTGCTGAACGTGCGGGGGTTCTGAAAGAATGATGAGTGATTACTCACGTCGAGATGTCTGCGGCGTGAGCGGACCATTTTCTGAGTTTAAGGGAGACAAGAGAGATGCTTTCGATTGCGAACAAGTGGTGTCGGCGGCTGATTGTGTCCTTTTTCAGCGGGGTGGCAGGTGTCGGGGGCTTCGTGAACGTGCCCGCCGCGCGGGCGGCGCCGGGCGAGATCTACAACCTGGGTTTGCTGCAGAGTACTGGGACCAGCCACGCCATGGGCATCAATGACGCCGGGCAGGTGGCCGGCTACGCCTGGAAGACCGGCGATGGCGAGCACGCCATCCGCTACACCGGCACGTCCGGCGCTGGCGGCACCATGGAAGACCTCGGCACACTCGGCGGGTTCAGCTACGGGCACGCTATCAACAACCGGGGGCAGGTCGTCGGAAAAAGCGAGCTCATCCCGTATGGGCGTCTTTCACACGCCTTCCTCTACACGGGTACGCCCGGTGCGGGTGGGGCCATGTTCGACTTGGGGACGCTCGGCGGGAACTGGAGCGAGGGATGGGGCATCAACGCCGGTGGGCAGGTTGCCGGCGTGGCCTCTTTGTCCGGGGACGCGGTCTGGCGAGCGTTCCGCTACACCGGCACGCCCGGCGCAGGCGGCACGATGGTCGACTTGGGAACGCTCGGCGGGGCGAAAAGCTACGGCAAGGCGATCAACGACGCGGGCCAAGTCACCGGCAGTTCTCAGATCACCGGCGATACCGCCGCTCACGCCTTCCGCTACAGCGGCACGCCGGGGCAAGGCGGTGTGATGGTCGACTTGGGGACACTCGGTGGGACAAACAGCGCCGGTGAGGCCATCAACGCCGTCGGGCAGGTTGCCGGCGGGTCCGAGATCGCCGGCAGCGCCGCCTGGCATGCCTTCCGCTATACGGGCACGCCCGGTGCGGGCGGGGCGATGGTGGACCTGATGCCCTTCGCGAACGGGTTGAACAGCACGGCCCATGCCATCAATGATGCAGGCTTCGTCGTCGGAGCAGCCCAACGTTTTTACGGTGCCGGGTCCCGACCCACCCTCTGGCTAACCGACGCCGCCAATACCGCCGTGGATCTCGACGACTGGCTCGACGCGGTGAACCCGACTCAGGGCGTTTTATGGAATCTTTGGGAGGGCAGAGCTTACGACATCAATAACGCCGGCCTAATCGCCGGGTATGGCCGTTACAACGACGGCCCCGGCGGGCTGAGCGACGGCGTGCGGGCATACATCCTCGACGTCTCCAGCCTGGTCCCCGAACCAGGCACGCTGGCGCTGGCGGGGCTGGCTCTGCTGGGCCTGATCCAAACCGACCGGCGACGCATTCGGTGCCTCCACACTGGGCGGTGTCGGCAAGAACCATGAGCACGGCTCATGAGAACGACCATTATTCGAAGGAGGATTGACATGAACGCATGTTGGAAGCAAGTGGCGATGATCGCGTGTCTGGGCCTGCTGGCCGGCCTGGGCTCGACGGCATGGGCGCAGGGCAACGCATCGCCCCCGCCGTTCGACACCGTGCCGGTGCCGGGCAAGGCCGGGGCCTTCGAGCATCGCTTTGCCACCGGCGACGCCGCCGGGACGGTACTGACGGTCCGCGACGACGACGATGAAGGCCCGGCCGTCGCAGCGTTCAAGAACCCCAACGGCCCCAAGGTCTACATCGTCACCTACCACGACGGCGTGGACGTGGACGCCGCCACGGATGATCTCAAGGCCAATCACGGCCTGGGCGAAACCTACCGCTACCAGCACGGCCTCCGCGGCGCCGCCCTGCTCGTGCCGGAGTCCGACAGGAGCGCGACACTGGCCCACCTCCAGGCCGACCCGCAGGTCGCCTCCGTGATCGCGGACCGGACCAACTCGATAGAGCTGGTTCTGGCGAGCCCGCTGAAGTTGAAGAAGAAGTCCCCCCAGACCATCCCGTGGGGGATCAGACGCGTCGGCGCCACCGAGACATCCGATGAAGGCGAGGGCGTGACCGTGGCCGTGCTCGATACCGGCATTGATCTCGACCATCCGGATCTTGCAGCCAACGTGAACCCGGCGTTGATCGCCGACTTTGTCGGCGATTCCATTACTCGCCACCGACCGGGCACTGATGGCCACGGCCATGGGACCGCCATGGCAGGCATTATCGCGGCATGCGACAACACCATCGGTGTGGTCGGGATAGGCAGCCGTATCAAGCTTGTCTCGGTGAGAATGTGCAGCCGGCACAGCACTTTTACCACGTCGACGGCCGCCGCTGCCCTCAACTGGGCAGTCGAACACGCTGGCCAGATTAATGTCGCCAACATGTCTTGGCGGGTCCGGTGGCCGGACCCAGGTGAATCGGACCTGTATCATCCACTGATTCAGGGACTGGTTTCGGCTGGCGTAGTCGCCGTGGCGGGCTCCGGCAACGACGGCGTTGATCTCACCGTCGAGGAGATTCTACCGGCCAAGTACGAGGAAGTCATCACCGTGTCGAACTACTACACCACAGAGAGCACCGGGGACATCGCCTACTCGGACTCCAGCAACTACGGGCCCGGCATCGTGGACATCGGCGCCCCCGGAGCCGAGGTGCTATCGACGTGGCTCAATGGTCGATATCTCGCTGGTGGGGGTACTTCTCCCGCCACTGCTCATGTCTCCGGTGCGGCGGCTCTCTACCTCCGGAAACACCCTGACGCCACACCCGCCGAGGTCCGTCAAACCCTCATTGACAACGGGGAGAACGGCTACCCGGGTCAGGACGCGATCAACCCGGCCACCGGCCTGCCCTGGGACCCCGAGCCGCTGCTGAATGTGCGCGGGTTCTGAGGTGAAGTGGTGAGTGATCGTTCATGCCCGTGTCTGCGGCGTGAGCTTGTTCGGAAACCGAGTCTTTGAGTTGAGGAGAGAGAGAACATGGTGTCCATTGCGAACAATCGGCGAGGGTGGCTCGTGGTGACCGTATCGAGTGTGGTGGCCAGCGTCGGAGGTTTCGTGAACGTGCCCGCCGCGCGGGCAGCGCCGGGCGACATCCACAACCTGGGGACGCTCGGGGGCAGTAGCAGTTACGGTTTGAGCATCAACGACGCCGGGCAGGTCGCCGGTGATGTCAGGATCGCCGGCGGCGCTTATCGCGCCTTCCGGTACAGCGGTACGCCCGGCGCCGGCGGAGCCATGGAAGACCTGGGTACGCTTGACGATGACAGCTACGGTAAGGCCATCAACAGCGGCGGGCAGGTCGCCGGCAGCTACTATAGCATTAGCAACGAGTTCCCCTATCTCTCTTATGCCCGCGCCTTCATCTACAGTGGCACACCCGGCGCGGGTGGCGCCATGACTGCCCTGGGCACTTTCGGCGGACCGAGCAGCCGAGCCGAAGCCATCAACGACGCGGGCCAAGTCGCCGGGGCCGCCTCGACGCGCGTCGGCTCTATGCGCGCCTTTCGTTACACCGGCACGCCGGGTGCCGGGGGGGTGATGGAGAATCTCGGCACACTCGGCGGAACGAGCAGCTACGCCTACGCCATCAATGACGCCGGACAGGTCGCCGGGAATTCCGAGATTACCGTCAACTACTACGCTTCCCACGCCTTCCGTTACACAGGTACGCCGGGCGCGGGCGGCATGATGGAAGACCTCGGCACACTCGGCGGAACGAGCAGCTCCGCCTACGCCATCAATAACTCCGGACAGGTTGCCGGCTCTTCCGGAATTACCGAAGACTACTACACTTTCCATGCCTTCCGCTACACCGGCACGCCGGGCGCGGGCGGGACCATGGTGGATCTGGGCACGCTCGGTGGAGCCGGCAGCCATGGTGTGGCCATCAACGACGCCGGTTTTGTCCTCGGCTACGCCGAACGCTCCGCCGGCGCCGGCGGCGGGTGGCGTGCCACGCTCTGGCTGATCGACGCCGCCAACACGGCCGTCGATCTCGACGCCTGGCTCGACAGTGTCAACCCTGCGCAGGGCGCCTTCTGGACGTTGGATAAAGCCTACGGCATCAACAACAACGGCCTGATCACCGGCGGCGGCACTTACGACGACGGCCCCGGCGGGCTCAGCGACGGCCCGCGGGCATTCATCCTCGACGCCTCCAGCCTGGTGCCCGAGCCGGCCTCAATCCTGCTGCTCGCTCTGGCGAGCGCGGGCACCATGCGACGGAGAGGACATTGAAGACCCCGAGCCGCTGCTGAACGTGCGGGGATTCTGAAAATGAGGACAGAGAACAGGGAACGCACAGAGCAAGCCCGACACTGGCCGCCGGCATGGGTCTTTCTCCGCCGTTGCGTCTGACACCTCTGGGGTTTGACAACCGCTTGCCGGCTGGGGAGAATCCGTTCTCCAGTCGATGGTGGGATGTCCGGTGCGGCGGCCCACACCGCCGCCGGTAAGGGAGGAATAACCAATGTCCGCACACACGCACGGCTCAGGTTCCGCGCCGCATCCGCACTGCTGTCCGGGTTGCACACCCGCCGAAGCTGGGGACGGCATCAGTCGTCGTCACTTCCTGGGGGTGGCGGCGTTGGGGGGCGTCGCCCTGACCGGGCTGTCGTGGTCGGCTCTGGCGGCGGCTGAATCGCAGATCGCCATGCCACCGCAACGGCGACCTCTGGTGGTCAAGCCACTGCTGCTGTATGCCGTCCACTCGCCTCGGCCGCATACCAGTTGGCGGTCCTGGGGCGCCGTCCACTCGCAGGAGGAGGCCCAGGCCGAGGTAGCCCGCATCCGCGAGGAGGTCGGCAAGCTCAAGGCTACGGCCGATTTTCCCGTTGAGTTCCTGCCCGTCGCGGCGATCCGCGGACCGGAAGACTTGGCCGGCCTGGACGATCTGGCCGGCGCCGACACCGTGCTGCTCTATGCCGCCGACGGCCCGCAGACCACGTTCGACGCCCTGGCGAAAACCGGCAAGGACATCATCTTCTTCGTGCGGTACAAGTCCGGCCCGCTTTACCTCTGGTACGAGATCGTGAGCCCGAGGTACCTGCGGCAACACACCGACGGCCTGAAAGCCCAGGGCATCGACGAGCTGGACGTGGTCGTGGACGACCAGGACGAAATCCTCTGGCGTTTGCGTTCGCTGTGCGGTTTGCGGAACACGCTGGGAACGCGGATCCTGGCGATCGGCGGGCCGGGCGCCTGGGCGCAGCAGGTCGACCCGGTTGCCGAGCGCGTCCGCCGGCAATGGCAATTCGACATCCGCACCGTGACCTACCCGGATCTCGACAAGCTGATTCGCGCCGCCCGCGAGGACCAGGCAGCGGTCGAGCAGGCCCGCCGTCGGGCTGAGGCCTACCTCAAGCTGCCCGGCACGACCCTGGAGACAAAACGCGAGTTCGTGGACAACTGTTTCCTGCTCGACCAGATCTTCCGCAACCTGATGCGCGAGGCCGACTGCCACGCCATCACCGTGCATCACTGCATGGGGACGATCATGGACGTCTCCCAGACGGCCGCCTGCCTGACGCTGACCACGCTCAACGACGACGGCTACCTGGCCTTCTGCGAGTCGGACTTCGTGGTGATCCCGTCGGGCGTGCTGCTGGCGAACATCACCGGGCACCCGGTCTTCCTGCACAACCCCACCTGGCCGCACAAGGGCATGATCACCCTGGCCCACTGCACGGGACCGCGGAAGATGGACGGCAAGACGTTGGAGCCCGCCCGCATCGTCACGCACTTCGAGTCCGATTACGGGGCCGCCCCGAAGGTGGACATGCGCAAGGGCCAGCAACTGACCAGCATCATCCCGGACTTCGCCAGCGAGCACTGGCAGGGCTTGCAGAGCGAGATCGTCGATCACCCGTTCCTGCCCATCTGCCGCACGCAGATCGACGTGAAGTTCGCCTGCGACAGCCAGTTCCTGGCCGAGCGGCTCCGCGGATTCCACTGGATGACCTGCTACGGCGACTACCGCCGCGAGATCGGCTACGCGCTCAAACGCATCCCGATCGGCTGGGAAATCCTGGCTTGAGGCTGGGTGGCCCAGGCTCTCTGGCCCCGAGGACACAGGCCCCGCGCGGCCGAGCCAATCGTTCCCCCAGGTCCAGAGGCCCCGGGTTACCCGCCTCTTGCCAGGGGGCGGGGGCTTCGGGTAGCATGTGTGCAGTGGGAATAGAGGCCCCCTCGGGGCCGTGCTCTGGGTGGTTTGCGGCTGCACCATGTCACCAGAGGAGGAAGGCATCATGTCCAGAAGCGTCTGCGCGCGATGGGGAATGACCAGTCTCCTGATTGTGTCGCTCGGTGTATGCCCGGCGTGGGGGGAGGATCAGGGTGGCGCTCCCCTGGTGCCGGAAGGGGCAGCCCAGGTGGTAGCGTGGCAGCCCACGACGGGGGACAGTGAGGTTTCCCTGACGGGCGCGGTTTCGCGCAGGAGTCATGGGCTGGCCGGCGAGTTCGACGTGGACCTGCCGCTGGATTCCTTCGCCGATGCGGGCGTCGAGCCGCGAGTCGGCGGTCCGACGCAGGTGCTGTTGACCTTCAGCGGGCCGGCCGACGGCCTCAACGTACAGGCCTCCACAGGCTCCGTAGACGCGATCCTGGTGGAAGGCGCACAGGCGAGGGTGGAGCTGAGCGGCGTGCCGAACGCGACGTGCCTGGTGCTGGCCGTGTCGGGCGTGGCTGGCATGGAGAGTGAAACCTGGGTGCGCATCCGTGTGCTGGCCGGCGACGTGAACGCCGACGGTACGGTGAACGTCCTTGATCTGATGCAGGTCCGCAACCACCTGAACCAGCAGGCGACCGCGGCGAACTTCCGCAGCGACGTGACCGCGGACGGGGCGATCAACGTCATCGACCTGGTCCAGGTCCGCAACCGGCTGAACACCCTGGCGGCCTGTCCATGGGTGGACATGGTCCCGATCCCCGCCGGTGAGTTCCTGATGGGCAATTCCTTCACCGGCGAGGGTGATTCGGACGAGCTTCCCCGCCACGCGGTCGACGTCGATGCCTTCTACATGGACCGCTACGAGGTGACCAACCAGCAGTACGCCGACGGCCTGAACTGGGCCTGGAACCAGGGCAATCTTATTAGTGTCACCAATGGCATCGTTTACAAGTCCAACACCGTGACCAGCTCCCCCTACTGTGATACCACGTCGAGCAGTTCGTACAGCAGGATCACCTGGAACGGCAGCACGTTCGGCGTCGTCGCGAGCAAAGAGCAACACCCGATGGTGCAGGTGAGCTGGCACGGAGCTGTGGCGTACTCCAACTGGCGCAGCGCGATGGAGGGGCGGACACCCTGTTATGACCTGGACACCTGGGCCTGCGACTTCAACGCCAACGGCTACCGCCTGCCCAGCGAGGCGGAGTGGGAGAAGGCCGCCCGGGGCGGTGCGGCCGGCAGGCGCTTCCCCTGGTCGGACCAGGACGCCATCCAGCACGCCAGGGCGAATTACTACAGCTACTGGTCGGGTGGTGCGCCGTACTCCTCCTACGACACCAGCCCGACACAGAACTATCATCCAGTGTGGGGCGTGGGCAGCGCACCTTACCCCAGCCCGGTGGGTTTCTTCGACGGCTCGCTACGGCACAAGGCGGACTGCAGCTGGCCGGGCAGTGAGACGAGCTACCAGACGGTGAACGCCGCGAATGACTACGGTCTGCATGATATGGCTGGCAATGTTTATGAGTGGTGCAACGACTGGTACGGCAGCAGCTACTACAGCAGTAGCCCGTACAGCAACCCGCGCGGGCCGGCGGCTGGTCTAACCCGTGTTCTTCGCGGCGGCAGTTGGCGCTACTATGCGTACAGCTGCCGAGTCGCGGCTCGCTACCTTGTCAGACCTGCCGCCTGCTTCGACAACTTCGGCTTCCGTTGTGCGGCCGGCAATTGACGCCTTGCCATGATGTCCTTTGGCCGCCTCCGGCAGGGGCGACAGACGGGACGAACAACCTCAGCCGGGTGGCCCACCTCCTTGGAGGTGGGGGCGCGATTGGGCCCCAGCGCGAGCGGCCCTGTGTTCACGGGTGTGGTGCACGACGAGCCAATCGCTCGCCCAGGTCCAGAGGACCCGAGCCACTCGCCGTCCAGCGGAGGCGCTTATCTGCTTGCGGCCAGCCCGAGTCGGGCGGCGGCGCGAGCGAGGGGTTTGTCGCGGGTCCATATCTGGACCTTGGCCAACAAGCATGAAGCCAGCAGGTGGACGTCCACCAGGCCGAGCCCGCTACCCATCAGACGGTGACGGTCAATGAAGGCGAGCACCTCGGGATCCTCGGCTTTCGGCAACATGGGCAACGCAGCCATCAGAGACAGGATCTCCTGGCGGCGGTGGATATGCCCGCAGGCCAATTCGCCGAGAACGAAAGGGTGACACGCCGCCTCGCCGGCGAGCAACACAGCCTTCAACTCGTCATCGCCCTTGCGCAGGTGGTCCACCCACACCGAAGTGTCAACCAGGATCATAAGCCAGGCTCCGGCGACGGCGGGTGGGCCTGAGCCCTTTCTCGGTACCCCCCAGCGCAGCCAGACGGGCGGCGCTCTCCCGGGCGATCAACGCCTCCAACCCCATCTTCACCAGGGCTGTCTTCTCCCGCACCCCGGTCAGCTTCGCGGCCCGCGACACCAGGGCGTCATCAATGTTCAGGGTCGTCCTCATGCATATCAGTATGCACGTCTGAGATCACACGCGTCAAGCGCTCAGCGGGGTTGATTCGCTCAAGCTCCTGCTGGAAGAGAACGCGATGAACGCCTCAGACCTCGCCCGGCTCCTGGGCGTTCACCCGAGCATGGGCTCGAAGATCCTCAACGGAGACCGGATGTTGACCGTCGAACACCTCCGCAAGCTGTCGGAGCGGTTCAAGGTCAATCCGCAAGTGTTCATGGGCTGACGTTTTCGACCTTGACCACCTCGATGACGAACTGGCCCAGGGTCAGCCAGGTGGAAGTCACCAGGTCGGCCAGGCCGGAGTCGCCTCCGGCGGCGAAGGCCATGGCGATGTGCGTGGGGTCGAGATCGGTCTGCCCCAGGGCGGCATCCAGGTCCACCCATCGGCCGTCCAGCCAGAACTGCGTCCACAGGTGCCCGACCAGGACGTGGGGCTTGCCGCCGAAAGAGGAAGCGTAGACCAGGCCGGTGACCAATCGCGTGGGGATGCCTTTGGCCCGGCCCAGAGCCGCCAGAAGCACGCCGTGCTCAGTGCAGTCACCTTCTTTGGTGCGGGCGACCTCGCTGGCGGTCGCGAACCCGACGCTGAGGTTCTTGGCGTGGACCTGGCGGTGGACGTAGTTGCACAGGCGAGCAGCCAGCTTGCGCGGGTCGGTCTCCGAGCCGGCGGCTTCGTCGGCCAATTCACGGACCTTGGGGTCCTCATGGTTGAGCATCGCGCTGGCCGCCGTGTACAAGGCCCGTTCCTCGTCGGTGAGCGTCGCCTGCGGCCCGGGCTGGGCCAGGCCGGACGGGCGCGTGACGGTGATCAACTGCTCGGCGTCCCCGCGCCGCTCGACCTTCTGCATCGCCGTCTCGGGCACTTCCGGCAGCTTACCGAGCCCCGAGGCGGCCTTGAGCTTCAGGCGGTAGGTGACCTGCCGGGCCTGCTCGGCGGGGATCGACCGGTTCAGCGGAACCAGCATACTGATCATCAGCTCGGCCGGATCGTCGTCCGCCATGGCCACCGACCGCGTACAGGCCAGCACCTCGATGGGGATGTCCATGACGGACATCTGGAGCTTGAGTGCCTGGCCCGCAGCCGTGATCCAGGCCGTGGTTTCCTGCTCACCGCCGGCCCCGAGGAACCCGGGGATGCTCATCACCTGGCGCGTCTTGATGGCGGCCACGCGCCGGCCGAACAGGTCGATGGTCTCCGGACCGATGATCTCCATGGTCGTCGCGCACAGGCGATCCGGCGAAATCGAGGGCTCGTAGAGCGGAAGCTCGTACTTCGTACCCGGGGCGAAACCGCGTTTGACCTGCTCGCGATGGGCGCCCCAATCGAGCAGGGCCCCCTCCGGGAGGTCATAGGTCCGCGGAGGCATTTCCTGGTCAAGCTGTTTGCTGCGGACCGTCACCTTCCCGTCCTGGATGGTGCCCTCGGTAACGACCGGCTGCTGACCCAGTTGGATCGTGCGGGAGAAAGCCAGCGGCCGGCCGTCGAGCGTTTCGGTCGTCTTCTGGGCGATGCCCAGAGGCACCTCGAGCGTGTCGCGGCGGACGGTCAAGCGCATCCGCGTCTGGGTCTGGATGACATCCTGCGGCTCACCGGCGATCCGCTCCATGCGCACGCGCATCTGGCCGCACTTGCGCCCGCCGAGCATGACCGCGTACCACTCGTCGGCGAACACGCCGGCCGGCGGATCGTCCACGTCGATCGTCTTCTGCGGTGCGAGACTGGGGACCTCCTCGTCCGCCCATGCCGCAGGCGGCAGGGTCATGGTTGCCAAGGGCACGAGCAGCGGGAGCAAAACGCTGAGAAAGGTCACACCCGGTGCTGCTGGACGTGAGGATGGGAAAGTGAGAAGTGAGAAGTGAGAAGTGAGAACGAGTTGTGGCGGGGTACGTTTGTGCCGCTGATGGGTCGAATGCGTTTGCATTTTCACGTCCTTGCGAGAAAGCGAGCCACGGGTGGGTCGGCCGGCCCATGCCGGGCCCACCCAATCATTATGGGGGAATCGATCCCGCGCGGCCACTCGGGCTTTTTACCGGTTCGTGCGAAGCCGCGAGCGGCGGTGCGCGAACAGGGTCCGTGCGAAGCCGCAAGCGGCGGGACGCGAACAGGGTCCGTGCGAAGCCGCGAGCGGCGAGGCGCGGGCGTTGTCCCGGGTTCGTGCGAAGCCGCAAGCGGCGAGGCGCGAGCGGCGGCTACCGGTCGAAGAATCGGCGGAGGGCGAAAAAGGTGACGGCCCGGCCGGTGCGGGCGATGGACTCGGTCAGCGGGATCTCCTTAGGGCAGACCTTGACGCAGTTCTGGGCGTTGCCGCAGGAGCCCAGACCGCCGGGCTGCATGAGCACCTCGAGCCGCTCCGGCGCGATGGCCTTGCTGGTCGGGTGGGTATTGTGCAGGGCGACCTGGTTGATGGCCGCGGGCCCGATGAACGGGGACCGCTCGTTGACCTGCGGGCAGGCCTCCAGGCAGCAGCCGCAGGACATGCAGCGCGACAGCGGGTAGCCGATCTCCTGCTCCTCGGGCGAGACCCTGGGCGGATGCCCCAGGTCGTAGTAGCCGTCCACCGGGTTCCACGCTTTGACCCGCTTGAGGTCCTCGAACATGCGGTTGCGATCGACGACCAGGTCGCGCACGACGGGGAACTTGGTCATCGGCTCGAGGCGGATCACGTCGTCATCGCTCTTGCACAGCCGGTCGACCAAGGCGGTGCACGCCTGCCGCACGTGCCCGTTAATGAGCATACTGCACGCGCCGCAGACCTCTTCGAGGCAACTGCAATCCCAGGCGACCGGGGGAGCCGGGCGACCGTCGGCGGTCCGGCCGAGTTCCGCGACGGCCTGCAGGCAGGAAATCACGTTCATCTGCGGCTCGTAGGCGATGGCGAAGTCCTGCCAGTAGCTCGCGCTGTCCGGCCGATCCTGCCGGCGAATCTTCAATTTGATGGTACGGTTCTGGGCCATGAGAAATCACACGGTCTGGGGAACGCTCTGGCGTTCCTGCTGCATCTCCCGCCACACCTGCTCGATGACCTCGGCACCGGCGAGCCCGTAAGTCCGCGGCCGGGGCGGAATCAGCGACGTATCCACGGGTTCGTATGTGAATTCTACGCCTTTGGGGTCATAGGTGGCTACGGTGGTCTTGAGCCACCGATCGTTTTGCCGCTGGAAGTCCTCGCACCACCGGCGGGCCTCGTGGCGCAACGTCTGGGGATCATCGCTGGTCGGCGGCTCGATATCGAAGTCGGGCTTGTAGTGCGACCCACGGGATTCGTCGCGCCGCAGGGCCGCCTCCACAATCACCCGACCCAGCAGCAGCATGTCCTCCAGGGCCCGGGCGAAGCTCAGGTTCTGGTTGGTCCAGTGACCGGTATCGGAGAGCCCGACGTTCGCATAACGCTCCGTCAGCTCGTCGATCTTGGCAAGCGTTTCCTTCAGCTTGTCGTTGTACCGCACGACGGTCACGTTGGTGGTCATGACGCGGCCGAGTTCGCGATGCAGGCCGTAGGGGTTCTCGGTACCCTTCGAGCTGATCAGCCGATCGTCGGCGGCCTTGTGTCGGGCGACGGCGGCGTCGAAAAGCGACGCGGGCTGATCGGCGGCGGAACCGGCGGGCAGGCTGGCCAGCCAAGTCGTGATCCCCGGGGCCACGATCAAACCCGAGAAAATGCAGCTCAAGAGCGAGTTGGCCCCCAGCCGGTTGGCCCCGTGGTATTGGTAGTCGGCTTCGCCGATGACGTACAGGCCCGGGATGTTCGTCACCTGGTTGCGCGGCGAGCCGATGACCAGGCCCCCGGTCTGCTCATTCTTCTCGTAATCCGCCCACAGGCCGCCCATGGTGTAGTGCACCGAGGGGAAAATCCGCATGGGTATGACTCGCGGATCGACGCCCTGGAACTTCTCGTAAATCTCCAGAATGCCCTCGAGCTTTTTGTGCGTGGCGGCGGGCATTTCCGTCACGTCCAGGTAAACGCAGTAAGCGTCTTTCTGGACGGAGAGCCCGCGGTTGACGCACACGTCGAATATCTCGCGCGTGGCGATGTCCCGCGGCACCAGGTTGCCATACTTGGGGTAGCGCTCTTCGAGGAAGTACCAGCGCTCGGCGGGCGGGATTTCGCGCGGGTCGCGGGTGTCGCCGGGCTTGCTCGGGACCCAGACGCGCCCGCCCTCGCCACGGGCCGACTCGCTCATCAGCCGGTCCTTGTCCGAGCCGGGGATCGCCGTTGGATGCACCTGCATGAACTCCGGGTTGCCGTAGCGCACGCCGGCCCGGAAGGCCCGGCCCCCCGCGCCGCCCGTGCAGATCACCGAGTTCGTCGACTTGCCGAAGATCATGCCGCAGCCGCCGGTCGCCAGCACCACCGCGTCGGCGGGGAACGCCCGGATGGCCATCGTGCGCATGTCCTGGGCGACCACACCCCGGCACAGGCCGCGATCGTCGAGGATCGGCCCGAGGAACTCCCACAGCTCGTACTTGGTGACCAGCCCGCCGCCCTCGACCTCCCAGCGGCGGACCTGCTCGTCGAGGGCGTAGAGCAGTTGCTGCCCGGTCGTCGCCCCGGCAAAGGCCGTCCGCTTGTAGAGCGTGCCTCCGAACCGCCGCAGATCGCGGTGGCCTTCGGGGCTGCGGTTGAACATCACGCCGATGCGGTCCATGAGATCGACGATCCGCTCGCCCCAGTCGCACATCTCCTTGACCGGCGGCTGGTGCTGCAAAAAGGCCCCGCCGTACACCGTATCGTCGAAGTGCTTGTATTCCGAGTCGCCCAGCGACCGCGTGACGTGGTTGACCGCGTTGATTCCGCCCTGGGCGCAGACGCTGTGCGAGCGCTTGACCGGGACCATACTGATGAGATCGACCGAAGTGCCGAACTCCGCCAGCTTCATCGCAGCGGCCAGCCCCGCCAGTCCGCCGCCTACAATCACCACCCGCTGTTTGGCCATGGCTCTACCGCTCCCTCACGGTCGCGGCCCCGGCAGAGCTCGCGGCCCCGACGTCTTCAACCACCGCCGCCCGCTCCACCTGTTTGGGGGCCGCGTACGGATAGGTCATGAACTTCACCTGAGCGGTCAGCCCGACCACCGCCAGCACCACGCCCAGCGCCGCACATACATAACCCATCCGGTCCTGGGCCCGCTCGCCGACCGTGATGCCCCAGGTGATCAGGAAAGTCCACAGTCCGGTGGCGAAGTGGTAGCACGAGGCGATGATCCCGATGGCGTACAGTGGGATCACCCACCAGCGATGGGCCTGCATGGCGTGGGCCGCCGTCTCCGACGCCCGGTGCGGGTCGAACATGCTGCCGTCCGTGCCCGGCACGTAGTCGCCCAACCAGTGCATATGCCACAGGTGCACCAGGATGAACAACAGCACGATCACCCCGGTAATCCGCTGAAGCCGGTAACGGACGTTGCACCAGTACGGGTAGTTGCGGACGTTGGGCTTGCTCTCCCACCAGATCTTGACGCCCAGCCCGGCGTGAAAAGCGATCGGCAGGAAAATCCCCACGATTTCGACCGGGATCAGGAACGGCCCGAGGCCATGGATGCGGTTG
Organism: uncultured Planctomycetales bacterium; assembly: GCA_964511155.1. GTDB lineage: Bacteria > Planctomycetota > Phycisphaerae > UBA1845 > PWPN01 > JAAYDF01. Next base: position 5,933 of record CAZEEJ010000093.1, on the reverse strand, counting down.
ACGGCATCCTGATAATGGTCGGCCTCCGGCGTGCTGAAGGCGATCAGGCTGTTGGTTGTCAGGTGGATGACCAGAAAAACGCCGATGGGGATGAGGCCCGACAGGGAGTGGAGTCTGCGCAACAGGAAATCGTTGCTCTTGCTGATGGGGGCTGACGACCTGCTCAAGCCAGTCTGCTCCTGTGAGTGAGGGTGCCCGAAGACGCCGATCCGTACCGCAACCGTCAGGAAGCGGATTTCAAATCGGTCCTTTCAAATTTCAAATCCGCTTCCCTACCGCTCCCTTACGGTCGCGGCTCTGCTTGGGTCGCGGCTCTGCTTCGGTCGCGGCTCTAACTAAGTCGCGGCTGTGCTTCGGTCGCGGCTCTAACCAAGTCGCGGCTCTGATTGAGACCCTGGCCCGTTCGGGCCGCATTATAGAGCGCCCCCGCCGCCCGGGCAACCACCCACGTACCACATTCTGTACCCGGGGGGCATCAGGTGCCTCGGGATCATCGGTTCTCACTTGGCGGGCGTGTGATCTCGAAGTCGTCGAACTGGGCGTGGACGTCAACGACGCGGATGCCGACCATGCCGCGGGGGTGGTGGGTGTCACGGGTGCGGATCATAGGCCGGCCGTCGACGAAGACCTGGATGTCGTCGCCGCGGGCCTCGACGCGCAGCTCGTACCATTGGCCGACGGTGACCGGCTGGTCGGCCGAGGCCAGCTCATGCCAGTCGCGGCCATCCGTACGGCCGAGAATGACCTTGTTGGTTGCGGGGATCAGGCCGGCGAAGTAGCCCTTCTGGGCGTCGTAGCCGAGGGCCGGCTCCCGGACGCGGAACAGCACGCCCGCGTCGCGCTCGCCCGCCGCCACGCGCAGCCGCACGCGCAGGGCGAAGTCTTCCCATTCGTAGCCGCGGACCAGGGCCTTTTCGCCGGAGCGGTAGAGGTTGACAGCTCCGGAGCCGGGTGCCCGCCCGAGGTGCACCTCGCCGTCGATGACCCGCATGTAGCGGTTGTGGCCGTAGTAGACCCAGCGGTCCCAGGTTCCGTCGGCGAACGCGTCGCGGAAGGCTTCGCCGGGCCGGTTGGGTCGTTCACCCGCGGGGGCCGGCAGCACTTGGCCGGCCGGGATGGGCTTGCCGAAGTCGGGGAACCCGTCGGCCGTCCACCCGAACGGCTGCAGCCAGACCGCCCGTTGCCAACCGGGCTCGCGCGATCGCTTGGCGTGGAAGAGGATCCACTCCTCCGACCCGTCGGGCGAGACGCTGAAGCCGGCATGCCCGACACCGAAGACCTCCCTGGTCGACTGGAAAACGGGGCGGTCGTGCTTGGTCCAACTGGCGGGGTCGAGCGGGTCGGCGTTTTCGTCCATGTAGAGCATGGCCAACTTGTAGGTCGGCTCCCACGAGCCGCTGCACGAGTAGATGAGGAACACCCGGCCGTGGCGTTTGAGGACCTGCGGCCCCTCGCTCAAGCCACGTCCGCTGAGGCTCTCCGAAACCCGCTCCCAGAGGTAGGTATCGTTCTCGCAGAGCTTGACCCGGTTGCCGCTAACCGTCCAGGGGTTGCTCATGGGGGCGATGTAGAGGTACTGGATGTCCTCGGTGGTGGGCCAGCCGGACCAGACCAGGTAGAGCCGGTCGCCGAGCTGCAGCGGGGTGGCGTCGATGGACCAGCGGTTGTCGGTCCCGCCGGCGGCGTCGTCGCCGGTGTAGACAACGCCCTTGTCCTCGTATTCGCCCTGGGGGTCGTCGGTCACCGCCGCGAGCACGCCGGTGCGGTGGTTCTCGTTGCGCCCGTCGCTGGCGCAGTAGTAGATGTACCAGCGGTCATTGACGCGGTGCAGTTCGGGTGCCCAGACCTGGCTGCTGTTCCACGTGCCGCGTTGGGTCCGCCAGACGACCCGCTTGACGCCCTTGTCGGTGAGCTTGGGCGACTTGCAGATGGCGATGCCGTCGTTGCCCTCGGTCTGGCAGAAGTAGTAATCGTCGCCGTGGCGGGCGACCCAGGGGTCGGCGCCCTCGTAGATGGGGTTGACGAACACGGGCCGATCGCGTTGCTCGGCCCCCGCGGCGGGCAACAGACAGAACCACAGACAGACCAACAATTGCATCGTACCTCCTCAAGAGGGATCGAACGGCCCCGTGACCGGTTTGACGGCCTGCGCCCGGCGTTCCTGGGTCAGCTCGGCGGCGATGCTCACCGCGATCTCCGGAACGGTGATCGCCCCGATCTTCAGCCCGATCGGCGAGTGAACCCGCTCCAGCCGCGACCGGTCCACGCCCAGCTCCGCCAGGTCGTCGAAGATCAGCTTCACCTTGCGGCGGCTGCCGATCATGCCCACGTACCGGGCCGGCGAGTCGATCACCGCGTGCAGGGCCTGCTCATCGTGATTGTGCCCCCGGGTTACGACCACGACGTACGTGTTCGCGTCGATGGGCCAGCCGCGCAGCGTCTCGGCAATGTCGCCCGCCACCCCCTCAATCGGCGGCGGCAACCGCTCCGGCGTCAGCAGGTCCGCACGATCGTCGATGACCACGGTGCGATAGTCCAGACTCACCGCCAGCCGGGCCAGTTCCGCCCCCACGTGCCCCGCCCCGGCAATCAGCAGCGTCGGCGTGGCCTCAATATGCAGGCGATACTCGACCGGCCGGCCCTCGTGCTCCACGCGGATGGGCACGTCCGCCGCGTACTGCCGCCCGATCCGGTCGATCGCCTCCCGAAACGGCCCCAGCACCTCGTCGGTCAGCACCGGCAGCACCGCCACCTCCATCTGCCCCCCGCAGATGAGCCCGTCGTCCCAGCCGTAGTCGTGATTGAGCTTGAACTGCGCCGTCCCCGACCGCCGCTCCGTCAGCAGGGCCAGGGCCCGTTTGCGCACCTCCGCCTCGACGCACCCGCCCCCGATCGTCCCCTCCGTCCGACCGTCGCCGTGCAGCAGCAACATGGCCCCCGGGGACTGCGGCGTCGAACCCCGCGCCGCCACCACGATGCACAACGCGGCCGCCTGCCCCGCCTCCACCGTCCGGACGAGCGATTCCAGCAGTGCCGCCTGGCTGCTCATGCCTCGGCCCTCACGGACAGGCCGCCACACTTGTGTTCAAGTTGTTCCGGGCCGCAACCAGATCGAGGACATTGGCCGTCCCGTCCGCGTTGATGTCCGCCCGGAAATTGGCCCCCGTCGCCGCCTGGTTCAACGCGTTGCGCACCTGCACCAGATCGAGCACGTTGACCGACCCGTCGCCGCTCACGTCGCCCGCCAGCACGCGGAAGCACAACATGCTCTCCGAGACCGCGGTCACGTCGTTGGCATCGGCCACACCCGGGAAACCCACGGTCAACGGCTGCGCGTTGGCCGCCCCCGCCATCGTGACCGTCACGGTGCTGCCGTCCACGGTGACGTCGCTCACCGTCCCGCTGCTCAACGTCACGTCGTTGGCCTCTCCAACCCGTTGGACCGGGATGTCAAACGTGGCCACCAGGCTCGTAGGCCCGCCGGTTCGCCCTTCAACCGCACCGCCGCCCACGTTCACCGAGAACGGCCCCAGCAACCCGTGCATTCGCGCTGACACCGCCCCCGTCAGCACCGGTGGGACACCAGTCTCCTCGTCCGGCGTGCCTTCGATGATCACATTGTCAACGCGGTTCGTACCGGTTGTCGCAACGGTCACCTGGGATACAAGGCGGACATAGATCGTCGCTTGGTTATCCAATGCCGGGACGGGGAATGGACCGAGTACGCTCGATGGGTCATGCGAGCCGGTAGTCCAGGAGGCCACGTTCACCCCGTAATCCTCAACCAGTGTTGTCCAATCCGAGCCGTTGGTGCTGATGAGTATGTCGAACAACCCGGGACCTGTGCTACTGCGGGTCTGGTCGAAGGAGATCTCCACGTCAGTGTGGCCCAAGGAGCTGCTCTCGAACTGGTAGTAATCGCCTGCGCTCCAGCGGGTGGAGCTGAAGGACTCGGTCGAGCCGTTGCCGACCGGGTTGCTGTAGACCACCGCCTGATCTGCATGCCAACCACTGGCATCCCCACCATAGATGCCCTCTTCCGCCGCATGTGGCCCGGCGGTCGTGGGGACGCTCACCTCAAAAGTCCACTTGGCGAGTACGACGGGCTCGGCGGGTACGTGGATGCTTACGCTGATCGTCGCCACGTTGGAATCCAGGGCTCCGTCGTTGGCCTTGAAGGTGAACGCGTCGTTGCCGGTCTCGCCGGGGTCGGGGGTGTAACGGACGCGGTCGGCGGTCAAGTCTTCGTCGGCGCCCACGGCCGAGTCGCCGTCATCCGGGTCGGTCAGCGTGCCGCGCGTCGGCAGCGAGACGATGGTGTAAACCAGCGGACCGCCGGGCAGGCCGTCGTCCGTGGCCACCAGGTCAATGATCAGGCCCGGCGAGGCATCCGGCAGCACCGCCACCGCGTCGTCCTCGGCGACGGGGGCAATGTTCTGCATGACCTCCACGGAAACGGTGGCCGTGTTCGAGATCAACTCGCCGTCGTTCACGGTGAAGGTGAACGCGTCACTGCCCGCCTCGCCCGGATCGGGCGTATAACGGACGCGGTTGGCGGTCAGGTCGTCGTTGAGGCCCACAGGGGCGTCGCCGTCGTCCGGGTCGGTCAGTGTGCCGAGGGTCGGCAGCGAAGCGATGGTGTAGACCAGTACCCGGCCGGGCGGAAAGTCATCGTCCGTGGCCACCAAGTCGATGATCAGCCCCGGCGACGCGTCCTGCTCGACCGCGACCTCGTCATCCTCGGCGGCCGGGGCCATGTTCTCATACACGGTGAGCGTCACCGTCGCGGGATCGGACTCCATGTCGCCGTCATCGGCGGTGAAAGTGAAGGAGAAGCCGCCCGTGACGCCCGCGGCCGGCGTGTAGCGGACGTGGTCGGCGGTCAGAAGCGTGCCCATCGAGACCGCGGCATCGCCGTCGTCCGGATCGGTCAGCGTGCCGCTGGCGGGCAATGTGGCGATGGTGTACTCGAGCGTGCCGTCCGGCAGGCCGTCGTCGATGGCTACCAGGGTGATAATCACGCCCGGCGAGGCATCCTTGACCACGGGCACGCTCTGGCTCTCGGCGATCGGTGCCGAGTTGCAGGTGTAGTTGTTCGCCACGCCGGGCGCGGCCGCCTCATACCCGTCCGCACCGACGCCGGTGTTCGGCGGGACGACGTCGAAGCTGGTGATACACCAGTCGCTGTCGGTGTCGGTATCCTGGCCGTCGGTCTTGCGGGCGGCGCCGGCCGGCTCGCAAAAACTGGCCCCGCAGGCGGCCGGGCCGATAACCGGGGCACCGGCATAGGTCGCGTCGGACAGCCCGCCGTCATGCACCGCAACGCTGTCGATGATCGTGCCCAACGTGGCGAGGTAGCTGGGGTCCAACTGACTGTCGTTGTTGGCGTCCAGGTCGTCGTTGACCGCCCCGGTGAAATCCGTCACCAGGAGGTAGGTCTGCGTGCCGTTGGGCAGGATCTCGGTGACCTGGACGTCGTCGAGCAACTGGTCGGGCGGATTGCCGGCGCCGGGGTTGGGGCAGCCGGGCGTGCCGATCACCCAGAGCCCGTCGGCCGGCAGCGTGCCACTGACAGCGATCGCGTGGGTGATGCGGCCCTTGCTGTTGCCGTCCCCGTCAACGACCAGGATGGTCAGGCCCGATAAGTTGGTGTCCGTCGGGCCGTACAACTCGAAGAACTCGACCGTGTCCACGCCGGTATGGCTCGCGTAGACCTCATTGATGCGCACGTCGGTGACGTCGGCCCGGGCAGCACCCGCCGCCAGAACCGTCACCGCCAGGCACACCCCCACGATACGCAGGATCATTCGGGAACTGGACATCTTTCTGCACCTCCGTTGGTTTGAGCTTCTCTTTGTCTATTATGGCCTCCCGGCCCGTCCATTCCAAGTCCGGTGCCCGATTCCGCGTAAAAAGGGCCCACGGGCGGGCGG
>CAZEEJ010000092.1:0-20945 GCA_964511155.1 uncultured Planctomycetales bacterium | reverse complement strand
TGATCCGCGAGAGCTTTTCGAGCCCGTGATCCATGAGCCGCAGCGACATCTCCTCGACCGGCTGGATGGACGAGCCCGGCAGAATATCGTGGAACTCGCCGACCATCAGGTCGCAGGCCGCGTCGTACAGGTCCTGCTCCGGGTACTGCATCAGGCCCTGGTTGGCGGCGGTGGCGGCCATCTTCTCGGTGGTGTACAGCTCGTTCTCCAGCCGACGGTGGCGCTGCTTGATGCGCACCTGCGACGTGTAACACCCGATGCCCCACGGGTTCAGGTCGCGGTGCACCTCGGGCAGCGACGGCCGGACGGCCTTGACTTCCTTGAAGTAATCCTCGGTGCTCGAATGGATGAGCTGGGCGTGCTTCGGATCGCGCATGAGCCGTTCGATCTTACGCAGGTCGGTGCGCGAGGGCCCGCCGCCGTGATTACCCACCCCCCAGGCCAGCAGCCCGAAGTGCGGATACGTGTGGTCCTTCTGCCAGTCGCGGATCTTGACGTCCACGTCGCCGAGGTGCGAGTTGTACCCGCCGATGATCCGCGAGGCGAGCACCCGCGACCCGTCGTAGCCGACCCAGACGAAGTCGTGGTGCGCCAGCTCCAGGTCACGGCCGTCCGGGCGGCAGAAGGTGTACGAGTCGTACCCGCTCTTGGCCAGGATCTGCACCAGTCCGCGGGTGTGCCCGAAGGGGTCGAAGTTGATCGCCGTCGTCGGCTCGACGCCGAACTTCTCGGCAAAGTAACTCTTGCCCAGCAGAATCTGCCGCACGAACGATTCGCCGCTGGGCATGTTGCAGTCCGGTTGCAGGTACCAGCCGCCCATGATCCGCCACTTGCCCTGGCGCACGAGCTTCTGGATGCGTTTGAACAGCGCCGGCTCGTACTCCTCGACCCACTTGTAGAGCGTCACCTCGTTGTGGTTAAAGACAAAGCCGGGGAACTCCTCGATCAGGTCGGCCGCGGTGCGGAACGTGGCGATAGCCTCGGCCGCTCCCTCCTCCCACTCCCAAAGCCACACCGGGTCGAGATGCGCATTACAGATCAGATGGATTCGCTTTCTGGCCATTGCTTCCTCACGGTCCAGGGGTTTCGATTCCCACGAGGTACAAACCGAAGCAGTGTAGCCGGTGGTAACGGCTTGGCAAGCGCACCGACCCGAGTCCTGTATCGCCGGGTCCGTTGAGCCTGAAGGGCTCATTCTGTCAGCCCAGGCCGAAGGCCTGGGGAAGAGGTCACGCCAAGGTCGGTCCTGAAGGGACCGTTCATGCCGTTGCTTCCCTTGGCACCATCGGCGGTTCTGCGCATGCGGGTGCGGCCGAAGGCGCGACGTCATCCGTACCGCGACCGTCAGGGAGCGGACCTCGTGAGGTTGGTGTTCCCGCTCAAGGTCCACTCCCTGACGGTCGCGGCTCCGCTTGACGATTTCTCGCCGCGGGTCGCGTTATCGTTCGACCCGACCGCGCCGCCGCAACCCGACGGCCCCGAGGGTCAGCAGCAGGAGCATGGCCGGCTCGGGGACGATCGTCACCAGAACATCGTCGTAGAGGCTCGCCTGCCCGCCGGCCGAGGTCAGTCCGGAGCCCAGCACCACCGCGTCAAAGGCGACCGAATCGAAGCTGTCCTGCCCGCCGAAGATGTCGTCGACGTAATACTCGACGTGCGCGCTCTTGATCAGGGCGGTCAGCTTGTGCCAGCCGAGCGACCGCGGGATGCGCAACTCGATCCATCCGCTCGCGTCGCGCGATCCGCCGAACAGCGTCCGGGCATCAAAATGATCGTCGTTGTAGAGCCCCATCGCGATCAGGCCCGCAAGATCGCCCTGGCCGTAGCCGTCGCCGCTGTACGCATAGAGCGCCGAATATTCGCGCATCGTGGGTGCGGTACTCGTGACATACATCCGGAACTCGAACTTGAGCGGGTTGGCGTCGCTCCCTTGGCACGCGGTGAAACTGTTCAGGTTGCGGTAGTTGCGATGTCCGCCCGTGAAGCTGACCTGACTGCGGACGGATTGCTGCCCGCTGTGGCCGAAGTCCTGCACCAGCTCCAGCGAGCTGCCCGCACTCACGCGAGGCCACGCGGCCTCGAACTCCGCCTGCGTCTGATAACCTTCGAAGTCATCGTAGAGGCAGACCGCAGTCACGCTCCTGCACGCCCACACCACCAGCGCCACGCCCACCATCACATTGCTCTTCATCATGATTGGGTCCCTCCTGAGGTGTCCTCGACACGGCCCCCATTGTACCTCCGACCGCCCGTGGGCAACAGGGCACCCTGCTCGCCCTCCAACCCGGGCGGCCGTGGCGGAATCGGCAGGAGGCAGGCCCTTGGCGGGACACCAACGCCGCGACTACACTGTCCCACAGGTACGATCCGGCCCGAGGCACCCGATGCCCTACGTCACCCCCATCCTGGTCCAGACGCGAAGCGATCCCGGCACCGACTGGCGCCGCTTCGTCGCCGTGCTCTGCTTCCTGCAGTTCTATGGGCAGTTCGTGCAGAGAGGCCAGGACCTGTGGCGCGAGTGGTCGTCCCCGTGGGACAGGAGCTCAGTTCCCCTGGTCCTGCTTTCAGCCCTCGCCGCATTCCTGATGTCGCTTCTGTTCTACTTTTACGGCCGTAGCCTTTGGCTCGGCGGCCGAAAGCACAAGTGGTTTCTCGCCTTGCTCGTCGCTGGTGCGCTGATGAGCCTTCTGCTGAACATTGCCTCGGGCTTGGAGAATTGGCAACGCGTTGCCGGAATGTTCCTGGTAACTCAGAGAGCATGGCCATGGGTCGGCGCGGAGATCGCCGGCTATGTTCCCTGGCTCCTGCTGGCTCTGGCAGCCATCCTTCGCGTGGTGCTGAAGCTCCCGGAGATTGCTGGCAGCCGCTTATGGGCCGTCCTCGCCGCGGCATGGTGCTTCGGAGACCTCCTTCAAGGTCTACTCTGGTGGGACTCGGGGGTCGGCAGCTACGTCTGTCGTCTGGCATACGGATGGGCCTTCGCGCCACTGCCATTTGCAACCGCCTACGTGTTGTTCATAGTTCCAGCGCTAGCGGGGGTGGCGCTTCTCAAGGGTTGGACGTGGGCTCGGACGCTGGCCCTGGTGGCTGCGTCCATGGCGGCCATCGCCTTGGTAGTGAATGCGTGGATGCTCAGTGCGCTCGTGTATGCGTCCATCACGTCGCTGTTAATGGGTTGCCCACACTACACCGAACCCATGCCCGCATGGTGGTCGTTCTGGTTGGGCAACGAACACGGCTTCACCGGGTTGTTTGTGTATTTGCCGGCTCACGTCGGCCCCTGGCTGCTCATCGCCTACTACGCCTGGCGTGTGCCCATGCGCCAACCGCCGGACGACGGGTCGCCTTTCCCCCGCCGGTTCTGCGGCCGGTGTTTGTATAACCTCCACGGCCTGACCTCGGACCGCTGCCCGGAATGCGGAGCGTCCCTCCTCCCGAAAGATGTAACCGTTCACCAGCCAAGCCAGCAGGAATAATCCCTGAATAAGGAGGTCACAGCGTTGGCGTCGCCCACAACCCAAGGAGTTGTGAACCGCCGATCCGGCTCCGCTTGGCTTCGCCGTGACGAGTAGACGCCGATGAACGCCGATAAGAAACCCATTGCGCCGGCTTCCGAGCCCCTTCCTGCCCTCGTGTTCTTCGTGTGCTTCGTGGTTCAATTCATGTGTACCACCAAAACGCAGCGGACACACAGAAGCACGAGACTGCAGCATGGCCACCGGGTGAGGGCAGCCAAGATCCTGCCCCAGTCCCTCGGGATGAAAGGATTTGAACAGGAGGAAACAGAGGAAACAGAGAAGAGTCCGCATTCTCCGTTTGCTCCGTTACCTCCTGTTCAAAACTGCTTTGGGATTGCACATGCTTCCCGGTCTCTTCCTCGGCTCGCGGCCCACGCGTGCCCGGCAATTCTGCTACCGTCTCAGCCAGCACCGCCGTCTCCAGACGCCGGCGCGTCGTGGACGCACTGACCACGTCACCCCAGATCGTGGACCTTACCCCAGGAGGCGATCTCGCGGCGGATCATCGGACGCGAAAACCACACCAGCAGGAAGCCCGGCCAGGCGAAACCCCATGCCGCCTTCCACACTCCAACCGACCACATGCGAAAGTGACCATCCAGAGTCTCACTCAGGAGCACCAGATCGGCCGCTCCAAGAGCCAGATGCACAACCGCCCAGAGCACGCACACCACAGGCGCCCATCGCTGACGGTTGGCCAGACCATAGGTTCCCACCAGAAGCAGTACGGCGACCAGCACGCTGACGATGGCCGGCTCAATCTTGAGCATCAGACTGAGGTGCATCGTGGGGAACGGGAGGGCACGCATGATCACGAACCCCAGCAAAGGCCCCATACGCATCAAGCCCACGACGATCATCAGCAGGCTGAACGCCCCGCAGGCTTTGGAGAGGATCGCCGGCCACCTCGCTTCGGACGGCGAGGCAACGGGGGGCGTAACCGTGGCAGACTGGTTTGAAAACCGCCATGGCGAGGCCGCCGCCTGCGGCTCCGGCGGGATATCCGTGCCGCATTCCGGGCATCGGCCGCTGACGTTGCCTCGGAGATCGTAGCCGCAGGATCGGCAGATGGCTCGCGGCGAGATCGCAAGGCGACGGCGTTGACGGATGCCGTAGATCAACAGGATCAGCGAGGCAATCACCAGGGCCAGGAGAGCGATCGCCATGCTTGGAACGATGAACAGCCAAAGCATCACGCCTTCATCGCCGCTGTGGGGCAGGGTGAGAATGAAGGTGCCCGCGCATGCGGCGGCGGCGAACAGACCTCCCAGGGCCGAGAGAGCCACACCCGGCCGATAGGGCTGGAGTCGCCGCCGGAGCATCGCGACCGCCGCGATGACCACCAGCAGCAGGAGTATCCCGTGATAGCCGGACAGTTCCGAGGTCGCTTGGCCCCTGACGGAACCTGGAAAGCTCCCTGTCCAGTGCTTGCTGTAAAATGCACCCACCTGCCAGGACCAGTACACCGCGGCCAACCCGAAGCCAGCGATGATCAGGATGGTTCCGGTGCGAAGACCTGGAGAGGACGCCGCGTCCGGCCGGGGTCGAAGATGAGCGAACCAGGCCGGGGCCAGCAACGCCACGCCCGCCGCCAGGAACGCCAACGCACAGCAGAGTCCCGCGATCATGGTTGAGCCCTTCTTGAGCTGTACGCGACACGGCCTCCATCGTACCTCAGACCGCGCCCGGCATGTGGGACGGCGTTCGTCCGCTCGAAGAGAAATCCGTCTTTCAGGGCCACCCTGCGGGAACAGATCCTTGACTCGCTGGCCGATAATAGATACCATGATATATATCAGCCTGGACGTCGAGCGGGACGCAGTGCCATGCGGGATGGCCCCTGCGGAGAAGGAGAGGCGGGTTACGATCCTGAACCGTACGAGGAGATGATCATGGACACGGCCAAGCTATTCACCACGGGGCGAAGCCAGGCAGTCCGCCTGCCCCGGAAGTACCGCATGTCGGGAGAGGAGGTCGCCATCAACCGGATCGGTGAATTGGTCATTCTCTTTCCGCGCGACAAAGCCGGGGAGGTCATGGCCAAGGCGTGGGATTATTTCACGGAAGACTTCCTCGCCGATCGGAACCAGCCTGCCCACGCCGAGGAGCGCCAGGGCCTGTGACGCACTACATGTTGGATACGTCGATCTGCGTTGAACTCATCCGGCACCGGCCCGGGCACCTTGTTCGGGCCGTTGACGAACATCGGGACCAGGTGGGCATCTCCGCGATCACGTTGGCGGAGTTGGAGTATGGAGCAGCCAAGAGTCGCGATCCAGCTCGCAATCGCATGGGGCTGCTTCACTTCCTTGCCCCGTTGAGCATTCTACCGTTCGATGAGGCGGCAAGCCTTTCCTACGGGCTTGTCCGTGCGTTCCTGGAGAAGTCCGGAACGCCGATTGGCCCGTTGGATACGCTGATTGCCAGCCACGCCGCGGCCGTCGACGCGGTCCTGGTCACGGCCAACGAACGGGAGTTCGATCGCGTTCCCGGCCTGCGCGTGGAAAACTGGGCAAGGCGGCTGTCATGCTGAGTGTCCCGCTCATCTCGGATTCCAGGAGGTCCAGCGACCGGAAGGCCCCGGCGGCAGTCGGGCACCCCGGTCGCGCGGATAACGGCCGATAACCCCGTTCTCGGCCGCGACCCGCGGGCCGGCCCTCTGGCTCATTCAACCCCGATTGCGTACACTGCTCGGTTCTGATTGGCTGATAGACGCGCCTCCGGCCGGCGTTTCGCCCCGGGATCGACCCGGCGGCCAACCCGGCCCAGGCGACGATAGGAGAGAACTTACGTGGGTATTGCCTACAACAAGCGGACTGGTGACTGCGGCACCCTGCGCGCCGCCGACGTCGGTAAATCGGTGATCCTCGCCGGCTGGGTCAACAACTATCGCGACCACGGTGACAACCTGGTCTTCATCGACCTGCGCGACCGCGGCGGCGTCACCCAGTGCCGCTTCAATGTGGACACCGACCCTGAGGCGACCAAGCTCGCCCGCACCCTGCGCAAGGAGGACTGCGTCGCCGTCCGCGGCGAGGTCATCCACCGCGGCGAAAACATCAACCCCAAGTTGCCCACCGGCGAGATCGAGGTCAGCATCCACGAGGTCGAGGTGCTCAACAAGTCGCTGACCCCGCCCTTCGAGGTCGCTGACCACGTCGAGGCCAACGAAGACCTGCGGCTCAAGTACCGCTTCCTCGACCTGCGGCGCGGCCCCATGCAGCGGGCGATCATTATGCGGCACAAGGTCACGCAGGCCTTCCGCACCTTCTATTACAACGAGGGCTTCCTCGACGTCGAAACGCCCATCCTGACCAAGTCGACGCCCGAAGGAGCCCGCGACTACCTGGTGCCCTCGCGGGTATGGCCCGGCCGGTTCTACGCCCTGCCGCAGTCGCCGCAGCTCTTCAAGCAGTTGCTGATGATGAGCGGGTTCGACCGCTACATGCAGATCGCCCGCTGCTTCCGCGACGAGGATCTGCGGGCCGACCGCCAGCCGGACTTCACCCAGGTCGATCTGGAGATGGCCTTCGTCGACGTGGACAACGTGCTGGACGTGGTCGAGCGCTCGCTGGCCTATGCGTGGAAAGAGGCCGCGGGCATCGAAGTGCCCGTACCGTTCCGGCGAATGCCCTACGACGAGGCCATGCGCGACTACGGCAGCGACAAGCCCGACCTGCGCTACGGCATGAAGCTGATCGACGTGACCGAGGTCGCCCGCCGCAGCGAGTTCAAGGTCTTCCTCGACGCCATCGAGCGTAGCGGCGTCGTCAAGGCGATCTGTCTGCCCGGCGGCGGCGAGATGACCCGCAAGGAGACCGACGGCCTGACCGCCGAGATGCAGGGCGTCGGCGCCGGCGGGCTGCCGCTGTGCAAGGTCGTCAGCGAAGGCGGCAAGACCATCCTCCAGACCGGCATCGCCAAGTTCTTCCCGGAAGGCGTGGCGGGCGATCTGATCGCGGCCATGGGGGCCAAGCCCGGCGACGCGATCTTCTTTGCCGCCGGCCGGTTCGGTGACGTCTGCAAGCACCTCAACTGGCTGCGGACCACCCTGGCCGAACGGCGCAAACTCATTCCGCCCGGCAAGTGGGAGTTCCTCTGGGTCGTGGACATGCCGTCGTTTGAATGGGACGAGGAGTCGAAGAAGTGGATCTTCCTGCACCACCCGTTCACCATGCCGCGGGATGAGGACCTGCCGCGGATGGAGAGCGACCCGGGCTCGGTGCGAGCCAAGTGCTACGACATCGTGGTCAACGGCGTCGAGCTGGGCAGCGGGTCGATCCGTATCCATAATCGCGACGTGCAGAGCCGGCTCTTCCGCATGCTGGGCATCAGCGACGAGGAGGCCATGGTCAAGTTCGTGCACCTGCTGACCGCCCTGCAATACGGCGCCCCGCCGCACGGCGGGCTGGCCCTGGGCCTGGATCGCATCGCCATGTTGCTGTCCGGCACCGACAGCATCCGCGACGTCATCGCCTTCCCCAAGACCCAACGCGCCTTCTGCCCGCTCACCGAGTGCCCCAGCGAGGTCGACGCCAAGCAGCTCCGCGAACTGGGCATCGACCTGGCCCCGGAGGTCAAAGCAAAGCGGCAACAGGAGTAGCTCAAACTGACCGATGCGGGATAACGAGCCGCGGGCTTCAGCCCGCGCGGCTCTCTGACCGAGATCGGCGGTTCGCTACGCACAGGCACCGCGCAGGCTGAAGCCCGCGGCTCTTCTCGAGTATCGCTGACGATTTCAAGGAGAACCCATGCCCGACCGCATGTACCTCAGGTGCGTTGTCTTGTGTTTCTTGCCTTTGGTCTGCCTCGGCTGTGCGGTGTCCTGCTCAAAGCAGTCTGCCGATCAGGCGTTCATCGAGCAGAGCGAGGTGTTCGTCTCCGGCGAGCAGGGCTACCACACCTACCGCATTCCGTCGCTGATCGTCACCGGTAAGGGCACGGTGCTGGCCTTTGCCGAGGGCCGCAAGAACAGCCGCTCCGACACCGGCGATATTGACATCGTCCTGCGACGCAGCCTCGACGGCGGGCAGACGTGGCAGCCCATGCAGCTTGTGGCCGACCACGGCCCGGACACCATCGGTAACCCCTGCCCGGTGGTGGATCGCCGCACCGGCACCATTTGGCTGCTGCTCACCGGCAACCCCGGCCAGGACCAGGAGGGCGGCATCATTGCCGGCACCTCCGGCGGCACGCGCACCGTCTGGGTCAGCACCAGTCGCGACGACGGCCTCACCTGGTTGCCGCCCCGCGACATCACTGCCGATACCAAACGCGAGAACTGGACCTGGTACGCCACCGGGCCCGGCTGCGGCATCCAGCTCGCCTGCGGACGCATGGTCATCCCCTGCGATCACAACGTCGCCGGCTCGAAGACCGACCGCCGTGCGCACGTCATCTACAGCGACGACGGTGGCAAGACCTGGCAGATCGGCGGGGTCGTCCAGCCCGACGTCAACGAGTGCCAGATCGTCGAACTGGTCGACGGAGCTCTAATGCTCAACATGCGCAACTACGCCAAGGGCCCCTGCGCCGAGAAACGCCGGGCCATCGCCACGAGTATCGACGGCGGCCTCACCTGGTCGCAGGTCTGGCACGACCAGACGCTCATTGAACCGGTCTGCCAGGCCGCCCTGATTCGCGTGACCGCCCAGCCGGCTGCCGACCGCAACCGCCTGCTCTTCTCCAACCCCGCCAGCAACAGCAAGCGCGAGAAAATGACTTTACGCCTCAGCTACGACGAGGGCCGAACATGGCCCGTCGCCCGGGAACTCCACGCCGGCCCGACCGCCTACTCCGCCCTCGCCGTCCTGCCCGCGGGGACCATGGGTTGTCTGTACGAACGTGGCGTGCAGCATTCCTACGAGACCCTGACCTTCGCCCGCTTCTCGCTCGCGTGGCTGGAACACGACGTGCGAGACGCTCCCTGAAATCGCACCATTTTCGTGCGAATCATCCGTTACGCCGTGAGCCCACGAGCGTTGTATCCGCGGGAGCACCGGCATATACTGAATGCCATGAGCTCCAAGCACCATATACCTCTGACACGGCGGACCTTCCTGCGACACACGGCCATGGGCGTGGCGGGCACCGGCTTCGGGGCGATGGCCCCGGCACTCTGGGGCGCGCCCGCCGAAACTCAACCCGCACCAGCCAAGCCGCTCTTGCCCTTCGGCGTGCTGGGCAAGACCAAGCACCCCGTGACCCTGGTGAGCTTCGGCGCCATCCTGCTGCAGGACCGGACCGGCGCGCGCGGGCTCAAGGCGGCCATCGACGCCGGCGTCAACCTCGTGCACACCTCCGCCACCTACGGCCGCGGCAAAAGCGTCGAAGCGGTCGGCGGGCTCTTCAAGGCGGAGAAGGCCTATCGCGACAAAGTCTTCCTCTGCCTCAAGAGCCTCCACCCCGAGCGGCTCGGCGAGATCGACGAGATGCTCACCGCCCTGGGCACCGACCACGCCGACCTCGTGCTCACGGAGTTGCACAACGCAGACCCTCGCCAGTTGACCGCCGTCCAGAAGCAGATGGACGAGCTGCGCAAACACAAGAAGACGCGGTTTGCCGGTTTTGTCTGCCACAAGGACATGAACGGCGTGATCGAGATGGTGCTGGACAAAGCCCCGGATTTCTTCGACGCGGCCCTGTTGGCCATGACCCTGGTGCCCGACCCCGCCAAGTCCGGCACTGCCGACGAGAAGAGTCGGCAATTCGTGCAGAATCTCAAGGCCCTGCGGGCCAAGGGCCTGGGTATCCTCTCGATGAAGAGCGGCGCCAAGGCGGCCGTCAAGCAGGGCGAATCGGTTTTTCTGCCGCACGTCAAGTCCATCCTCGAGGCCGGCGCCGACACCGTGCTTACCAGCATGGACGCTTTCGAGCAGGTCGAGATGGTCCGAGGGCTCGATCTCAAATCGCCGCACCTCAAGCCCGATGAACGCGAGCGGGCGGAGGCGTTTCAGCGCAGCCGCGCCCAGGCCTGCCTGATGTGTGATGAGTGCACCCATGCCTGCCCGCAGGCCATGCCCATCAGCGACCTGATGCGTTTCCGCATGTACGCGACCGAGTACGGCTTGCCCGCCCACGCCCGCGCCGAGTACGCCGCCTGCGGCATCGACTTCCCGGGCCTGGCCATGCAGTGTGGCCCATGCGACCGCTGCACAGACGTCTGCCCGGTGGGCCTCGCCGCCCCCGCCGTCATCCGCGACACCCTCCGCCTGTTGGCTTGAGAATGATCGCTCAAAGCCGTTGAGCGCATGCGCCTCTTGCTCGCACCATGCGATCAGACCGAGACGCCCGGCGTCAGGCATCAGCGGCGGTCGCTCTCCGCTGATGCCTGCGTCGCCTGCTCAGGTCGCTACGGCCGGACTTCGCTCAGCGGGATGCCCAGCGCGTCCGCCACCCCCTTGCCATAAGCAGGGTCGGCCTTGAGGCAATGGCCGATGTGCCGGATCTTGATCTCCTTCGGCGCATCGCCCATCGCCCGGGCGGTGTTGCCGAAAAGGGCTTTCTGTTGCACCGGGCTCATGAGTCGGAAGAGCATCCCCGGCTGGGTAAAGTAGTCCTCGTCCTCGCGATGGTCCCAATGGTCGGCCGCGCCTTCCAGGCCAAGGGGCGGCTCGGCAAAACCCGCCTGCTGCTGCCATTCGCCGTAACTGTTGGGTTCGTAGCCGAGGGTGCTCCCGTGGTTCCCGTCAACCCGCATGGCCCCGTCACGGTGGTAGCTGTGGAATGGGCAACGCGCCATGTTGACCGGGATCAGGTGGTGGTTCACGCCGAGCCGGTACCGCTGCGCGTCGCCGTAGGAGAAGAGCCGCCCCTGCAGCATCTTGTCCGGCGAGAAACCGATACCCGGTACCACGTTCGCCGGGTTGAAGGCCGCCTGCTCGACCTCCGCAAAGTAGTTCTCCGGGTTGCGGTTGAGCTCGAGAACGCCCACCTCGATCAGCGGATAGTCCTTGTGGAACCAGACCTTGGTCAGGTCGAAGGGGTGGTAGGGACACTTGGCCGCGTCCTTCTCCGGCATCACCTGGATGTACATCGTCCAGCGGGGGTAGTCGCCCTTCTCGATGCTCTCGTACAGGTCGCGCTGGTGGCTCTCCCGGTCTTTGGCAACGATCGCCTCGGCTTCGGCGTCGGTCAGGTTCTTGATGCCCTGTTGGGAATGCAGGTGAAACTTGACCCAGAACCGCTCATTTTTCGCGTTGATGAGGCTGAACGTATGGCTGCCGAAACCGTGCATGTGCCGGTACGTCGCCGGTATGCCCCGGTCACTCATCACGATCGTGACCTGGTGCAGCGCCTCCGGCAGCGAGGTCCAGAAGTCCCAGTTGTTCCGGGCGCTGCGCAGGTTGGTCCGCGGGTCACGCTTGACCGCATGGTTGAGGTCCGGGAACTTGAGGGGGTCGCGCAGAAAGAAGACCGGCGTGTTGTTGCCGACCAGGTCCCAGTTGCCCTCCTCGGTGTAGAACTTGACGGCGAAGCCGCGGATGTCACGCTCGGCGTCCGCCGCGCCGCGTTCGCCGGCCACCGTGGAGAAACGAGTGAACAGCTCCGTCTTCTTTCCCACCTGGGAGAATACCTTCGCCCGCGTATAACGGGTGATGTCATGGGTCACCGTGAACGTGCCGTAAGCGCCGGAACCCTTGGCGTGCATGCGGCGCTCGGGTATCACCTCCCGGTCGAAATGCGCCAGCTTCTCCAGAAACCACACATCCTGCAGCAGCATCGGCCCACGCTTCCCGGCGGTGAGCACGTTCTGGTTGTCGGGGACCGGCACCCCTGCGTTGGTGGTCAACTTCTTCTGCTCTTTCATGATTCTTCTCCTTTCCTGAATCAACTTAGCCGGAGTTCTTGGCCCTTTCGGGCTGTGCGAGCCAGCCATCCCTTTTCCTATCGGGCCGCCTCGGCCATAAGCGTCAGCAGTGTATACGATTCGCGCTCCAGCGTCGCCCCGCGGGAGGCGCTTTCCCGGGTGCGAACTTCTCCGTGGCGGCTGCCGGCCTGACCACTGGTCCGGTTACCGTGGCCTCGGAGGTTCGCTTGGCGAGCGGAGCCGGATCGACGGTTCTCAACTGCATGGGTTGCGGCCAGAGCCCACATTGTGTCATTTCTGGGAAAAATCGCGGCTGGCGCCCGCGCCAACGCCGATGCGTTGATTACTCCGGACATGCCGGCCTAGACTTGATAGTGAGGCCCGCGTGGGGCTGGGCCGAGAGGTTGTGGTAGACGAGGAGTGCACACCGCAGCGTGAGGAGAGGCGTTTGTCGGCGGTCGATTGAGTATGACAAGGAGGCATGAATCATGTGTCGTGCCCTTCAATCATGGAACTGGCGGCTGTTGCTCATGGGTGGTCTGCTTTTCGCCTTGATGGGCGGCGAGTGCGGAGAAGGCGACTGCGAGAGCTTCAGCGATCTCGGTGAGTGGTTCAGGTGTGTCTGGTCCGACATCGAGAATTGGTTCTGAGGCCGAGCCGGATCGCTGCCCACCAGGCTGAACGGCAAGGCGGGGGTCACTTGATCAGCATCCAGAAGCCGTTTCCCGCACCGCGGCACGCTTCCAGGCCATGCCACAACGCCTCCAATTCGCCGCGCAGCGAAGGTTCGTGCTCGACGAACTGGCAGGCCAACCACGGTTCATAGCGCGGGGACTCGCTCAGCAGCAACACCGCCAACAGGTACTGCTCCGAGTAGTACCGTTCCTGCCACGACGGCGGATAATCCAGTGGCACGTACACGTCGTCAATGTAGACCAGCACGCCCGGCTTCAAATTGGGCAGAATCTCCAGGAACACGACCGTCACGTCGGAATTCGCGAAGCAGCGGTGCGAACCGTCCACGACCAGGATGTCCCCGGCCTCCAGCTTATCGTATGCCCCCCAGTCCAACTCCTCGAGCGGTTGCCGCACGACCTGGTCGCACAACCCGTCGATCTCCGCCCGGGGCGACGGATCAATCGACGTGATGTGGGTCTGCAAACCGTGGTCGCAGATGGCCCGCCGCGCAAACTTCGTCGAGTTCCCCGATCCGATCTCGACGTACCGCTTCGGATTGGTCAGACTAAGGAAGCAATACAGCGATAGCGCATCCAGACCCTCGAAATAACGGTTACGCCAATAGGGTTCGCGGGGATCATCCGTCGCATCCAACGGGATCCGTGCCAAGTCCTGCTGGAACGCTCGAAAGGAACGCAGCCGCTCCGCATAGCCGGCCGTATGCCTGCCCAGGATGGCGTTGAGTTGCGGATGCACCGGGGCCCCATACCCGTATCGCGCCCGCGGGTGGACCGGATAGTCGATGACCAGGAGCTGATAACCGCCGAAGCGATTCTTCCGCCGCAACTCGCGCAGCGTCTCGAAATCCTCCCGCACGTCCCGAGGCAGAAACCACTTGACCAGTTTTCTCAACATTCCACGTGCCCTGCGTATCGTGCCCTGATCCAAGCCTGCCGCGATATCAGCATGATCGATCCGGATCGAGGCGTCGGAGCGGACGCCTCTTCCGTCACAACCGCCAAGCTAGCTTCGCCCGCCCCCATCCACTCGTGTTCCGGGAACTCCCCATGCTCACCGGCTGCCCGTCATCGTCGCATGCGGTGGCGGACCTGTCCACGCAGACGGGCCGCAACCCCTTCCGATGACTTATTCATCTGCTCAACTCGGTCGGCTGAAGGGCTGGCGCAGCATTCCCATTCGTCGGCGATGGCTTGACTTGCGAACGCCGGATAATCCGGTTCGAGCCGACCTGGGCGATCGAAACAGTGAGATCCTCGGGGAGGCTGATCTCGTTGCCATTGCCCCAGAACTCGATGCGGCCGACCGCGACACCCTCCTCAACCATAACCGTGCAGTTGTCGCCAATGATAGAGAGCTTGGGGATCTGGGATCCACTCTTGATGGTCAGGTTCGTGCCGTAGCCGGTGACGCCGACGTCGCCGGAGTACCGTCCCACCTGAGGTCCCGCTTGGCCCACCACTGAATTCGTGGCACATCCGGCGGCACCCAGCGAACCGATCACCATCGCCAAGCATAACGTATTTCGCATACGGATCATCTCCCTTTCTCAGGAGTTCCCGGGAGCCTGCCTGGCGATCCAGGCATGCCCGCCGGCTTACCCTTGGCCGCCACACTCGCAGTATACACCTTTGTCCCACCGCTGTCGTAGAACCGGTCGATCCGCCTTGCTGTGCCCCGTGGGCAGCGGAATGGCGTCATCCGCCTAACGCCGCTCCACATACGCGTAATAGGCACCGCAGAGCTCCTGGCCGTCTGCGTCGTAGAACCAGGTCTGAGCCTGCACCGGCCCTCGCTGCAGCGGGACGACGAACCTTGCGAACTTGGCGTCCTTCTGAAGCTCCTGTGTCTGCTCGAACGCACCCACACGCAACTTCGCCTTTGCGATGGGCAGCGGTTGCCCGGCCGGCAGGTCGCCATCCACGCCCGCGAAGGCCGGCGTGCCCGCGGTCAGCGGCAGGTCGGCCTCCCGGGGCCAGCGGCGAAGCTCGAACGCGTACACTCCATCCCGGGCGACCTCCAGCCCCCACGGCGCGCTACGCGCTTCGCCCAGTCGCACCTGGCGCTGCTGATCGAGGAAAACATCCTGCCAATCCGCCGCCGACAACAGCGTGATCGGCTCGGCGTCCGAACCGATGATCAGATTGCTCAGCTCGTTCACCCGCGGTTCGATCTCCGCCCACCAGCGTGCGTAATGCGCCCGCATCTTCTGTACGATCTCCGGATGCGCCTCCGCCACGTCGTGGTCCTGCGCCAGATCGGCACCCACGTCGTAAAGCTCCTTGTCGTTGAGCAGTCGCCATTTGTTCCAGAGTACCGCGGCGTCGCCTGGGGCGGGGGCCTGGCGATCCATGCGGCTGAACTGCACCACCAGCATGCGATCATCCAGCCGGGCGCGCTCGCCGCGAAGCAGACTCGCAAGGCTGACACCGTCAATGTTCCAATCCGAAGGGGCCTTGAGCGAACACAGCTCCACCAGCGTGGGCAGGATGTCCTGCACGTGCGTCAACTCGTCCACGTCCCGGGGCTCCCCGAGTCGACCGGCCGGCCAGCGGATGAAGCACGGCACCCGGTGCCCGCCTTCCCACAGCGTGATCTTCCGACCCTTCATGCCGGCGTTGAACGTCTTGACGCCGGCCGTCCCCCCGTTGTCGGTCATGAAGATCACGAGGGTGTCGTCGCTCAGGCCGGATGCTCGCAGCATTGCCTCCAGCCGGCCTATGTTCTCGTCGATATTGGCGATCATGCCGAAGAAGCTGGCGACGTTGGGTTCCAGGTTGCGGTACGGCTCACGGTATTTGTCGGGAACCCACAACGGGGCGTGCGCGCTGTTCAGCGGGATGTACGCGAAAAACGGCTCTTTCGCCTTCGCCCGCTCACCCATCCAGGCCATCGCCTCATCAAACAGTACGTCCGTGCAGTAGCCTTTGAACTGCCTGAGTGAGCCATCCTCCAGCCGAAAGTGCGTGTCAAAGTAGTCGTTGTTCCAGTAATCCGGGGCGGATGGGATGTGCGACGACGGGAACCAGATCGCCCTTTGAAACCCGCGGTCCTGCGGCCGATACGGGTAGACGTCCCCCAGGTGCCACTTGCCGAACAGCCCGGTGCGATAACCCGACCCGGCGAAGATATCCGCCATCGTGGGGATCTCGCGCCGCAACATGGTGCGCCCGCTGCTGACGTTCATCGCCCCGTTGTCCAGCGCGTCGCGCCCGGACATGAGCTGTGACCGCGTCGGCGTGCACATCGGTGCGACGTGAAAGTCCGTCAGGCGGATGCTCTGGCCGTGGAGACGATCGAGCTCGGGCGTTTTCAGGATCGGGTTGCCGTGGCACGAGAAATCGCCGTACCCCTGATCGTCGATGAGCACGATGACTACATTGGGCTTGACATTGGCGGCGGATACAAAGCCGGCCGAGGCGCCCGTCAACACCACCAGGCCACACAGGCCCACCAGCCATCCTCGTAACGACGTCATGGTTCGGCTCCTCGAGGGATTCGGTGACAAGGAAACCCCAGCGTTGCAGAATCCATCACCACGGACACAAAGAAAAAAGAAACCGGTTTGTTCTCCGTGTCCTCAGTGCCCCCGTGGTGCTCTTCTTGACGCGAGCCGGGCGGTCCGCCTCTTCTCGGCGTTCATCGGCGGTTCGCCACTCCTTGGGTTGCGGGCAAGGCCCGCGCTGTGCCTGCCTGGTGCTGTTTACGACACGAGTCAGGCTGTCCGTCTCTGATCCCAAAGAGATTCAACGCCTTGTCAGAATTCGCGCTCTTTCTTGCGCCCGGGCATCGGGATGGGGTATTTGCCGTTCTTGCCCGCTCGCAGCGGCGCGGGCGAGTCGGCCTTCAGCTTGTCCAGACCGGGGGCGAACTCGTGCTCGCAGTTGAGCATCTGCTCGTAGGTAATGATCTGGCCGGTGTGGGCGGCCATCCGGCCCATACTGGTCACCAGGCTGGCCTTCACGCCGCGTTCGACCTCGTTAAACGGCAGATCCTCGCGGATCGCCTGAATCAGATGATCCCATTCCAACTGGTAGGGGTCCGGCTCGGGCTGCGGGAACGCCCAGACCTGCTGGTCTTCCCGGGTTACGTCCTGGCCCCGGTAAATGCGGCACTTGGCGGGGGTGTGCACGTTGGTGGAGATGACCGCCGACCCCTTGGTGCCGTGGGCATAGCTGGCAAACTCGTAGTAGGTCTCATCCATGCACCGGCCGTGGAGAAACAGCGTGCAGCCGTCGGCGTAGGTGTATTCGACGGAGTAATTGTCGAAGTTCTGATCGACCGACTTGCCCCGGTAGTGGCGTCCGCCGGTTGCCTGGGCACGGATCGGCCAGGCGTCCTTCATCCAGCAGCATTCATCGATGTTGTGAATGTAGAAATCGCTGTACGCCCCGCCGCTGGCCCACAGGAAGCTGTGGAACCGCTGAATCTGGTACATCGTCTCGCTGATGCCTTCCGGCTTCGGCTCCGAGGCAAAGTACCCGATCGGCCCGTGCATGCGATACGCCCGCATGGTGATGATGTCGCCGATCGCCCCGCCCCGGATTCTCTCATAAAGCTCCGCGCGGGCCGCACAGTGGCGGCACATCAGCCCCACGCCGACCTTGAGGTTCTTCTTGGCCGAGGCTTCGCCGAGCTGCAGCATCCGGCGGCTGGTCGGGCCATCGACCGTGACCGGCTTCTCCATGAACACGTTCAAACCCCGCTCGATCGCATAGGCGAAGTGCACCCAGCGGAAGGCCGGCGGCGTCGCCAGGAGCACCACGTCGCCCGCCTGGAGGCAATCCATCGCCTTGCGATAGGCGTCGAGGCCGAGGAACTGCCGCTCCGCGGGCACGTCGATCTGGGCGGCGAAGTTTTTGTTCAGGTGGCCAAGGGTGCCGGTGATCCGGTCCGCGAATACGTCGGCCAGGGCGACCAGCTTGATGGGACCGTTCTTGACCGACAACGCCTGGGCCGCCGCGCCGCCACCTCGCCCGCCGCAGCCGACCATCGCTACCTGGATCGTGTCGGTCCTCCCGGCCGCGTGCACCGCGGGAATGACGACGGTCGCCAGGGCCGATGCGGCGGCCGCCCGGGTTGTGGTCTTGAGAAACTCGCGTCGCGAAGACGTGCCCTTCGAGATCGTGTCCATGGAGCATTCCCTTCAATGAACGAACCCACTGGCTGGTTAAGCACCAGCGTCTGCGGCGTACCGACCTGATGACTGCCAAGGCTGACGACCGCGGCCGCTGACGGGCGGTCTCTCGCCCCTCGACCCGCGTGCCGCCGGCCCTCGCGTCTGGCCTTCACTGCCCAACGCCCGGTCGCGCCCAACGCCCGGTGCCACAGCCCGTCAGGCTAATACCCCATCCGCTCCAGTGTCAATGCCCGCCCCCGAACGCCGCACGTGCCATGCCCACGTAGCGGTCGCCCCCCGTGGCGACCGGCGCGGAGGTTGCCCCTCCCTCTCTCCCTTCTGCCTCTGTGCCTTCTGGCGGATGGCCCATCCATCGCCACGCGATGGGTGGGCTCACAATGATGCGGATGGAGGAAGGTCTCCGGGTCGAGTAGGCTTACCCACGCGTTCGATCATCGCCAGCCCACCCTTGCTGCGCAAGGATGGGCCACCCGGCTCCCTTCTGCCTATGTGCCTTCTGCCTCTGTGCCTTAGCGCTTTCTGCCTTCTTCCCCATGGCGACCGACGTATGCTTCGGCCACAACAAACGAGCCCTGTGTGTTGCTCCGACCTCACTTCCTGGCGCGATCGCCGGCTTTTCTTTCCACCTCTCGTTCCAACTCCACAAATACCAGCTTCTCATCCCATGTCATTGCCGCCTCGCCCGCCTCGACCGCCACCGACCGGGCGGTCTCGGTTGCACCCTGTTGGCGATGCAGTTTGACCAGCAGGACCGCGGCCAACTGCCTCTGGCTCATCCGGAACACATGCGCCGAACCGTGAGGCGAACCCGCGCCGTCGGCTACCGCGGTCGCGGGCGCGCGTGGCATGTCGTAAACTTTTTGTGCATACGCAATGTGGTCATCGCTGACCTCGCCCGCAATGTAGCTGTTCCACGCCAGACACAGGTAGGCTTGTGAGGCGGCGGATGTGGCTTCCAGCAACGCATCGGCCACTGCCTTGGCGTCGTCTTCCATTCGGGCCAGCAGCAGGCAACGGTAGTACATGCCCACCTTGTCAAGCAGACGGTCCAGCGAAAGGCCCAGCATCATCTCGTATCCGTCTCCCAGTTTCCGCTTGGCCTCGGCTCCGGTTGTCATCACCGCCATCGCCGAAGCATACCTCGCGATCTCAGCCTCCGCCTCACGCCGCGCGTCGATCTCCGCGTACCGCCCCCTGCGGATCAGCTCGTCGGCCAGCACCACGATCAGTTCGCGGACAACAGACCGGTCGTCCCCCGCCTGCGACCGGCAGTCACGCTTTCTCAGTCGATCATAGACCGACAACAACCGGTCACTATTCCCGGCTTTCTCGCACAGGAACGCCAGGCTCCCGACATCTCTTGGAACGCCGCGACAAGAGAGGATGGCGTCTTCCAACCGGTCCGCCTGGGTGCCAATCCACGCTTTGGCCTGGGCGTGTTTTCTCCCCAGCCTGGTCATATCCCCCAGGACACGCAGAGCCAGATCGCTGCTGTAGTTCGAAGGCAGGCCCGCCAGATCGGCATAGCAGGAAACATATGCCGCGAAAGCCTCATCAAGCTTCCCGCTCCGGTTCAAGCGTCGGGCCTCGCCGATGCGTGCGCTGATATCGCTTCTGGCGGAGCGATTCAGAGGGCGTCCCACGTGCCATTCCCAATCCAGCTTGAGCAGCTCGAGCACGCTCGACGCCTCCAGGCAACCCACAAAGAGATCCACCAGCTCTCCTTGTGTGGTCAGCACAAGCAGCGCCGGGAGTTCGTCAATGTCGTGCTGTTCGATGAGGCGCGTCGCCTGCTGCGCGGGCAATTCGCGAAAGTCCGTCCACTCCTGCAGCCAGCCGGCAATCGGTTCATGTCGCCAGACGCCGAACCCGGCGCCCGCCTCACAGCGTTCATTCGCGGCGCTATCAGATGGGTCTGCACCGCCGATACTGACCGCAACCAAGGCGGGTTCATTGGCACCGAGACTCACGCAAAGTAAACCAATACAAGCCAGGCAATGAGACAATAGCATGAACGGTGCCTCCAGAAGCACAGCGGGGCGTATTCCGCTGTGCGGTCGGCGATGCCGCGAGAGTGAAATGTCGGCATCGCCGCCCCGTCAGTGTCCGACACGGCAAGCATACCACGGCACCTCCTCTGATGGAAGCGCCCTCAGCCGTCCGGTGCTCATCCCGTAGGCCGGTCCCTCGCCCATCCTCTGCGGCCCTCTCCGCCCTCTGTGGTTCAAACCGATTTTGTGTGCCGCCGAGGTCGCCGAGGAACGCAGAGGCGAGAACCCCGACACACCAACCCGGCTGGTGTATAATCAGGTGACGTCCCGGTTAACCATACCGCACTACTGTCCAGGACTGCCAAAGTCCGCAGGCCGCCGCAGTCCACTGGTCGCCACGGCTCGGCTGCCTTCGGCTCTGAGGCTCTCTTCGAGCCTGAGCATGAGGCTCAGCCTCAGAGCCGAAGGCAGGCTCGAAGAGAGCTCGCCGAAGTCGGGGGGCGACCGCTACGGCTGCGTCGTCCGAACGGCGGGCGGCGGGGGCGCGTCCAGCGTGATCCAGCGGCAGAAGGCGTACCATTCTCCCAGAGATTCTGTCGCCGGCAGGGGGCCGGTTTCACTGATGACCGACCAGTCGGAAGGGTCGAGGAACCGAACGATCGGCGGTCGTGTGGTTCCATAGACTGCCGCCACGTAACGGCCGCTCGGCGAGATACGCGGAGAGAAGACCAACGGAGGCAGAAGCTCAACCTTTCGGGTGCGAAGATCGAACTTTGCCGATCGGTGCTCCA
>CAZEEJ010000091.1:0-20946 GCA_964511155.1 uncultured Planctomycetales bacterium | reverse complement strand
TGAGAACGGTCGAACCTGAGATGAACGAGTTGACGGAGAAGGTGATCGGGTGCGCGTTCAAGGTCAGCAACGCGCTTGGCTGCGGGTTCCTGGAGAAAGTGTACGAGAATGCGCTGGCGTACGAAGTGCGCGATGCGGGACTTGATGTCCTCCAGCAACCCCCGCTGAAAGTGCTCTACCGCGGAGTGGTCGTGGGTGAGTACACCGCAGATCTCCTGGTAGCGGGCAAACTGCTTGTTGAGCTGAAGGCGGTCAAGGATCTGGACGACATCCATTTCGCTCAATGTCTGAACTACCTGAAAGCCACCGGCTGCACACTCTGCCTGTTGATGAACTTCGGCAAGCCACGGGTGGAGGTCAAGCGCATCGCCCTGTAGATAATCGCCAAGACCCCGCGGTATGAGAAGAGAAGGAACCACAGATGAACACGGATGAACACAGATAGGAAGAGATAGGAAAGAGGTGTGTGTGAGTTGGTGTGGGGTGAGGCCGCATTGGAGAACAGAATAGATGAGAACGGTCAAACCTGAAACAAGCGAGTTGACGGAGGAAGTGGTTACTGCATCAGTAGCGTATCTTCTTCATCCGTGTTCATCTGTGTTCATCTGTGGTTAATACTCTTCGTTCGGTGAGATGATGGCAATCGCAACGAAATCGACGGACCTGCTCGATCCCGAGTTCATCGGGCGGCTGGAGCGGCTGGACATCGTGTCGCGGCGGATCTTTGCCGGGCGGATGAAGGGCGAGCGGCGGTCCAAGCGCAAGGGGCAGTCGGTCGAGTTTGCCGACTACCGCAACTACGTCGTCGGCGACGACCTGCGCTTCCTGGACTGGAACATCTACGGCCGACTCGAACGGTTGTTCATCAAGCTGTTCTTCGAGGAGGAGGATCTGCACGTCAGCGTCCTGGTGGACACCAGCGGGTCGATGGACTTCGGCGAGCCGGGCAAGCTGTGGTACGCCAAGCGGGTGGCGGCGGCGATCGCCTACATCGGGCTGACGAAGTACAACCGGGTGACGCTGTGCGGGTGGTCGGACCGGTTCGGCCCGGAGCTGGCCGGCGTCCGCGGGCGGCACCTGGTCTCAAAAGTGCTCGGGCACCTCAGCGGCCTCCAAACCGGCGGCGCGGGCAACATGACCGCCGCCTGCCGCCAGTTCGCGATCCGGCATCCGCAGCGTGGCGTCGTCCTGCTGCTCAGCGATTTCATGGACAAGAGCGGTTACGAGGAGGGGCTGCGCTACCTGATCGGCCGGCACTATGACCTCTACGTCGTGCAGATGCTTTCGCCGCAGGAGATCAACCCCGACCTGACCGGCGACCTGCAGTTGCGTGACGTCGAGGACGGCGACCTGGCGGAGATCACCGTTAGCCGGCCGCTGCTCAACCGCTACAAGCAGAACCTCAACGCCTATTGCCGCGGGCTGCAGGACTTCTGCCGGCGGCGGGGCATCGTGTACCTGTTCACGAGCACGGAGGTGCCGTTCGACCAGCTCGTGCTCACCTATCTGCGTCGGCGAGGGCTGCTCAAATGAGTTTCCTGGCCCCGTGGTACATCCCGTTGGCAGCGGTGCTGGCCACCGTGCCGCCCCTGGTGCTGCTCTACTTCCTCAAGCTCAAGCGGCGGCAGTTGCCGATTGCCTCGACCCTGCTGTGGCGGCGGGCGGTCGAGGATCTGCGGGTCAACTCGCCGTTCCAGCGGCTGCGCTCCAGCCTGCTGCTCATCCTGCAATTGTTGATTCTCCTGCTGGCGGCGTTGGCCATCAGCGAGCCCATCCGCGGCGGGAAGGCGGACGTGGAGCAATCCATCGTGCTGATCATCGATCGGTCGGCGTCGATGGCCGCCCGCGAGGACGACAACCGCACCCGACTCGAGATCGCCAGGGAGCACGCCACGCGGATCATTGACGGGATGAGCACCGCCAGCCGGGCGATGATCATCGCCTTCGCCGACCGGGCCGCCGTGCTCGCCCCGTTCACCGACGACAAGCAGTTGCTCCGCCGGGCGGTCGAGTCGATCACCCAGAGCGACGAGCCCGGCCGACTGCATGAGGCCATGCAGCTTGCCGAGGCCCACTCGACGCCCATCGGCGAGGACACGTACACCGAGGAGTCGGACGTCGCCTGGTCGAGCTTCCTGCTGCTGACCGACGGGCGGTTGCCGGACGCGGACCAGGTGGTCGTGCAGCGCGGCCGGCTGGAGGTGCTGCGCGTCGGCGAGGCCGTGGACAACGTGGGCATCGTGGACCTCGACGTGCGGCGGCATTACGAACGGCCGGAGCAGGTCAGCGTCCTGGCCCGCATCCGCAACTTCGGGAGCGAGCCGGTCAGTACGGACGTGTCGCTGTTCGTGGACGGCCGGCTCCGCGACGTGCGCACGGTGCGCGACTTGGCCGCGATGGGCAACGCGGACGGGCTGGGCCGCCTGGTGCGGGCGGGGATGCCGGCCGAGGGCAGCGACACAGCGGTGACGTTCGAGCTGGCATTCGACGCGGCGGGTGAGATCGAGGTACGGCTGTCGCGGGCGGATGCCCTGGAACTCGACAACCGGGCCTGGGCCGTTGTCGGGGCGCCGCGGGCCATGTCCGCCCTGCTGGTCACGCCCGGCAACCGGTACCTGCGCAACCTGATGGGCGCGATGCCCCTGGCCGGTTACGACGTGTGGTCGCCCGACGAATACGAAAACGCCCCGGCCGAGAAGCTGATCGACGCGGGCCGCTGCCGCTACGAAGTCGTCGTTTTCGACGGGCACTCGACGGAGCGGCTGCCGCCGGGCAGCTACCTGTTTTTTGGCGGCGTGCCGCTGATCGACGAGGTCGAGAAAGGGCCGATCACCTCGACGGACGTGATCCTCGACTGGGACGACACGCACCCGGTCCTCCGCCACGTGGCCGTCGGGGCGCTGTCCGTGTTCTCCTGGCACAAGCTGCAATTGCCCCCCCAGGCGACGACGCTGATCGAGGCGAGCAACGGCCCCATCCTCGCCCTGCTCCAACAAGAACGGCACCGGCACCTGATCTGCGCGTTCACTTTCTTCGACCAGAGCCGCGAGATGCTCAACACGAGCTGGGTATTCGACGTCGGCCTGGTCGTCTTCATGCACAACGCGATGCGTTATCTGGCTGGAGATACGGCGGGCGGCCGCCAAGTGCCCACCCGGCCGGGGCAGGCGATCACCGTGCCCGTGCGGCCCGGGCTGACGCGCGCGGTCGTGAAGCGTCCCGACAACCGGGAGGAGGAGGTCGCCGTCCGGGCCGACGGGCTGGCCACCTACGCCCAGACCGACCGGGCGGGCTTCTACCGCGTCCCGGCCGGGCAGCCCGGCGAGAACACCCGCGCGGTCAGCCTGCTCGATGAGGAAGAGAGCTTCATCGCCCCGCACCTGGACTTCCACATCGGCGGCGGCCAGGTCCAGACCGGCCAAGGCACCGAGCACCTCCAGCGCCCGCTATGGCCCTACATCCTCGCCCTGCTCGGCGCGGTCCTGCTCGTCGAGTGGTTTATCTACAATAAGCGGGTGTTTATCTGAGTGAGCGAGTGAGCAAGTGAGCAAGTGAGCAAGTGAGCAAGTGAGCAAGTGAGCGAGTAAACGAGTGAGCGGGGGAAAACGCCCGGAAGCGAGCGAAACTCTGCTACCGGTTTACCTCTTCGCGATGACTGGATCAACCCCTCAGGCGATCGGACGATTCTCCCCATCCCAGGCCGCGAGGACGCGGTCGGCGAGGGTTTCGGCGGAGTCGGCCTCGGTGGCGTCGATCCATTGGACGTTGGGGATGCGGCGGAGCCAGGTGCGCTGGCTCTTGGCCAGGCGGCGGGTGGCGATCTTGATCTGCTCGACGGCCTCGTCCAGCAACAGCTCGCCGCGGAAGTGACGGATCAGCTCGGCGTAGCCGACGGCCTGGGCGGCCTGCTCGCCGATGCCGCCGGGGCCGGCCAGCAGCGAACGCACCTCGTCGGGCAGCCCGGCGGCCATCATTTGCCGTACACGGGCGGTGATCCGCCGGTTGACCTCCTCCTTCGGCCGGCGCAGGGCGACCACGCGGCAATCGTACTGCGAGCAGGATTGCTCCCACTGCGTCTGAAGTTCGGTGATCGGTTGGCCGCTGAGGTGGTAGACCTCGAGGGCCCGCTCGATGCGCCGCAGGTCGTTGGCGTGGATGCGTCGGGCGGCCTCGGGATCGACCTGGGCGAGTTCGGCGTGCAGGGCGGGCGTGCCTTCGCGCGCGGCCCGCTCGCGCAGCGTCTGCCGGAACGCGGGGTCGGCGGCCGGCCCGTCAAACACCCCCGACAGCAGGCCGCGCACGAACATCATCGTGCCGCCCTCAGCCACGACGGGCAGATCGCGGCCGGCGATGTCGCGGATGGCCCGATCCGCGTCTTCAACGAACCGCCCCAGGCTATACCGGCCGAACGGCTCGATGATGTCGATCAGGTGATGGGGAACGTCGCGGCGTTCCTCCGGCGTGGGCTTGGCCGTGCCGATGTCCATGCGGCGGTAGATCTTCATCGAGTCGATGGAGACCAGCTCGGCCCCCATACGCCGGGCGGCGATGAGAGCCACGGCACTCTTGCCGCTGGCGGTGCAGCCGATCAGCAGGTTGACGCGAATGCTCACGCCTGTGTCCCCGGGGGGCAAAATGGGGACAGGCACCGCTGGAACGATGTGTCACAGGCCCTGGCCTTGACCCGCATCCGAGGACGCTTGCCTCATCAGGCACCGCTGGGGCGGAGCCAGTCCCCATTTTGCCCCGACGTCGCCATCCCCGCGCACGCGGCTGGCGAGTCACACCCTTCTCAATTCTCCATTCCTCATTTTCGATTCTCCCCGTCGTCGAATGCAACCAGGAGGCAGGCCACTCGGGCCACCTTAAAGAAGTAGACGAGCCACCCGACCTCGCCGGCCGCCACGGCTCGGCTGAGCTCGCCGAAGTCGGGGGGCGGCCGCTACGAGGTGCTCACCGGCTGGGACGGCGGCGCCTCCTCCTGGCGGAGCATCTCGGCGTACTCGGGCTTGGGCTTGCCGAAGTAGACCATGGCGTCGGCGGGGCACTTGGCGATCACCTTGTCCAGATCCTCCTCGCTGCCGTAGTGCTCGTAGTCGATGTAGGCGAGGCTGTCCTTGATCTCGAACATGTCGCCCATCATCTTCTGGCACATCTTGCAGCCGACGCACCCGACCGTACACACCTGTTTGACCAGCTTGGCGGGCTCCCGGTTGGCGCAGGCGATGACCAGCATGCGCTCCTGCTTGAAGGGGATGCTCTCGATGATGTTCCGCGGGCAGGCCCGCACGCAGGCCCCGCACCCGGTGCACTTGGCGTAGTCGATGACCGGCAGGCCGTCCTCCATCCGCATCGCGTCATAGTTGCAGCTCGCGACGCAGTCGCCGAGGCCCAGGCAGCCGTAGACGCACGCCTGGGTACCGCCAACGGCGTTGGCCTCGACGCAGCTCTGCACGCCGTCGTACTCGACGACGCCCTTCTTGTCGCCCGTCTTGGCGCAGCAGTGGATGACCGGGCGGTAGGGGAAGCTCTGCACGACTTCGACGCCGAGGATCTCGGCGATGCGGGCGGCGGTCTTGGAACCGCCGACCGGGCAGCCGTCGCAGGCGACGCGCTCCTCGACGACGGCCTTGGCGAAGTCGGCACATCCGGCAAAACCGCACCCGCCGCAGTTGGCCGACGGCAGCGCGTCCGAGACCGCCGGGATGCGTGGGTCTTCGTCGACCCGGAGCTTCTCCTTGGCGATGCCCAGCAGGCTGGCGAAGACCAGGGTAATGCCGAACAGTACAACGGCGGCCAGTATGAGCGTCATATCTCGATCTCTCCGTCGGGCCGGGGCACCTGGCCCCGTGTGCCCGTTACTTACCGATCCCGGTGAAGCCCATGAACGCCAGGGCGAGCACGCCGGCGGTCAGCAGGGTAATGCCGGGCCCCTGGAGGCAGCGGGGCACGTCGCTGAAGCGGATGTGCTCGCGAATGCCGGCCATGATGGTGATGGCCAGCATGAACCCGATGCCCCCGCCAAAGGCGAACACCGCGGCATTGAGCAGGTTCTGGTACTCGGGCTTCATGTCGATCAACAGGCAGGCGCCCAGGATCGCGCAGTTGGTCGTGATCAGCGGCAGGAACACCCCGAACGCCGTATAGAGTGCGGGGAAGAACTTCCGCACGTACATCTCCACGAGTTGGACCATGGACGCGATGACCATGATGAAGATGACGTACTTGAGGAAGAAGAGGGCCTCCGGGTTGCCGAAGGCCGCCCCGATGGGCGTCAGCACGACGTGTACCATCAGCCAGGTGACGATCCCGGAGACGGTCATGACGAAGGTGACCGCGCAGCCCATGCCGAAGGCCATGTCCACCTTGCGTGAGACGCCGAGGAACGGGCAGATGCCCAGGAAGCCGGCCAGCACGAGATTGTTGACCAGGGCGACGCCGATGAAGATTCCGATCAAAGCGCCGAAACTCATGCCGCACCTCCCTTGGCCTTGCGGTAACGCAGGTGGTTGACGATCCCGATGACCACGCCGAGCGTCAGGAACGCACCGGGCGGCAGGACCATGATGATCCAGGCGTGCGGTTCGAAGGCGGCCGGCAGTTGCACCAGCTTCAGCCCGGCGGCGCCCGCCGGCAGCGTCAGCGAGCCGGATCCCAGGATTTCGCGTATTGCCCCCAGGATGCTCAGGGCCACGGTGAAGCCCAGTCCGATGCCGAAGGCGTCGGCCAGCGAGCGGGCCAGACCGCTTTTGATGGCCACGACCTCGGCCCGGCAGATGATGATGCAGTTGACAATGATCAGCGGCACGAACGGCCCCAGCTTCTTACTGACCTCGTACATGTTCGCCTTGAGCACCAGGTCGGCGATGGTCACGAACGTCGCGATGGTCAAGGTAAAGACCAGGATGCGGACGTGCGGTTTGATCTGATGCCGCAGCAGGCTGGTGACCAGGTTGGACATGACCACGACGAAGGTGGCCGCCGCACCCATCACCAGGGCGTTCTCCAGCGTGTTGGTCACCGCCAGCGTCGGGCACATCCCCAGGAGCTGCACCAGCACCGGGTTGTTGCCCATGACGCCGTCCTGAAACTGCTGGAGGTTGGATACGTTCTCTTCAGCCATGAATGCCGTCTCCTACCGATGCTCCGCCAGTTTGGGGCGGACGCGTGCGGCCACCTCGTTCACGATGTCGGTCACGTACCGGCTCGACCAGGTCGCTCCGGTGATCGCCTGAATCTGGTTGCGGGCGGGGTCCGGCGGACGCTTCTCCACCAGGATGGCCTGGGCCAGGCTCAGGCCCTGGTACTGGTCGGCCCACACGCCCTCGATCTTGTTGCCCAGGCCGGGCGTCTCCAGGTTCTCGATCACCTTCAGGCCAATGATCCTGTCCCCGTCCGGGCTGAGCCCGACGACCAGCATGATCTTGTCGACGAAGCCGGACCCGGAGGCCTCGACCGCCCAGCCGCTGAGCTGCCCCTGGGCGTCCAGGCACTTGAACACCTGATAACCTTCGATGGTCAGCGGCTCGGTGCTCTCGACTTCGGACACGACCTCGCCGATAGCCTCGTTCAAGGCCCGCTGCTGGTTGTCGCGGATACGCGCGGACAAGCTGGTTTGCGTGCCCGCCAGCAGCAGAGCGAAAACCACGCCCATGAGCAGGATCAGCCAGGATTCCTCGACGAACTTCTTCACGGCAGTATCCTTCCTCGAAGCATCACACCCTCGCGGCACCGGCGTCTCACCGGTGTGGCACCGGCGTCTCGCCGGTGCACGCCTGCACGCGCTCCGCACTGCTCAAAGAGCAGTGGCACACGGCTGGTGTGGCGCCAGCGTCTCGCCGGTGCCCGGGTCCGCGAATGCGCCCCCATTCCATTATCCCGCGGCCGCCACGTGTCCGCCGAACGGCGTCGGCACCGTCCACCGTTCGATCAGCGGGGTCAGTGCGTTCATGATCAGGATGGCGAACATCACGCCCTCGGGATACGCCCCGAACAGGCGGATGGTCATCACCAGCACACCAACGCCGATCCCGAAAAGGATCCGCCCCACCGGCGTAATCGGGGCCCCGACGTAATCGGTGGCGATGAAGAACGCCCCGAACATCATCGCGCCGGCGAACAGGTGGAACAACGGTCCCTCAAACTCCTCCGGGTTGCCCCGGTGGGCAACGGCAGCAAAGACGAAGACAGTGGCCAACATGCCCAGCACCGGTCGCCAGTCGGCCACGCGGCGGAACACCAGGAACAGCCCGCCGATCAAGGCCGCCAAGGCACTCGTCTCGCCCAGGCTGCCGCTGACCTGCCCAATGAACAAATCCCAGAGCGGCGGGATGGTGAGGCTCGGATCGGCAGCCGCCCCCAGCGGTGTGGCTGCCGTGACTCCATCCGCGGCGGCCTCGCTGATCCGTTGGAGCGGCACCGGCTCGGTCCACACGCCCATGGCCGCCGGGAAGCAGATCATCAGGAACGCCCGCCCGACCATCGCCGGGTTGAAGAGGTTCTGGCCCAGCCCGCCGAAAATCGCCTTAGCCAGGGCGATGGCCACGACCCCGCCGATGAAGGCCATGTACGGGTTGAGGGCCGGCGGCAAGGAGAACGCCAGGATCAATCCGGTGACGATGGCCGACCCGTCGCTCAGCGAATGCTGGTTCCGCCCGCGCATCGCGTTGGCGACTGCTTCGGTGATCAGGCAGGCGGCCACCGTGACCAGCGGCAAGATGACCGCATCGAGCCGGTAGAAGTACACGGCCGCCAGCCACAGCGGTACAAGCGCCAGCACGACCTGGAACATGATGCCGCGGGTGGACGCCCCGCCGGCCAGGTGCGGCGGGGAACTCACCAGGAACGAACGCGGCCCCTGTGGCTTGTCCATCTCCGTACCCTGCTGTGTCGCCGTCGGTGCCTCGCTCATACCCGTTTCAACTCCTGGTTCTCGAATCTCCGGTCCAAACAGAGCCGCGCCCGTAAGGAAGCGAAGATCGCGTACACCGCTCCCTTACGGTCGCGGCTCTGTTGGCGTCGCGGCTCTGAACAACCTTCTCATACACACGCTCACCTCTTGGTCGCGGCCATCGCGCGCGCCTGGTTCTTTCCCGCCCGGATGTACTGGGCCAGCGGAATGTGGGCGGGGCAGACGTACGAGCAGCAGCCGCATTCGCAGCAGGCATTCATGTCGTAAGCACCGGCCAGTGCGTAGTCGCGGAACTTGACCGCGTGGGCGATCTTGGTCGGCGAGAGGTACAGCGGGCAGTTATCGATGCACAGGCCGCAGCGGATACACGGCGTCTCCTGCCAGCGAGCGGTCTCGGCGGCGGTCATCACGGTGATGCCGCTGGTGCCCTTGACCACAGTGACATCCAGGTTGGGTACGGTCGGGCCCATCATCGGGCCGCCGGCCACGACCTTGAGGGCTTCCTCGCGGACGCCCCCGCAATGCTCGATCAGCTCGCTGAACCGCGTGCCGAACGGCACCAGCCAGTTGCCCGGCCGGGACACGCCCAAACCCGTGACGGTCACGACGCGATGGGTCAGCGGCTGGCCCCGCACCACCGCTCGGGCGATGCTGTGCGCGGTCGCGCAGTTGACCACCACCACGCTCACGTCCAGCGGCAGACCCTTGGGGGCGCTGGGCACCGTCCGCCCGAGCACCGCGGGGATCAACTGCCGCTCGCCGCCCATCGGGTATTTGGTCGCGCAGACGACGACCTCGACCCCCGGCCGGTCGCGGACCACCTGACGCATCACTTCGATCGCGTCCGGCTTGTTCGCCTCGATGGCCACGATCGCCCGCGGCGCCCCGCACGCGCGGGCCGCCAGTTGCAGGCCCACCACGATCGCCTCCGGCGACTCCAGCATCAGCCGATGATCGCTGGTGAGGTACGGTTCGCACTCGCAACCATTCATGATGACCGTGTCGATCGGCTTGGCGGGATTGCGCTTCAGCTTGATGTGGGTCGGGAACGTCGCTCCGCCCATGCCCACCACGCCGCACGCGCGAATCTTCTGGCAGATCTCGTCGGGATCGAAGCGGCCCGGATCAACGCCGCTCCAGTTGCGGTCCAGGTACTGCTGCAGGAAATCAGCGGGGACGGGCTCGGTCTCCGTGGCCGGCGTGAGCGGTATGGCCGGCACCCGTCTTCCGCTGGGCAGCGAGGCCAGGGTCCCCGCCCCCACCTTCCCCGCCAGGGGAGCGTGAATCGGGGCCGCCACCGGCGAGGCCGCATCCGCGATCAACTCGCCGTAGGCCACATCCTGCTTGGGCTTCACGATGGGCTCGCACGGGGCCCCGATGTGCTGCACGAACGGAACCAGCAGATCCTGCTTTGGCGAAAACAGCCGGATGGGCTCGGTCTCCGCGTAGCGTTTGCGATGCGGCGGATGGATGCCGCGTGGGAAGCTCTTCAAACCCTTCAGGCCGTCCAGAAACTCGGCAATCATCCCTCATCTCCCACGGGACGGGCCTGCACCCGCCGCCACCTCGCGACCAACATCCGAGCCACTAACACGCCTACCGCCAGCCCGGCCAGCAGCCCGGCGCCCTGCCAAGCCGACGACGCCCCGGCTGCCGACTGCCCGCCCCAGCGCCCGCCCAGATATGCGCCCGCGATTCCGCTTGCCAGGGGCAGCAGGAACACGGTGATCGACGGCAGCACGAGACTGGGCCCGGAGTCGATCGGCGAACCGTCGCACGTTTCCGGGTTCTCGCAGGTCGCCGCGCACTTACCCTGCTGGTGGCAGTGATCGCATCCGAAACGCATGTTCTCCAGGAACGACACCTGCTCTTCTCCTGCTCCCGGACATTTCAGATCGGCCCGTGCCGCGACCGCCCTGTGCCTGCATGTGCACCGGCATCGTTTTCGTTGGGCGGGCCCGTTCGCTCTGCGGGTGGGTCCAGCACGGTTGCCGGAGGCGCTTTTGCCAGGAGTTCGGTCCCCATTGTAAAGCTCTCCCGCCGGAATGCCAGTGCCCCGCCCGCCGGGGCCGTGACAGCTCGGGCGGGTGGCCCATCTATCGCAATGCGATGGTTGGGCTCACGATGATGCGGATGGGTGGCATGGGCCTGTACTCAGGCCCGTGGCCTGTCCCGGCACAACCACGGGTCGGAGTACCGACCCATGCCACCCATCACGCGTTCGATCATCGCGAGCCCACCCTTGCTACGCAAGGATGGGCCACCCGCCTTCTCCCGTTGAGTCGATCATTGCAAATCCTGCCAGCGTCGTTGAGAATGG
The DNA here is from genome assembly GCA_964511155.1 of uncultured Planctomycetales bacterium. Lineage (GTDB taxonomy): Bacteria > Planctomycetota > Phycisphaerae > UBA1845 > PWPN01 > JAAYDF01. The sequence goes on along the minus strand of CAZEEJ010000091.1, from coordinate 9,715 downwards.
GGTACCTTCCCCGGGTCGCGGCGGAGAGGATCGGCTCGACCGGGATGATATGTCTCTTCCTCTTGGCGGGTAGCGTGACGGATGGCGGTGCCGCAGACTCAACTCAGGAACGACGGCACCGGTCTCATCGACCTGGACCCGTATCTCGAACCCTACGCCGACGCCCTCCGCCGGCGCTACCAGCGCTACCAGGCCGCCCTCGCCCGCGTCACCCGGATCGCCGGTTCGCTCGAAGCTTTCAGCCGAGGACACGATTACTTCGGGTTCAACCGCGGCTGGCACGAGAACCGCAAGGGGATCTGGTACCGCGAGTGGGCACCCGGGGCCGAGGCCCTCTCCCTGATCGGCGACTTCAACAACTGGGACCGCCACGCCCACCCGCTGACCTGTGACGAGAACGGCGTGTGGAGCCTCTTTCTGCCGGACGACCGGGCGGCCGCGCGGCTGGTGCACGGCCAGCAGGTCAAGGTGCACGTGCACGGGGCCCTCGGCCCGCTCGACCGCGTGCCCGCGTGGATCCGCCGCGTGGTCTACGACCCCCGCACCCACAACGCCAGCGGCCAGTATTGGGATCCGCCGGAACCGTACGTCTGGCGGCACCCCGCCCCGCGGGCCGGCGCCAGTGCCCGGGTCTACGAGGCCCACGTCGGCATGGCCACCGAGGCCCAACGCATCGGCACGTTCACCGAGTTCGCCGACCACATCCTCCCCCGGATCGCCGATGCCGGCTACAACGCCGTGCAGCTCATGGCCATCCAGGAGCACCCGTACTACGCCTCATTCGGCTACCACGTGAGCAGCTTCTTTGCCGTGTCTTCACGGTTCGGCACGCCGGAGGAGTTCAAACACCTCGTGGACACCGCCCACCGCCACGGCCTGCTCGTCCTCCTCGACCTCGTCCATAGCCATGCGGTCAAGAACGTCCACGACGGCCTGAACTTCTTCGACGGCACCGGGCACCAGTATTTCCACGCCGGCCCGCGCGGGCAGCACCCCGCCTGGGACTCCATGCTCTTCGACTACGACAAGGACGAAGTCCTCCGCTTCCTGCTCAGCAACGTCCGCTTCTGGCTCGATGAGTACCACGTCGACGGCTTCCGCTTCGACGGCGTCACCAGCATGATGTACCTCGACCACGGCCTGGGCGGCGGGTTCCACTCCTACGACGACTACCTCCTGTCGGACAACGTGGACACCTCGGCGGTCACCTATCTCCAGCTCGCCACCCAGGTCGCCCATGACGCCAATCCCCACGCGGTCGCGATCGCCGAGGACGTCTCCGGCATGGTCGGCATCGCCCGGCCGCTGGACGAGGGCGGCCTGGGATTCGACTACCGGCTGGCCATGGGCATCCCCGACTACTGGATCAAGCTGCTCAAGGAGAGGCGTGACGAAGAGTGGCCCATGGGCGAGCTGTTCGGCGTGCTGACCAACCGGCGGCAGGGCGAGAAGCACATCGCCTACGCCGAGAGCCACGACCAGGCCCTCGTCGGCGACAAGACCATCGCCTTTCGGCTCATGGACGCCGACATGTACTGGCTCATGAGCAAGGGCTCGCCCGGCAACATGATCATCGAGCGGGGCATCGCCCTGCACAAGATGATCCGCCTGGTGACCTTCGCCCTCGGCGGCGAGGGCTACCTGAACTTCATGGGCAACGAGTTCGGGCACCCCGAGTGGATCGACTTTCCGCGGGAGGGCAACGGCTTCTCCTACAAGTACGCCCGCCGCCAGTGGTCCCTGGTCGATGATCCCGCCCTGCGCTACCGCGACCTCGACGCCTTTGATCGTGAGATGCAGAACCTCGACGAGAAGTACAACCTGCTGGCCAACCCGCTCATCGAGCTGATCCAGGTGCACGAGGATTACAAGATCCTCGTCTTCCGCCGCGGTCCGCTGGTCTTCATCTTCAACTTCCACCCGCACCATTCGCAAAGCGGATACCGGTTCGGCGTGCCCGACCCGACCGCTTATCGCCTGGTGCTCAATACCGACGAGTTCTGGTTCGGCGGGCATGGACTGGTCAGCGCCGGCCAGGTCTACCCACACCAGCCCGTCCCCACCGACGGCCGCGACCAGTCCGTCCAGATCTACATCCCCTGCCGCACCGCCCAGATCCTCATGCCCGCCTGAGCCTGCGAGATGCGAGCCGATCGCCCCGGCTGTCTGTGTCCGCACCCGGCCGGGTGGCCCGCAACCCAAAACAAATCTCACGCAGAGGCGCAGGGACCGCGGAGAGACTTCAGCAATCTCTCATCTGCGATCTCTGCGCCTCTGCGTGAGCTGTTTTCTTCTCAGGACAACAAGAAGCTGCATACTTGTTGAGGCGAACTCAACAACCTCTAAGTCCGTACTTAGCAAGGTCGACTTCCGAGGATGCCAACAGACGGACTTGGCCGTTCTCTTCAACCGCGATGGGATTCCCGGCCTGGACGTGCTGCCGCACCGCCTCGCGAGTCGCCTGGGCAAGCACCTCGTCCACGAGCGTGTGTTCGAGGAAGATTCGTTCCACGTCCAGGCGTGGTCCGTTACTCATCGCTCGGCCTCCCGAATCACATCCCAACTCGCCTGATCGGCGATCTGCAGAGTCCTCGTGCCCTGCCCAGCAGCCACCAACCCAGGCGGCCCAATCTGCGAGTTATTATACACCAACCAAGCCGTCGACAACGGGCGGTAAAGAGAGAAAAAGTTGCGCAGCCCCGCCTTGTAACGCCGCCGTATCGTGGCTTCGGGCACTGAATGCCCCCCAAGTCGAGCCCGTTGTGCAACCCGCTTGACCGCCAATTCGGCACTCGAAAGCCAGAGAAACGTCAGATGAACACGGTAACCAGAGCCGACCAGTTGCCGAAGCCAGCCCACGTATGAGCGGCTGGCCAGCGTGGTCTCAAAGGCGAAACTCTTGCGCTGGTCGGCCAGTTGGTGGATCCGTCGGAGCATGACCTCCCCGGCCTCCAACGCCACCGCTTCAGGAGCGAATCCCGACAGGCCCTGCGCAATGACGTCCGCATTCACAAAGTCATCCATGTCCAGCAGGCCCTTCAGCAGCCCGGGCGCGGCCGTGGACTTGCCCGCGCCGTTGGGACCGGCCAGGATAACCACCTGCGGTGGGTCGCTCGCCCGTCCTGACATGCGCGGCTCGCTTAGCACCTGATGATCACCTCCTGTCTGAACCTCAGCAGCATGAGGCTGCCGAACAGATTGGGAAGCAGTTCGTCCATGGCTGCTAATCGCAACACGCCCGCGCCGCACAGCGCAGGGCTCAGGCATACCGTTCGCCGTGCAGGGTGCGGACTTTTTCGACCATCTCCTTGATGTGCTGGGCGTCTTCCTTGCGGCAGACGAGGGTCACGTCGTCGGCATGCACGACGATGAGGCCTTCGACGCCGACGGCGGCCACGAGGTGGTCCGACTCGCTGACCAGGATGTTGCCGGTCGCGTTGAACGCCACGACGTTCGGGGCGGCGCAGACGTTGCCCGCCGCGTCCGGGGTGAAGACCTCTTCGAGGGCGGTCCACGAGCCGACGTCGAGCCAGTCGCAGGGCATCTCGACGGCAATGACCCGGTCGGCCCGCTCCATCACCGCAAAGTCGATGGAGATGCGGGGCAGGCCGGCAAACCGTTCGCGGGCCGCGTCGGCCGTGCTCGGATCGTGCAGGTGGGCCGCCACCTCGCGCAGGCCGGCGTGGATCTTCGGCTGGTGTTTGGCGATCTGCCCGATGATCGTCGGGATCCGCCAGGCGAACATCCCGCTGTTCCAGTAGTACTCGCTGCTGGCGAAGTACTGCTCGGCCGTCGGCGGGTCGGGCTTCTCGACGAATTGCTGAATCGCGTAGATCCCCGCCCCGAGCCGGGCCCCGCGGTAGATGTACCCGTACCCGGTGTGCGGCGAACGCGGCTGGATGCCGAACGTCACCAGGGCATCGGCGAACCGCTCGGCGGCGTCAAACCCCGTCTCCAGCGTGCGGCAGAATACGTCCGTCGGCCGGATGATGTGATCCGCGGTGAAGATCCCCATCGTGCCTTCCGGGTCGCGGGCGGCCAGCAGGTGCGCCGCCAGCCCCACCGCGTTGGCCGTGTCCCGCGGGCAGGGCTCCGCCAGGAAGTTCTCCGCCGGCATCTCGGGCAGCTCGGCACGCATGGAAGGCACGTACTCGTCCGCGGTGATGACGTAAATCTGCTCCGGCGGCAGCAGCGCGCGCAGCCGCTCGAACGACTGCCGCAGGAGCGACCGACCTTCGAAGATCCGCAGCAGTTGCTTCGGCTTCGTCCGGCGGCTCAGAGGCCACAGCCGCGTGCCCGACCCGCCCGCCATAATCACCGCGTGTCGCATAAGTCACTCCCAGGGCAGAATGTCGAATGCCCAAGGCCCAATGACCAATCAATGACCAAGTCCGAAACCAGAACTTCGGCTGCGGTTTGAGGACGTTCGTCATTCGTCATTCGGACTTGATTGGTCATTGGTGCTTCGCCATTGGTCCTTGTGCCCCGCGGGCGGCGAGGTACGCCCGAACCGCAACGCATCCGACCGCACGGAGCTTTGCTCCGGCGTTTTCTCTCATCGGCGTTCATCCGCGTTCACTCGTCACGGCGAAGCCAAACGGAACCGGATCGGCGGTTCACTACGCTTCTCGTCCTCAGCCGGCGGCGATGAACGTGGCGGCACCGGGGCTTGTGCCCGAAACCTGCCGGGCGTGTCCGTTGGCCGCCATGTGCTCGAGCAAGGCATAAACGGTCTCCGCCGCGTCGGGCGAACCGATGGCCGCGGCCAACTGCTCGGCGCTCTGCGGCGCCGCACTCAACACCCCGGCGACGCGCGACTGCAATTCCAGCACCGCGGCGGCCGCCTTCTTGCCCGCCTCGACCCCCGGCTGGTGGTAAGCGTTGACGCCGATCAGCGAAGCATACAGCCCGACCGCCCGCTCGAACAGCGCGATCAGCACGCCGATCGTCCGTGCATCCACCCGCCGCACCGTGAGGGTCATCGACTGCCGATCGTTGGCGAACAGGGCCTCGCGCGTCCCGAGCAGAAAGCCGTGCAGGTAATCGCCTGCGGTGACGCCCGGCTCCACCTCGACCCGCTCGCCGCCCGACTCCAACACGCGGATGAACGTCACGAAGAAGTTATGGACGCCGTCCCGCAACTGCTGCACGTACGCATGCTGGTCCGTCGAGCCCTTGTTGCCGTAGACCGTCAGCCCCTGGTCGACGCGCTCGCCCCGCAGATTCAGCCGCTTGCCCAGCGACTCCATCACGAGCTGCTGCAGGTATCGACTGAACAACAGCAGCCGATCCTTGTACGGCAGGACCACCATGTCCTTCGCTCCACGCCCCTCGGTGGCATGATACCACATCAGGGCCAGCAGGGCGGCAGGGTTGTGCATCGTATCCCGGCAGCGCGTGGCCTCGTCACATGCCGCGGCACCGGCCAGCAGCTCGTCGGTGTCCATACCCTGCAACGCCGCCGGCAGCAGCCCGACCGCGCTCGTCTCGCTCGTCCGCCCGCCGACCCAGTCCCACATCGGGAACCGCGCCAGCCAGCCCTCGCCCTCCGCCTGCCGGTCAAGCTTCGACCCCGCTCCCGTAACCGCCACCATCTGCCGGGCCGGGTCCAGCCCCGCTTCCCGAAGCGCCGTTGCCGTATACACCATGCCGTTGCGCGTCTCCGGCGTGCCGCCGCTCTTGCTGATCACCACGCACAGCGTCTCGGCCAGGCGGTCGGCCAGCGACGCCAGCACCCGCGACAGGCCGTCGGGGTCCGTGTTGTCCAGCACGTGCACCGCCATGCGATCGCGGCCCGGCTCGCCCAGCGCGTCGCTGACGAACATCGGCCCCAATGCCGAGCCTCCGATTCCGATCACCAGCACCTGCGTGAACCGCTCGGCCTTGGGCGGCTTGACGCGGCCGGAGTGAACGTCCGCCGCAAAACCCTGGATGTCAGCGACGGTCTGCTCGATCTCCGCCCGGATCTCCGCCGACGGGGCCAGGTGCGGAGCCCGCAGCCAGTAATGCCCCACCATCCGCTGCTCGTCCGGGTTGGCGATCACCCCCTGCTCCAGAGCCTCCATGGCCGTGCAGGCTTCCGCCATTGCCGGCGCCATCCGGTCAAAGTAGCCCGCATCGAACGACATCCGGCTGATGTCCAGCGTCAGCTCGATGCCCGGCACCGCGCACAGATACCGCTGATGGCGCGCCCACAGTTCTTTTGCATTCATCGCGTTTCTCTCAATCGCCCCATTGTATTCCGCAACACGGGGAAAGTGAGAAGTGAGAGGTGAGAAGTGAGAAACCGTGTTCTCCGTGAGCGCCATCCCGGATCACCAGCGGTCACGCTGAGCGGCTCCAGCGGACCCGGCTCGTCCTTTCTCAATTCTCAATTCTCACCTCTCACTTCTCACCTCTCACTTCGCACGCCCAATCCTTCCCCTGGTCGTGACAGCCCACGCCGGGCTTAATCCCACTCATCCATCTCCACCAGCTCCAGCGGGGCGTGCTTGAGGGCCAGCGTTTTCATGCCGCAATCGGAAAACTTCACGCCGGCGTACAAGCCGCCCGTCCGCGGCTGGATCCACTGCACCCGCCCCAGGCCGTATTCCTCGTGCCGCACCAGTTGCCCCTGCCGCCACGAGGCGTACTCCACGGCCTCCGGCGGCATGACCACTTCACGCGGCGTCCCCTCTCCCCGCGCCCCCTCCGCGGTCAGCGTCACCCGGTCGACGCCCTCCTGCGGCAGCTCCTTGAGAAACAGCGACTTGGCCCGCCGCTGCGTCCGGCCCCACACGCTGCGCCACCGCACGCTGGTCAGCGTCAACGCCCGCCGGGCGCGGGTCATGCCCACGAACAGCAACCGCCGCTCCTCCTCCACGTCCGCCCGCTCATTCTCGCCGCGTTCATGGGGCAGCAGCCCGTGCTCGACCCCCGCGATGAAGATCACGTCGAACTCCAGCCCCTTGGCCGCGTGCAACGTCATCAGCGTCACCGCCCCCGCGCCCTCCTCGATCGCGTCCACGTCGCTGATCAGGCTGATCTGCTCCAGCCAGCCCGTCACCGAGCCGCTGCCGTCGGGATGCTGCCGGTCGTACTCCGCCGCGGCGGTGATCAACTCCTTCACGTTGTCCAGGGCATCGTTGCCCGGCTCGCCGTCCCACGTCGCGATCAATCCGCTGTGCCGCATGACGTACTCGACCGCATCCTGCACGCTGGCCCCGCCGGCCGCCCGTTGCACCGCGGTCATCAACCCCACAAACGACCGCAACGCCGACACCGCCTTCTTCGCCCCCGGGATGCTCTCCGGATCGTTCAACACCTCCAGCACCGGCCGGCCCGTCGCCTGCACCCGGGCCAGCACCCGCTCGACCGTCACCTTGCCCAGCCCCCGCGACGGCACGTTGATGATCCGCTTGAACGCCGCCACGTCCCGCGGATTCACCGCCAGCCGCAGGTACGCCAGCACGTCCTTGATCTCCTTCCGCTGGTAGAAGGCCACCCCGCGGGCGATCTGGTAAGGCACCCGGGCATCCAGCAACGCCCCCTCCAGGTTCCGCGTCAACGCGTTCACCCGGTAGAAAATCGCCACGTCCCGGTAGCTGCCGCCCTCGGCCACATGACGCACCACTTCGCCGGCAATGTACGCCGCTTCGGCCTTCTCCTCCTCGCATTCCACCACCCGCACGGCCGGCCCTTCCCCCCGCGTCGTCCACAACGCCTTGGCCTTACGGCGACGGTTGTGGGCAATCAACGCAGCGGCCGCGCTCAGGATCTGCGGCGTGGACCGGTAATTCTCCTCCAGCCGCACCACCCGGGCCGTCGGGAAATCCTCCTCGAAAGCCAGGATGTTGCCGATGTCCGCACCCCGCCAGGCGTAGATCGACTGGTCCGGGTCGCCCGTGACGCACAGGTTGCCCCGCTCCAGGCACAGCCCGCGGGCGATCAGGTACTGCGCCCGGTTGGTGTCCTGGTACTCGTCGACCAGCACGTAGCGGTAGCGGTTCTCGAGCCGCTCACGCAACTCCGGGTGCTCGCCCCGCAGCAGCGCGGTCTTCACCAGCAGGTCGTCGAAGTCGACCGCGTTCTGCTCCGCCAGGATCGCGTCGTACGCGGCGAAGAGGTCCGCGAGCTTCTGGTCCTGCCAGCCCTTCGCTTGCGTCCTGAACTCGGCCGGCAGGCACATCTCGTTCTTGGCCCGGCTGATCTGGCCCAGCATGGCCCCGGGCGGGAAGTTCTCCGAGGACAGCCCCACACGCTCCAGGGCCTCGCGCACCGCCCCCACCTGGTCGCTGTCGTCGTAGATCGAGAAGTTCGCCGCCAGCCCCGCCGGCTCATGGTACATCCGCAGCAGCCGGGCACAGAACGCGTGGAAGGTGCAGCAGGTCAGGCCCCGCCCCAACCCCAGCCGGGCCATGCGCTCGGCCATCTCCCCCGCCGCTTTGTTGGTGAACGTGATCGTCAGGATGTGCTCCGGCCCGGTTGCCGTGCACGCCAGGTACGCCGCCCGGTGGGTGATGACCCGCGTCTTGCCGCTGCCCGGCCCCGCCAGGACGAGCAGCGGGCCATCGCGGTGCGTCACCGCTTCCCGCTGCGGTTCGGTCAGCCCTTCGAGCAGTTCTCCCGGCGACATCCATCCTCCTTGCGACCGCCTTTATACCCCGGCCCAAGACGCGAATCGAGACGCCGTAGCGGCCGCCCCCCGCGACGGCCGGCGCGGCCCATGCGCACCGTAGCGGCCGCCCCCCGCGGCGGCCGGGGTCGGGCAACCGCCACCCGCACCGGCGAGACGCGGCTCGACCGAGCTCGCCGAGGTCCGGTGCCACACCGGGTAGCGGCCGTCCCCCCGTGGCGGCCGGCGTGACCCATCCGCACCGTAGCGGCCGCCCCCCGTGGCGGCCGGGGTCGGGCAACCGGCACCCGCACCGGCGAGGTCCGGTGCCACACCCGTGGCGGCCGGCGTGACCCATCCCCGCCGGCCAAACGCACCCCCGCCCGCTCGCAACTCGACTCGCCGCAAAGGCTTACGACGGGTTGACATTCTCGCGGTTTCCGCTATGGTATAGGCAGTTCGTGCTGAATTGCCCCCATCGTCTAGTGGCCCAGGATATCAGGTTCTCATCCTGAAGACACGGGTTCGAGTCCCGTTGGGGGTACTTGAGGGGTTCCGGTAAGCACCGGAACCCCTCGGCATATACGGGCGATCAGCGGAAACGCCAAGGGCGTAACCCGCCGTCCGCGGACGCGAGGAAGGCGACGTCGAGGCAAAATGGGGACTGGCTCCGCCCCGGCGGTGCCTGATGAAGCAAGCATCCTCGGATGCGGGCCAAGTTCAGGGCTGGGGCAGATTGTTCCAGCGGTGCCTGTCCCCATTTTGCCCCGAACCGCCGGTGCCCGAACACGGGATCGAGGGTTTGCCATGAATACGCTGCGTCGCTGGCCCGCACACACGCCGCGCGTGACGGCCGTCACGGCCATCAAGGGAGCGAATAATCGAACTCAAACCCTTTCTCCCACCAAGTTGTTTTCATGGAACGGCTTCGGCAAGATCTGCGAATCTCCCCCTCTCCGTTCGTTCAACAGCGGATCACATCGCCGGGTATGGCCTTGAGAGACGAGCCTGAATCACATGCGGATTCCGGCGGGTCAGACGAGCGGTCTGGTGGATCGCCGATCCACGGTCGAGGCCGGCGCCATAGCCCTTGCGCGGGCCTTCGCGTTTCCCGGCGGCATG
>CAZEEJ010000090.1:0-21015 GCA_964511155.1 uncultured Planctomycetales bacterium | reverse complement strand
GTTTCGGGCTTGGTCATTGATTGGTCATTGGGCCTTGGACATTCGCCATTTTGTCTCAGGAGTCGAGCGGGCACCGAGTGACACCCGAGTGTTATCCCACCCATGACCGTTTCCACGTGGACTTATCTGATCGTCGGCTTCACCTTCGGCGGCTACTTGTGCATCGCCTGGCTGAGCCGGGTGCGCGACACCCGCGGATTCTATGTCGCCGGGCGGGGCGTCCCCGCGATCGCCAACGGCATGGCCACCGCCGCCGACTGGATGAGCGCCGCCTCGTTCATCTCCATGGCCGGCCTGATCTCGACCATGGGCTACGCGGGCGGCGTCTATCTCATGGGCTGGACCGGCGGCTTCGTGCTCCTGGCCTTGCTGCTCGCCCCCTACCTGCGGAAGTTCGGAAAGTTCACCGTTCCCGACTTCATCGGTGACCGGTACGCCTCGAACTGGGCCCGGCTGGTAGCGGTGCTCTGTGCGGTATTCGTGAGCTTCGTCTACGTGGCCGGCCAGATGCGCGGCGTGGGCGTGGTCTTCTCCCGCTTCCTCGAGGTGGATATCAACGTCGGCGTGATCATCGGCATGGCCATCGTTTTCATCTACGCCACGCTCGGCGGCATGAAGGGCATCACCTGGACGCAGGTCGCCCAATACTGGGTGCTGATTACCGCGTTCCTGATTCCGGCCATCGCCATCAGCATCCGCCTCACCGGTCAGCCTGTGCCGCAGATCGGCCTGGGCAGCACGCTGCTGGACTCGGTCGCCGCCGACGGTGGGGCCACGGGCGTCCGCCTGCTCGACAAACTCGACCAGATCAACCGTGATCTGGGCTTCGCCAGCTATACGGAAGCGTTCGGCGACGTGAAGTGGTCGCGGCTCAACGTGCTGTGCGCGGCCTTGGCCCTCATGGTGGGCACGGCCGGCCTGCCCCACGTCATCGTGCGGTTCTACACCGTCAAGACCGTCCAGGCGGCCCGCTGGAGCGCGTTCTGGGCACTGGGTTTCATCGCCCTCCTCTACCTGACCGCCCCGGTCACCGCCGCCTTCGCCCGCCACTACATGATCGACAGCATCCAGTCCCGCGCACGCGAGGACCTCCCCGCCTGGTTCACCAGTTGGGAGAAGACCGGCCTGATCGTCTGGGTGGACCAGGACGGCGACGGCCGCGTCCGCTACTCGGCCGGCGAGGACAACGAAATCTTCCGTGGCGGCAAGCTCACCGCCGCCGAGCTGGCCGCCATCACCGCCGGCCACGAACGCTGGCTCGCCACGGGCGGCACCGCGGGGGCCAACGGTGCCGCCGTCCTGCGCGACCTGGGCCTCAGCGGCCCGGACTCCGACATCATCGTGCTGGCCACCCCCGAGATGGCCGAGCTGGCCAACTGGATCATCGCCCTGGTCGCGGCGGGCGGTCTGGCGGCCGCCCTATCCACCGCCAGCGGGCTCCTGCTGGTCATCTCCTCCAGTATCGCTCACGACCTGTACTTCCGCGTAGTCAATCCCCAGGCCTCCGAAGCCCGGCGACTGCTGGTCGGCCGGACCGTGATCGGACTGGCGGTCATCGTCGCCGGCATCCTGGGCATCTACCCGCCCGGCTTCGTGAGCCAGGTGGTCGCGTTTGCCTTCGGGCTCGCCGCGTCGAGCTTCTTCCCCGTCCTGGTCCTGGGCATCTTCTCCAAGCAGGTGGGCACCGTCCCCGCCGTGGCCGGCATGTTGACCGGTATCGGCTTCACCACGTACTATATCGTGGGTACCGTGTTCTTCGGCATGTCGCCCTGGGTGTTCGGCATCAACGCTCAGGGCATCGGCACAGTCGGCATGATCCTCAACTTCGCCGTGACGCTCGGCCTTACCCCGTTCTTCCCCGGTCCCACCGAGCGGGTCAAGAGCATGATCGACCGCATCCGCGAGCCCGAGGGCGTCGGACCCGCCGTCGAAATCGAAATGGCCGTCGATCATTGACAGAAAGGCACAGAGGCAGAAGGCACAAAGGCAGTAGGCACAGAGGCAGTAGGCACAAAGGCAGTAGGCACAGAGGCAGAAAGGTGCAGAGGCATGAAGACACAGAGGCGTGGGACTCCGGTGAGGCAATGGCAGCCCCGGTTCCCCTTCATCCTCTGCCTGGCTGCCTCTGTACGTCTGTACCTTATTGCCTTTGTGCCTTCTGCCTCTGTGCCTTTGTGCCTTCTGCCTTTGTGCCTCTATGCCTTCCGCCCTTTCGGCCGCCGGGCCGGCAACTTCAGACGCACCGGCGAAACCGAACATCGTCCTCATCTTCACCGACGACCAAGGCTATGCGGACCTCTCCGCACAAGGCCAGGTGCCGGACGTCCGCACACCTCACCTCGACCGTCTCGCCCGGGAAGGGGCGCGGATGACCGCCGGCTACATCACCGCTCCGCAGTGCAGCCCGTCGCGCGCGGCCCTGCTTACCGGCCGGTACGCGCAGCGGTTCGGCCTCGAACACATCGGCGATTGTCCCCTGCCGCTCGCGGAGGTGACCATCGCCGAACGACTGCCCGCCGCGGGCTACGTCAGCGGCATGGTCGGCAAGTGGCACCTGGCGCCCAATGTGGCCAGCAGGCGTTGGATCGAAGCGAACCTGCCCGAGGAAGAGCGCCGGCCGGGTGCGCCGGTGCGCATCCCCGAAGCGGCGGATCTCGCCTACTCACCGGCCGCCCAGGGGTTCGATGAGTACTTCTGCGGCACCATGCTGCGCTACCGGGCTAACTACGACTTGCAGGGCAACAGCCTTGCCCGCGACGGAGAATGGATCACCGATCATCGCTTCCGGGTTGACGTGCAGACGGAGGCCGCCCTGGCCTTCATCAAACGCAACCACGAGCGACCGTTCTTCCTCTACCTGGCCTACTTCGCCCCGCACGTGCCGCTGCAGGCCACGCCGGAATACCTGGACCGGTTTCCGGGGCCGATGCCCGAACGTCGCCGCCACGCCCTGGCCATGCTGTCTGCCATGGACGACGGCGTGGGGCGGATCGTGGCCGGCCTGCGGGAATACGGACTCGACGAGAAGACGATGATCGTGTTCCTCAGCGACAACGGCGCTCCCCTCAAGCTCCATAAGGCCGACGCCGTTCCGGTCGGCTCCATCACCGGCGACTGGGATGGCTCGCTGAACGATCCGTGGCTCGGCGAGAAAGGCATGTTGACCGAGGGCGGCATCCGCGTGCCCTTCATCGTCCACTGGAAAGAGGCGATTCCGCCCGGCACGGTGTACGAGCATCCCGTCTCGGCGCTGGACATTGCCGCTACGGCCATCAGCGCGGCCGGTCTGCCGTCCGACGAACGGCTCGACGGCGTGGACCTCGTGCCTTTTCTCACCGGCCGCAAGCCCGGTCTGCCTCACGAGCGGCTGTTCTGGCGGTTCTGGGGACAGGCCGCCGTTCGTGAGGGTCGATGGAAATACCTCTACGCCGGGCCGTCAGGCCGATACCTTTTCGATCTGGAGACCGACGCCTGCGAGAAGGTCAATCTCATCGCGACCCACCCCGAGATCGCCGGGCGGCTCGCTCGCCGGCTCGACGAGTGGGCCGCCGAACTCGATCCGCCCGGTCTGCCCCGGCATCCACTCAACGCGCAGGAAGTGATCTGGTACGAGCATTACCTGAAGCTGAGCCGCCTGCCCCTCAGGAAGTGAGCCCGCCGCCCGTGGAGGCCGCGGCGTGCCGTTAGCCGGGTGCTTTTCGTGACGATCCGTGATAAGATAAGAGCGTGAAGGCTGTATGGGTATATGCTGAACTTGTGTCGGGATAGGCAACGTGGCGATTTCGTTTCAACTCGAAGGCGACCTGGAAGAGCAATTGCACCGTGACATGGGCGACCTGAGCCGGGCCGCGAGGGATGCGCTGCTGATCGAAGCCTATCGCCGGGGCAAGCTCAGCATCGGGCGGCTGGCCCGGACGCTGGAGATGGGAGTCGTCGAGGCGGACCAGTGGCTCGCCGAACGCGGTGTGCCGCTGAACTACACGTTCGAGGACTTCCAGGCTGACGTGCGAACGCTCGAAACGCTTCCCGGTCAGGCTTCCCCATGATCGTCGTCTCGGATACGGGACCGCTGAACTATCTCGCCCTTCTTGGACATATCGAGGTACTGCCGAGGCGGTATGGGCAGGTCGTGATTCCGCAAGCCGTCGCGGAGGAGTTATCCCGGCCGTCCAGTCCGCCGGTGGTGAAATCGTTGATCGAGGCGCCCGCATCCTGGCTGGAGATTAAAGGGTCACCAGCCCGTGATCCCGAGCTTGCCGACCTGGGCGATGGCGAACAAGAGGCGATCGTGCTTGCCCGGTTGATGAACGCTGACCTGCTTCTGTGCGACGACAAAGACGCTCGCGCTGCTGCCCTCGAACGAGACGTCCACGTGATCGGAACCTTGGGCGTCCCGAAGGAGGCTGCCGACAAGGGACTGCTCGATCTCGCCGACGCGTTGTCACGCTTCCGCCGGACGAACTTCCGAATCTCGAACGCCGTCGTCAACCGCATACTTGAAGAGCATCGAAAGACGTGTCCGTGACAAAACGCCCAGCCGCCGCGTTGATCCCGGCGTTTCTCGTGCGAAAGGCCGGGTTGAACTCCAATGCTTCTCACGCAAAAGGCGGGGATAAACCCCGCCGCTCGCCTTGCCCTGCCGGCTCGTTGCGGCTCCCCGCTGTTTCTGCCATGGCCCCGGAGGCGCTCGGCGCGCAAGCCCGCCGCCCGTAAAGGCTGGCGGCGTGCCTGTACCCGAGTCGCTGAACGGCCTGAAACAGGCCGGCGGTGGGTCCGGACCAGGAAGGCTCCATCGGCGGGAGGCGAACCCGCTGACCGTCTGCTCCTGCTGAATCAGTTGTCCCGTTGCTGATTCAGACGGAGAAACGTGATCCGTCAGCCGTCTTATAGCACGTGGCGCGCCACCCGCGGCGGATCTGCCGGGGGGCAGCCGTGATGACGTTATCCCCCGCGGCACCACAGGTTTACGTCGCAACGCCACAAATCGCAGGCCCGCGCCTGGTGCGTGCGGAACTCGGCGGCCGGTGGCGGATGGCGCAAACTTACGCCGCGCTGCCCGGGGGTGCTCTCAGGCCAAACCCAGCTTCTCGAGCCGGTAGCGGAGCGAGCCGCGGGGCATGCCCAGAAGCTTGGCGGCTTCGGTGATGTTGCCGTCGGCCCGGGCCAGTGCCGCACGGAGCAGCTTTTCCTCCACCGCGGCCAGGGTGAGCGGGCCGGTACTGAGGTCGACCTGCCATTCGGCCTGGTCAGCGGCCTGCGAGCGGAGGCCCAGGGCCTGCGACGAGATTTCGTCATCTTCGCAAGTCGCCAGAACCCGAAGCAATACATGCCCCAGCTCGCGCACGTTGCCGGGCCAAGCGTACTTGAGCAGGGCCTCGCGGGCCTCGGCTGAAAGGCGCGGGGCGGGCCGATCGAGTTGGCGGGCGAAACGCTCGCGGAAGTAGTCGGCCAGCAGGAGGATATCCTGGCCGCGGGAGCGCAGCGGCGGCAAGTCGATCTGGAACATGCGGAGGCGGTGGTAGAGATCCGCGCGGAACCGTCCGGCATCGACCTTCCGCTGCAGGTCGCTGTTGCTGGCGGCCACGACGCGCATGTCCACCTGCTGCTCGGTGATGGCCCCGACCCGCCGGAAGCGGCCGGTTTCGATGGCCACCAGCAGCTTGGCTTGCATGGCCAGCGGGATATCGCCGATCTCGTCGAGGAACAGCGTCCCCCCGCGAGCGGTCTCCAGCAGGCCCTGCTTGCTGGCTTTGGCATCGGTGAACACGCCGCGCTCGTGGCCGAAGTGCTCCATCTCGAACAGGCTTTCCGGGATGGCGGTGCAGTTGATCTGTACGAACGGCCCCGCTGAGTAGCGGCTGTGTCGGTGGATGTACCGGGCGATCATCTCCTTGCCTGTCCCCGTCTCGCCGACGATGAGCGTGGCCACCAGGCCCATGCCCGATTGCGTGGGGAGGGCGGCGATCTGGTTGGCGAGGGCGAGCACCGTGCGCATGGGCGGACACTCGGCAATGAGGGCGAGTTCCTCGCCGCCGGGGTCGGCGGGTCGCGTGTCTCCCGTGAGCTGACGGGCCAACGCCCGGCTCTTGAGCAGGCGGACCACCAGTTGGCAGACCTCGCGGACCGACAGGGGTTTTTCGATGAAATCGGCCGCCCCCCGCTTCATGGCCGTCACCGCGGTGGTCACCGTGCCGAACGCGGTCATGACCACCACGGGGATGTCCAGCCCGCGCTCCCGCATACGGGCCAACAGATCCAGACCGTCCAGGTCCGGCAACTGCAAATCGAGCAGGGCCAGGTCGGGCAGTCGAGTCTGCAGCTCGGTCCAACCGGCCTCGGCGCTCTCGACGAAGCGGCAGCCATGCCCCTCCTGCCTGAGCGTCATCTGCAGGGCAAGTCCCAGGTTGGCATCGTCGTCAATGACCAGAATGTCCGCCATCGTCACTCCATGCGTCGAGCCGTGGTCAGGTACCTGTCAGGCGCCGCCTGCACCGGCGAGACGCCGGTACCACACCGGAGGGGCCGCCCGTATACCACCGTGCGAAGCCGCAAGCGGTGTTGGGCGAAGCCGCGAGCGGCTCAGGCCGGCAAGGTGATTGTCAGGCGGCTGCTGTCCGGCCCGCGGTTCAGCTCGAACTGGCCGCCGTGAAACTGAATGACGCGCTCGGCCATTGCCAGCTCGCCCATGCCACCGCTCGCCTGCTCCCCCTCCGACAGCGGCTCCCGCGGCCCGGTCGCCAGCGTCAGCCGCCAGGCCGCCTGGCCTGATCCCGTCCGTTGGGCGGTCAGGTTCACGGGTCCCGATGGGCGGACGGCGACCGCCCACGCCAGCAGCGCTTCCAGCGCCGAACGGAACTGCGCACGGTCCACTCGCACCTCGCCGAGGTCCGGGCTCACCAGAGTCCGTATCCTCGTGGTTTCATCTTCCGCCCGGGCCGGCGACGATTCTACGATCTGGGCGACGAGATCGGCAATGCGGACCGGCTCGATGTTCAGTGAGGCCTTCGAGAGGGCGTCGCGGAAGCGCTGCAGCCAGCCCAGTGCCTGGTCGACGACCTCGACGATCCGGGCCTGGCCCTGGGCCACCGGCGGGGGCGCGTCGGGCCGCATGGCGATCGCTTCCGCCAACCACCTTATGCCCGTAAGCGGGCTGCGGATGTTGTGCACCACGCAGCGCACGGTTTGTGTGGCAACCGCCCGTTTCTCCTGTTCGACGAGTCGGCGCTGCATGTCGGCGACGGTGGCGGCCATCTCGTTGACCTCGCCGGCCAACAGTCCCAGCTCATCGCGGGACCGAACGCGGATGCGATGCCCCCAGTTGCCCCGCCCGATCTGGGCCGCCGCTTCGCGTAAATCCGCGACCGGGCGGTTCACCCAGCGTTGCGCGAGCCGCAAACCCAGCAGAGCCAGCCCCAACCCGCACAGGGTGTTGAGCATCAGGATCTGAAGGATGCGGGCCTCCGTCGGCTCGGTGGACGCATCCGGGACCGCGAACCCGGCCAGCAGGCTGTTGTAGTAAACCAGCAGGCCCCAGAGGCACAGGACCATGTTGACCGTCAAGGCGACGAGGTAGACGAAGGCCAGCGAGCCGAATTTGTGGCGCAGGGTCATAGCGGCGGCTGATACTTCCAGTTCCAGGGAACGCGGTTGCCGGGTTCGGGCGTGTTGAGCACATGCCCGCCGATGAACCCCACGTTGAGCTTCCCTCCGTGCCGTTCGGCGGGGAACCAGAACATGCCTGTGCCGTAGGGCCCGTTGTCACCCGCCGGCGGAGCCGCGTAGTACGGCAGGACCTGGCTCTGGTGGGCCGCCTGCCCGTCGACATCGAAGACCAGCGGCACCTGGGGCTGCTCGAGAATGCGCGAGGTCAGCCAGGCCCGCCGCAGAATCGGCCACCCGCTCACCACCGTGCTCACCTGGTCGAGCCGCATGTTGAAGCCGGTGCTGACGTTCTCCGCGGGCCCGACGGCGTACTGACTGCACGGCAGGCCCCGGTATTTGACCAGCGAGCGGGGACCGGCCGGGCACATCAGCGCCTGCTGCGACGCCGGCAACGGCGCCTCCATCGCCGATCCAGCATCCCAGAACTCGTCGATGCGATAGAGCTTTTCCTGGAAATCCTCGAGCCGGAACGTCCGCCCGCCGCGCAGGTCGCTGTCCCCACGGCTGGAGCGGGCGTAGTCGTCGGCGAACAGGAAGAACTCGTAGGTCACCGTCTTGAGGTTATTGGCGCACATGACGCCACGGCTGGCGGCCCGCACCTTGGACAGGGCCGCCCCGACCAGGCTCGCCAGCACCATGGCGATGGCCACCACCACCAGGAGTTCAAGCAGGGTGAACCCCCGGGGCCGACGACCGGCCATGCGGTAGCGGTGATCGTGCTGGCTTGCCGTCACGTGCAACCCTAGTCCCCTTCAAAGAACTGAAGAACCTGCATGTGGCCACACTGCGGATTGGCGGGAATGCCCGCGCCGCTCACGCAGTGGCGTACCAGGTTCAGATCCACGCGGTCCACGTCGCCATCATGGTCCAGATCGGCGGCCTCGCAGCCCTCGGCCGGCGGTCCCAGGTCCGGCCCCGTCAGACACCCCTGCGCGAATCCGAAGTCCGAAAGGTCCACGTCCTCGTCTTGATCGAAATCAGGCGCGGCAAACGGCGGAGGCGCCGTGATCAGGCCCGCATCCACCCCGTCGACCACCCCGTCGGCGTTCAGGTCGAAGAGGCAGAAGTTCCGGGCGAAACCGGAAATCCGAATCCGCCCGTTGACCATGTCGTCGTCGTCCATCCCGGGCCGACCGTCGTTCGCCTGCAGGAAGGTATTGAAGAGCGCCACGTCGTTGGAATCAACCAGTCCATTCCCGTCGAAATCCCCCCGCCGCACGTTGGGGTGGATATCAGACCAGACAAAGAAGCTGTCGTTGAGCGACACGGCGTAGGCGCCACCGACGAGCACCGTGATGCGCCATTGCGCCGGGTCCAGGAAGGCGTCGGGTGTCTTGGCGCCCCAGCTTCGCATCAGGGCAAAAGCGGGGTCGGCCTGGTCGGCGGGGCTGGCGGCCAGAGCACTGATCCGCAGTTCGTGCAGTCCCTCGAGGATGCTGTTCTGGTTGGTCGTGAAGATGTCCATCTGTTGGGGGGAGGGATCGCCCCGCTGGGCGGCGGAGCCCGCGTTGGTGAGCGGGTAGACCAGGCTGACCATTGTCTGGTCAAGCCCGGGCAGGTGTGCGAACTGCACGGTCACGAACGGTTCGTAACTGCCGATGCCCGCACCCGGCCGACAGCAGGCGGAACTGAATTGCCGGTACCCGTGGGCCCGCTGGAAGAGGTAGCCCTGGATCCACCAGGTCTCACCCGGCCCGAAGAGCCAGTCCGACGGATCGGAACGCAGAATGTTGGCGCTATCGATCTCCCAGCCAACCAGCGTCAGGTGAAAGTCTTCGCCGCTGCGTTCGACCTGGGGCGGGGTTGATACGTTGCCGTCGAAGGCCGACCTGTCGCGGGCCGCGCGCTCCCGCAGGCGTCCGAGCTGCGGCAGCCCGCCATAACGGGCGACGTTGCCCAGATAACGCAGGTTGGGGAACTCGATCTCGCCGCCGGTGTCCACGTCGCCGTCGACGTCCAACTCGATATACCCCATGACCGGATTGGGGCCGTACTTGAACGGGGCAAAGGTCGGTTGCCCGCAGCAGCCGATGGGGCCCGGGGGATTGACCAGACCATCGAAGACCAGGTCCAGGCGGAAAAAAAGCCCGTCCGCTCGCCACTGCCCGGTGAAGAGATCCGCCGTGGGGTTCTGAGGCGTCCAAGGCCCGATGGTGTGGGAGAGCAGGTCGGGCAGAGCATGGTTGCCGGGGTCGATCGGCGCGACCCCTCCCGGGTCCGTTCGCCGGGCGAGGTTGTCACCGCGGGGGTCCAGGCGGGTGACGCGGGGACCCGGGCCGGTCTGTCCGAAGGCCGCACCGCCGGCCGCCAAGGCGCAGACCAACGCCGCCGCCCTGACCCGGGCGAGTGCTCGCCGATCAGCCCCAAGGTTGCCTTGCCCGCTCATGCCGAGGCCCTGCCGTCCGCCCACGGCGCCTACGCGACTTCCAGAACTGCTGACATTAGTATACTACATATCCCTGCGGGGAGTGAACAGTGCACGAGAAAAGCGTCAGGGGATGAGCAGAACCTGGACATTGCGGGAGAAGCTCGGGCTGATGGCCCTGGTGTTCGTCCTGTCCATCCTGGCCAACCTGGGGCTGTCCGGCTTCGCCATGCTGGCTTATATCAAGCCGGCCTTCCTCAAGGCGGAATCGCTCCTCTCCGCCCAGCAGCAGATCGAACAGGTACGGAGCCTGGTGCGACAACAGAGGCAGTTGTTCGAGAAGTCGGGCGAAGCGGAAGACCTGCGCGGACGGCAGGCCCGGCTTGAACAACAGGTCGAGAGCCTGTTGCCTCAAATCGAGGCGGCGATGATCTCCCTGGACACGAGTGGCCTGTGGGAGCCGATCCGGGCCGCGAGCCATGCCCGGGGCGAAACCCTGCGGAGGTTCAATGAGGCGGTGGAGACCGGCGCGGACCATGTGGCCGCTCTGGCGGCCGTGCGGCCTCCATTCGTTGTCCTGGATGAACGTCTCTCGGAGGCGGTGGCCGAGCTGGGTCTGCTGCGACACCATCACGTGGTTCGGGCGTCGGGCATCCAACGGCTGGTGGTGGTCATACTGATCGCCAACACGGGGTTGGGCAGCTTTCTTTGCCTGTTGGGCCTGTGGTTCGTACGGCGGTGGGTGGTGCTGCCGGTCGGTGAACTGCGATCGGCCACGTCCGAGCTGGCCGGCGGCAACTTTGCCGTTCAACTCGCCCTGCCGGGCGGGGACGAGATCGGGCAACTGGGCCGGGAGGTCAACCAGATGGCCGCCCGCGTCGTCGAGATGCAGGAACAGCTCGTCGAGCGGGAGCGGCGAACCGCAGCGAGCGACATGGTGACTCGCCTCGAGGAGAACTTGCAACCGCCGCTCGCGCGCCTCCGCCAACTGGCCGAGTCTGCCGCAGATTAAGGCCCGCCCGAGCACGAAATCACCCGTTGCCAGCAACGGATCATCCACACGGTGGACCGGTTCCAGAGCTGGCTGCACGAGCTTCACCGATCCATGTCGCCGACCCCTCTCGAGCTGCAACAACTGCCGATCCGTGCGTTGATCGACGACGTGACCACGGTGCTTCGGCCGCTGCTGGAGCGGACGCGCGTCGAGATCGCCGTCCAGGTTGATCCGCTGCTGGCTGATGTCCGCCTCGACAGGCTGCAGATGGAGCAGGTCCTGCTGGCCCTGGTGACCAACGCGATCGAGGTTTCCCGTCCCGGGCAGGTCGTGCGCATCCAAGCCGGGCCGGCCGACCGGGCCGGCGAATCATGGGAGTTGGTCGTGGCCGACGAGGGTCCCGGCATTCCGCCCGATCTGCTTGATAAGGTCTTTTTGCCGTTTTTCACCACCAAGAAGGACGGGAACGGCATCGGCCTGGCCATGGCCGGCGCCGTCGTGCGCCTCCACGGCGGCCGACTCTCCGTCCAATCGCAGCCCGGCGTCGGCACCCGCTTCACCTGCCGCCTGCCCGGCATGGCCCCGGCTTGACGGTTTGAACTCAGACATGGATGCTTCTGACCATGGCCGATCCAAGCGTATCAAACGTCGAGAACGCGGTTCGTTTCCAACTCTGGCCCACTCGGTGCGTGGTCTGTCACTGTCTGGCGGCAAGGTCGGTTTCGAGGAGTTGGTTCACCTTGATATGGCCATCGCGCACCGCCATGCAGGCTCGGAGCACATGAAGTTCGCACATCATGGGATCACGCGGGAATTCCCGCTGCATCGCAACCACAATCTGAGCCAACGCGTCCGTTGGAATGCCGGCCTCGCAAGCGATGCTCTCGTAGTCAAAGTAATCCATGTCCCTGGCCTCCTACAATTCCGGAGGACCACCCCGGCGCCCCCCCCGGCGAAGGCCCGTTTCGACGCGGGAATCCGCTGCGATGACCAAACGGCCGAGTGGCTCCGGCGTAACCGTTCACGAGTCGTACTCCCAGGAGCGAGCATTGAACAAGGAGGTAACTGAGGAAACAGAGCGGTCGGCCCTTCCTCCGTTCTCTCTGTTCCCTCCGTGTTTAAGACCTGACTGGTTGTTTCGGTGCAAGCTCAGAGTCACAGGGTACTTGGGTTCGTAAACGCTCACCACTCCTTTTTACACCACGAAGAGCACGAAGGGCACGAAGAGAGAAGGTGTAGCACCTTCAGTTGTCTTCTCTTCCTTCTCTTTCTTCGTGCTCTTCGTGTCCTTCGTGGTTCGTCTATCCGCAAACAGGCCCCGAAAGCCTGTGAACAGTTACGCTCCGGCGAACCCTCGCCGATCGCATCAGCACCGCGCACGGCAACGGCTTACACGATCGCGACACGGGCTCTTGCGGCTGACCACCCGGTCAAACGGCCGGCACCGCTGCGGGGTCATATTCCGCGTCGCCGAAGCCCAGGATTGGGATGAAGATGACCGGCAAAAAGATTAGACCGATGGCGAATCCCGCTCCTTTGCGGAAGTTCCGGGCGATCGCCACCGACACCAGTATGCCGACGATGACGTTCGCCACCGGGATGAACATCAGGATGATCCACCACACCGGCTTGCCCGCGACGTTGAGCATGAGGATGATGTTATAGATCGGAATCAGGATCCCCCACCCCGGCTGGTTGGCCTTCTCAAACATCTTCCACCCGCCGGCGACGCAGAGCACGATCACCGCCAGGTAGATCAGCACCAAGATAAAACCAGCCACACCTTCTCCATCGGCAAGCGGCATCAACTCGGACATGGCACCTCTCCTGAATTAAAGGTCGACCGCGAGACAGGACCATCCGACCCAACATTGGATCGATGCGCCGCAAAGAAGAGTAAGCATCCGTTTGCTGCCTGTCAATGCCGATCGTTCCTGGGGGATAGCCGGGGGCAAGCGCAGCGCCGCCCCCGGACGAGGGGCTACCCCATGATCCTCCAACGCTGAAAGCGTTGCACAGGCCCGACTCGCTTTCCTTGGCGACTCTGTCCCCGTGATTTGAGCTCGGGTAGCCTGCCGATCCTGTCACGGACTCGCAGGTGGGGGGCGTGACAGAATCGGCAAGCCGCCGGGCTTGTCCCGGCGCTTTGCGAGAGGACGCTGGGTATGCAGCCCGGCGTTCCTGGCGAGCGAGGCCGCGGGCGAAGTGCGATGCTGCTCACGCAAAAGGCGGGGATAAGCCCCGCCGCTCGCCTGGGATACTCGCCGTTTGCGTCACGGATGCGCGGTGCGGCCCTCCCGTGGCGACCAATGTGGCTGGTGAGCGGATTGCGGTATCATGCGGCGGACTCCATTGTGGGTCCTGATCTTTGATGGGCGACGAATGGCCGCGTGCCGACGACGCGACCGCGAGCTGAAAGGACAAGGACGACGATGAGCCAGCATGAGAAGGGCCGGGCCGGCAGGACCATCAGTTCATCCACAGACCCTGTCTCAACGGAGGAGGTGCTCACCCCTGCACCGCCGCGTTCATGTGGGTGTGCCGGTCCTTGCGGTGGGTTGCGGCGGCGGGAATTCCTGAAGGTGGCGGCGGGGGCGGCGACGGCGATGGTGCCGGCCGCGGTGACCAGTACGCTGCTGCCGCTGGGCCTTGCCCGATCAGCGAAGGGCCAGCAACCGGCCGACGGTGGCGATGAAGTCCAACACTTCGTCCCTGCCGACAAGGGGCTGCGCTCGGAGTGGATACGCGGCCTGTTCGAGCGCGGCACGCCCGAGGTCTACCGCAGCGCGGACCTGGCCACCTTGGCCATGCCCGTCGGGGGTATCGCCGCCGGCCAGCTCTACCTGCTCGGCGACGGCACGCTGGCGGGCTGGCAGATCTTCAACAAGGTCGCTTTTTCCGGCCTGGGCGTCGAGAACTACCAGCATCGTCAGCCGGACAAACCTGTGAATCAAGGTTTCGCCCTGGTGATTGAAGACGGCGGCGAGCCCACGGTGCGGCCGCTGTCCATCGACGGATTCCCCGACGTGGCGTTTGCCAGCACACACCCAATCGCCCGCGTCCACTACCCGCACGGTGATTGCCCGCTCGACATCGAGTTGGAAGCCTTCTCGCCGTTCATCCCGCTGAACGCCCGCGACTCGGCCATGCCGGCGACCGTGTTCCACATCACGGTCAGCAATCCGTCGGATCGCCCGGTGAAGGCCGGCCTGCTCGGCTGGCTCGAAAACGCCGTCTGCCTGCACTCGGGCGAATACCTCGATGGGCGGCGCGTGGGCCGCATCGTGCGCGAGCGCGACCGCACCTTCATCCTCCATACGGCCGAGCCCCTGCCGCCGGGCACAAGGCCAACGCCCCGATCGCCGATCCTGCTGGCCGACTTCGAGGGCGAGACCTACGGTGACTGGACGGTCGAGGGCACTGCCTTCGGCCAAGGCCCCGCCAAAGGCACCTTCCCGACACAGCAGCAGGTCACCGGCTTCGAAGGTCAGGGCCTGGTCAACACCTACGCGGGCAACGACGACCTGCAAGGCAGCCTCACCTCGCCGCCGTTCGAGATCAACCGCCGCTTCCTCAACTTCCTCATCGGTGGCGGTCAGCACCCCGGCAAGGCCTGCCTGAACCTGCTCGTCGACGGCCAGGTGGTGCGCTCGGCCACCGGGGAGAACAACGAGCAGCTCAAATGGCGGGCGTGGAACGTCGAGGACTTCGCCGGCAAGCAAGGCGTCATCCAAATCCTTGACCACGGGACGGGCGGATGGGGCCACATCAACGTCGATCACATCGAGTTGGCCGACGAGGCGCGGGTGGCACCTGATGGCCGGCTCGAAACGATGGGCGACTTCGGCTCGCTCTGCCTGGCGTTCGCGGGCGAAGCGGCGACGGGCGCGCAGGCCGCGCGACTTGCCCAGACGGCGTCCGATCTCGCGGGCAAACTGACGTTTGACGAGCAGTTCGCCGCGGGACTGCGCGAGTCGCACACCTCCGCCCTGGCCACGCCGCTGGCCACGCTCGAACCCAAAGGGCAGCGGACGTACACTTTCGTGCTCGCCTGGCACTTCCCCAATCGCAAGACCATGGACCAGCGCAGCGACCAGATGTACGCCAACTGGTACGCCGACGCGGCCGCGGTTGCCCACGACGTGCTCGACCGCATCGACCAACTCACCGCCGACACCCGCCTCTGGCGCGACACGTACTACGACTCTACGCTGCCCTACTGGCTGCTGAACCGCCTGCACAGCACGGTAGCCAACCTGGCCACCAACACCTGCGAATGGTGGAAAAACGGGCGGTTCTGGGCGTGGGAGGGCGTCTATTGCTGCGCCGGAACCTGCACGCACGTGTGGAACTACGCCCATGCCCTGGCCCGGCTGTTCCCCGAGCTCGAACGCAGCGCCCGCGAGATGCAGGATCTCGGCTCGGCCCTGCGGGCGGATGGGCTGGTCGGCTTCCGCGGCGAACACGGCATGAACTACGCCGCCGACGGCCAGGCCGGCACCGTCCTCAAGTGCTACCGCGAGCACCTGACTTCACCCGATGACGGCTTCCTCAAACGCAACTGGCTGCGCATCAAAAGCGCGCTCGAGTTCCTCATCCGCCAGGACGACAACGAAGACGGCCTCATTGAGAACTCGCAGCACAACACCTACGACATCAACTTCGCCGGCCCCAATACGTTCGTCGGCTCGCTTTACCTGGCGGCCCTGCGGGCGGGGGAGGAGATGGCCCGTGCGATCGGTGACGCCGCCTTTGCCCAGCGCGCCCGGCGAATCTACGAAAGCGGCCGGCGACTCACCGTCGAGCGGCTCTGGAACGGCGAATACTTCATCCAGGACGTGGATCTGGAGAAGCACCCTCAGCATCAGTACGGGCAGGGCTGCCTGTCCGATCAACTCTTCGGCGAAGGCTGGGCCCGGCAGGTCGCGCTCGGCGACATCTATCCGCGGGAACGGGTCGCAATGGCCCTGCAATCCATCTGGAAGTACAACTGGGCGCCGGACATCGGCCCGCAGATCGCCGCCCACGCGCCCTGGCGGCACTTCACCCACGCCGGCGAGCCGGGACTCTTCGTCTGCACCTGGCCCAAGAGCCGCCACCTTGATAAGGGCGTCGCCTACCAGAACGAGGTCTGGACGGGCATCGAGTACCAGGTTGCCGGGCACATGATCTGGGACGGCCTGCTCACCGAGGGGCTGGCGATCTGCCGGGCCGTGCACGACCGCTATCACCCCGGCCGGCACAACCTCTACAACGAGGTCGAGTGTGGCGACCATTACGCCCGGGCCCTGGCCAGTTGGGGCGTTTTTATTGCCCTGGCCGGCTTCGACTACCACGGGCCCAACCAGCACATCGGCTTCGCCCCGCGTCTGGCTCCCGAGAACTTCAAAACCGCATTCACCGCCGCCGAGGGCTGGGGTAGCTTCGCCCAGCGGCACGAGAGCACCGGCCTGCACGCCCGCCTCGATCTGCGCTGGGGCCGGCTCGCCTTGCGCACCATCGCCCTCGATACGCCGACGCCGCTGGACCCGCCCAAACTGACCGTCACGCTCAAGGACCAGCCGATCGCCGCCACCGCCGCCACCGAAGGACGCCGCGTGACCATTACCCTCGCAACGCCCGTCGTTCTCCGCGCCGGCGAGGTCCTCGAACTGCGCGTGAGCTGACGAGTGCGACTGTACCCCAACGTTGCATTGCGCAACGCGGAAAAAGTGAGAAGTGAGAAGTCAGAAGTGAGAAACTGTGTCTCCCGTGGATGCCGGCGAACCTCACTGGCGGTGAGGTGGGGCGGCAGGCATGGAAGGTGGCTTTTTCTCAATTCTCCATTCCCTCCGGGTGCAGAATGCAACTGGGGGGTGTAGTGTGGGCTCACGGATACGAGTGCAGTCGCAAGCGACAAGGGACGGTGCCGCAAGCGGCACCGCTAAACATGGCCGCTGTCACCGACGCGTGAAAGGCTCTGGGTAACCGTTCACGGTAGATGGTTGATCTCGGGAGCTGGTACAGTCGCACGAGGAGCTGGCAACACAAAGACGCGAAGACGCAAAGAGGAGGGGGGTGATGCTTGAGGTCTTCTTCGCGTCTTGGCGTCTTTGCGTTTCATACCTTTTTCCCCGCAAATCGCCGTTTACCGCCTGGGTAATCGTTCACCAGTCGAGCCACCAGGAGTATTCATTGAACAAAGAGATAACGGAGGAAACTGAGAGGTCGGTCTGGCTTCGGTTCTCTCCCTGTTGAGAACTTGAGTGGTTGTTTGAGTGTGGGCTCCAAGTCCCCGCTTACATGGGGCCGTGAACGGTTACGGCTCTGGAATGAGTCGAGAAATGCTCCAGCTCCGACAGCCGCTCACCTGGCTCTGAGGACGCCCCCGCTGATCGTGACCCACACGACGGCGGCGACCGTCTTGGCCAGCAGGCAGCCCAGCCACAATCTCCACTCCGGTAGCGGATCGTCCCACTGCCGAGCCCGCCGCCGCACCACCCACCCTTGCACAACGAGCGAAACAAGGCCATGAGGATCAGCGCGATCCAGGTACCGAGGCCCGTCTCGACCTCCCATTGCCGAGACTCGACGATCTCGCCCCAGCTAAACTCCGCCCCGCACTCCGGGCAGCGGAGCACGGTCAATCCGCGGAGGTTGTACCGGCATCGGGGGCAGGGCGCGTCGAAGTCGATCCGACTGGCGACAGGCAGCGTATCCGGCGAGTTCGGCGGGTTCTCCATGCGCATGGCGCCATTGTACGCGTTGCCGAAGAGCATTCCAGATGCGCCCCTGCGGGAAGACGCGATCCAGGGCTATCACCTCAGAACACCACCTGCACGCGCAGGCCGGCGACGAAGGCGCTGGGGGTGGCGCCGTCGGCGCCGGGGTCGACCACCCATTGGAAGTCCGGGGTGATGAACAGCCAGGGGAAGACATGAATGCTGTAATAGAGTTCGTAGACCGACTCGCGGCCGGGGCTGCGATTGCCGCGCAGGCGGTCGCTGAGGATGCCCTGGGCGAAGCCGAAGGCGAGTACGTCGGCATCGCGGGTGGGAATCAGGCCCTGATACTGGCCGCCGAGGTTCCAGAAGCGATGCACCGCGTTGGCGTCGCCCGGGGCCCAGCCGCACCGCAAAAAGAAGCCCAGACCCTGCGTGTCCTCCGCATCCCCGGGCTTCTCGCGGAAGAGCATCTGGTCCATGTTGAAATAGAATCCGACGTCGTCGCGCTTCATGGGCGGGGGGCTGCGGTCGTCGGGATCACCGTCGTCAGGATTCCTGACGAACCGCACCTTGGGCTGCGGGTCGTACCACACGCCGAACCGGTACCCGCCGGGCAACTCGCCCCACACCGTCTGCCACACCGGCAGCAGGCCAAGTTCGAGGGCGGCGAACAGATGGTCCGCGCCGTGGAACGTCGTGCGGAAGCCTGTCTCCCGCCCGTCCGCCCGGGCGTCGGCCACCGCGGCCACCAGATAGAACCAGTCGACCGGCTCGACGACGAGTTGCACGCCGAGCCCATAGTCCGGCAAAGGCAGATTCCCCGTGTTCACCAGGGCCGGGTTGAGGAACTGCGTGTTCTCGTCGTTGGCGTACGTGTTGGTGTCCAGGTCCAGGGCCAGGTCCAGCTTGCCCACCCGCACGCGGATCTTCTCATCGAGCAGCGACTGCTCGTACCACAACTGGCGGACCATGATCGACTCATCGCCGAACGCATCCGCGTTGAGCCCGAACAGGTTGCCCACGCGGTCCTCACCGATGTCGGTGCCCCATCCGCTCTCGGCATGGGTGTAGAGCACGCCGCCCGACCACAAGCCCATGCGCTCGAAGTCCAGGGTCAGTTCGTAGTCGGCACTGCCCGTGACCCGATGGCCGTTGCGGGTCTGGAGTCCGCCGCGGGCGTTGTGCTGATAAACGCTCAGCAGCGACACGCGAAAGTCGATGCCCTGTTCGCCAAGCCAAGTGCGGGCCCCACCCCAGTCGCCGGTCAGGTGCTCGGCGGGGTGGAACCCGAAATGAGGCCCGCCGATGCCCGGCCGCAGGGACACCTCATGGCGATGGGCGGCCGGGTCCTCGCCCACGTGCGATGCCCCCGCATCGGCCTCGGGCGTCTCCTCGATCGAGCCCTCGGCAGCGACCGGGGCCTCCATGTCATCCGGTTGCGACGTCGGCCCAATGGCCAGGGTTTCAACCGCCAGGAGCATCAGCAGACCCGCCATGCCACACACCTGCATCACCGAGCTCCTCACGAGAGAGACTGAGACTCAATCGCAGCATACTGAGCCTTCCCCGATGGTCAAGCGGGTACCATTGTCGCGATATTGAGACAAATAGGCAGACGCCAGAGTGAGGGGGGAGGCGGGAAGACATGAGAGAGGAGACAGGAGACAGAAGACAGAGGACAGGAGAGAGTGGACAGGAGACAACGGGCAGACAGGCGGACGGCAAGCATGGCCGAGACGCCGGCTCGGTCGAAATGATTACGCGGGAAGCGAGTTGCACCCATGTCCGATGGGAACTTGTTGCTCCCGGCGGCATCTAACCGATCAGCGTGCCACGGGCGGATCTTGTTTGTGCGGTAGTCAACCATGATGATGAAAGGATCGGCATTCGCCATGACGCTCAACAAACTCATCGTCGCCGCATCGGTCACTGTCGCCATCGCGGCGGTCGCGGCCACCACCGGGTCCGGTTGGCAGGAGGTCTACGAGGCCCGGGACAAGGGGCTGCCCAAGACGGCCATCGAGGCCCTCGAGCCGATCATCGCCGACGCCCTGGCCAACAACCGCCACGCCGAGGCGGTCAAGGCGATCTGCACCCGGATCGCCCTGGAAGGGCAGATCGAGGGCCACAAGGCCGAGGAGCGGGTCACGCGTCTGGAAGCCGAGATCACCCAGGTACCCGACGCCATGAAGCCGATCATGCAGGCGATCCTCGCCAACTGGTACTGGCACTACTTTCAGCAGAACCGCTGGCGGTTCCAGCAGCGCACCCAGACCGCCGAGCCGCCCGGCGAGGATATCACCACCTGGGACCTCCCGCGCATCCTCGCGGAGATTGACCGGCATTTCACCCTGGCCCTTGCCCAGCAGGCAGCCCTCAAGGCCACGCCGATCGGGCAATACGACGACCTGCTCGAGAAGGGCACCGTCCCCGACTCGTACCGCCCGACCCTGTACGACTTCATCGCCCACGAGGCGCTGGCCTTCTACCAGGCGGGCGAACTGGGGGCGGCCAAGGCCGAGGATGCTTTCGAGATCGCCGACGACAGCCCCGTCCTCGCCCCCGTCGCCGAGTTCCTGAGCTGGCGGCCGGAGACCACGGACACGGATTCGCCGAAGCTCAAGGCCATCAAGCTGTTCCAGGATCTGCTCGCCTTCCACTACGACGACGGCGATCGGAGCGCGTTGATTGACGCCGACCTCTGGCGTCTGACGTTCGGGAAGAATCAGGCCGTGGGCCCCGAGCTGAACGACCGCTATAAAGCCGCTCTCAACCGCCTCGTCGACGAGTGGGCCGATCACGCCATCGCCGCCCGCGCGCTCTTTGACTGGGCGACCGTCGTCAATGGAGAGGGTGAACCCGCCGAGGCCCACAAACTGGCCACCCGCGGCCGCAACGCCCATCCCGAAAGCTACGGCGGTATCCAGTGCCACAATCTGATCCGGCAGATCGAAGGGAAGCAACTCAGTATCTCCGGCGAACGGGTCTGGAACGCGCCTTGGCCGACCATCGCCGTGAGCTACAAGAATCTTCCCCGGGTTTTCTTCCGCGCCGTGCGGTACGATTTCGAGACCTTCGTCACCCGGCAGCAATGGGGCTACAGCGATTCGCTGAACAATCTGGAATGGAGGCAGCGTGACGCTTTCATCGCCCACCTCGTCGCCCGGAAACCGACCGCCGCCTGGGACGCCAAGCTGCCGCCCACCTCGGACTATCGCGAACGCATCGAGCAGATCACTGTGCCGGAAGACCTCAGGCCGGGATTCTACTTCATCCTCGCCGGCGCCGAC